>DATDWM010000001.1:0-8341 GCA_036517375.1 Minisyncoccota bacterium
TGCTTCTTGGCGAAAAGACAGTGCGCACCGCCGAAGGCGGTGCTCCAAATTCGTTTGGAAAAATGGGGGGAAATCAGTGGGACGCGCTTCGCGCGTCCCACCTTCTGGCTTTGAAAAAACCTTTTAGTTCGTTTGTGGTGCCTTCGGTAGGAATCGAACCTACATCAAGGCCTTAGAAGAGCCTCGTTCTATCCATTGAACTACGAAGGCATTTTGATGGACAGCTGGTGTGCGCTCTGGGACTTGGCGACTACATCGCTCGCTAGCGCTGGTGTCTGTATTGTACCAAACTCGCACCTACTTCCAAAACAAATGATGTCGCACGCGCTGAGGGCGTGCCAACGCCAATTCTGCACGCCTCGTCCGCTCCCTTCGGTCGCGGGAGCAAAACCAAAAATTTTCCTTCCTTAATTTTAGATTTTCGACGGGGGTGGGGGGAGCCGACAAAAAATGGAAAGGAAATTTTTGGTTTTGCTTCGCCGCTTCAGACTACTAAAAGAGCAATCTTATTTTAACATTTTTGTTTACTCTTTTCTCCGTCCTCGTGGCGAGACGAGGCGCTTCCTCTCGGTGTTTTGTGGTGGATTGAAACTTTATACCTCCGACCGAGTTCAGTGGTAATTCAAAATATGCTTAATTAGGTTCAATCAAATGAATGCAATAGTAGTATCCTGCTTCAAGTGCCCCAACAAAATACCCTACACAACTGCTAGGCGAAGAATCAGCCTCAAGTGCATATAGTATGTACGTGCCGACTGGAAAACCACCAGGATGATATGGATAGTAAAGATATGCGTCATACATATAGCTACCTGGGGGGCCGTATGGCTTAGGTATCGTCGGCATAAAAGGAGCAAGCGCGCTGGTTATAGTCGAATTACCTGAGTATTCTCCTCCCCCACATGTACCACTTGGCTTTAAGCATTGCCAAGTGTTGGCAACTCCTGGGAATCGCCCATCTGAGCTTGCATCTCGTGCCAAGTATAATGCTAACTTTATCTGATGAATGTCTGATTTCGTTTTGGCATCACGAGCTTTTGCTCTAGCGGTACTTAGAGAAGCAAGCACCACAGAAGAAAGTATGCTGATAATAGCGATTACAACCAAAAGCTCTATGAGAGTGAATCCTGATTGATTTTTGGGATACATTTTGTTTTTAGCGAACAATTATATCGGGGTGTATTATCTGCATATTTTTTAATGCGTTCATATCCACCTCTCCTTGTCCCCGAGCAAAAACTAAGTAAAAGGAAAGCAACATGGCCACAACCACAAACCCAATCAAAACATAACTTGCTTGCTGTTCATCTTTAACATATCCGCCGGAATATTTTATTACCCACTGAATGATTTTTGGTACTGGCGTTTGAAAAGATCGAGCAGAGTGCTGGAATTCTTCACCCTCAAACACTATTTTCGGTGGTTCATTATTTTGATCCATGTCTTTTATACAAATTTGGTTGCGATTTTAGTTTTCCACAACTGCTTCTATTTTACTACTATCACACCCCGCCGAGGAAGCAGTTCGCTCGCTAGCGCTGGTGCGCGGTGAGGGACTTGAACCCCCGACCCTCCCCGTGTAAAGGGGTTGCTCTACCAACTGAGCTAACCGCGCATAGATTTAAACTAACACTTTTACCTCGCAGGGTCAATAATAGGTGACGGAGAATTCACGATACTTGTCGAAGTTTTACTCTTCTCTCTAAAGTATTCTAAGGCCTTATCAATTCTTTCCTTACTAATTGTTTCCACTTCTATATTTATATTCTCATTCGACAAAATAAATTCTTGATTTATCCCCTTAAAAAGGTAGAAACCAAAAATGCCAGAAGAAACAACAATAAAAAAAGCTCCGCCCTGAAGAATATTCCAGAAAATGTCTGGGTTGGCATGAATCCCTCCTTTCCCCCAAATCTTTTTAGTTTTAAAAAATTTTATTTCCATTTGATTTCTTAAACTCAATCTACCCTGCTACAAAAGACAGTAGCTTTACCCGAAAGGTAGCGAGCCACTGCGACGATGAATCCTTTATATCCCCGCTCGAAGACTGCTGGATGTCGATGTATAGAAAGTCCAGCTCGTACGAGGAATTTTCAAGTAGAGTTAGAAATTTATACACCGACTCGAATCTACCATTTACTTTCATTTCTACCAAAAGGCCAGAATTATCCTTAGGTATATCGACCAAGGAAACTTCAGCTGTGGCGCCCACGCTCGGAGCAGATTTCTCGATCATTTCCAAGAAGGGCACAATGTCCGAACTCTTTATGAAATGTGATTCAAGTAGCGCTCGCTCCGTCTCCACGCTTCGGAGCGAGCGCTCAAGCGACTGCAGTTGTGAACGCCTATTGAATTCATCTTGCCAGGCCACCTGCGCCTGCTTAGAATCCAAAGTATTGTTCTCTATTTGTCTGTAGAGCAGGAATAAAACAGTCGCAGAAAACAGTAAAAATATTATGGACAAGAAGAGTGGCATCTTTTTAAATTTGTGAAATTTGCTTTTCATATTACGAAGGAATTAACCCTAAATAAAATCTGATATTGGATCCTTTCACAAAATTTGAAATAGGTAATTCAACCTTTTTGAAAGCAGTATTGCCCTCGAGCGCCCTCTTGAACAAGAGCAGACGCTCCCTCGAAGGAGCACTGCCGTTAATGCTCACGGTCCGGCCTTTAATGGAATCATCTTGATAGAGAATCTGTGTAATTTTAATGTCTGACATTCGGTCTTTCATAATTTCATTAATTATTTTTTGGGATGGAATGTACCTACTCGCCTTCGTTTTTTCCACTAGGTTAAGCCTGATTTTCAAGTCCCTCACTGCGGCTGTGGTCTTTTTATCAATCTCGGGAACGGGTTCATTCTTCTGAAATTCCAATTTTGAGTTAATTAGATTTTTCTTTTCAACAGAGAGGAAATACGCTGGAAGCATTGCTACCACAGCAATCAGCATAGAAAATCCTAAGACAAAAAAGGAGACAATGGTAAGCCTAAAATAAAAGTCCTTCACCTTCTTCTTTTTCTCTTCATTTGGAATTAAATTAATCATAATATTGACGCTCAAAGTCTCCTAAGGCAAGCCCTAAGGCGCTCGCGAAGGATAAAGAAACATTGAAAGGCATATCTGGTATGTATTTCCCTTTCTTCGCAACATTCACCCAGACATCAGCGATCTCCACCTTACTTTTTATACTAATAGTAAAGTACTCCGCTAGCCCGATAAGGTTCGAGTCCCCACCGCACAGGATTATTTTCTTAATAGGTGTACGGTTCTCTCCTTCATCGTCTTTATGTGTATGCCAGTATAAAAAGTGTTTTACTATTTCGTCCCGCAAGATAGAAACACCGTTTAGCAACACAGGAAATATTTCTTTATTCTCCATATTACGTTCTAATCCGAATTTCATTTTCATCTTCACCGCTTCTTCTATACTTACATTGAAATTCTTCGCAATCATCTGGGAAAGCATCGCCCCGCCAAAGTCGAGGGTAGAAGTAAATACCACCACCCCGCGCGAGACGATAAATATTCCGGTTCGAGTCTGCCCGAAATCTACTATCATATATGTATTGAGGTCTCCCCGCTTTACCACGGCCCGCGCAATGGCCTGCCCTTCGAGCTCGAAGGATTCAACAGAAAGAAAGCAGTTTCGGAAAACATTTAAGTAATTTTCAATAATATTTTTAGGGATAGCGGCAACCTCAAGTTCAAGACTGTGGTCGTCTTCACTTAATAAATCATAATCAAATATCGCTCCCTGCGCCGGAATAGGTATGTGCTCTTCGAGGGCAAGCTCGATGCCTTCCCGCACATTCACTAGCCCGTCTTTACTTAGGCGAAGTCGGAACAAATACACTTGCTCCTCCGGCAGAGATACCCGGACAGACTCCAGACCTTCTTCTTTTTTCAACGAAAGTAGAACCTCTTCTAATTTTTTAGGATCTTTTATTTTACCTGACTCGATGATGCCGACTGGGATCTTGCGCTCACCGTGCCGACCCATTTTAATACCGCTCTTTGCAGGTAGAAACTCAACAAACTTTAGTGACTCATCGGAAATATCTAGACCGAAAGACGGCGCCACTAGGAATCTTGGAGTTGGGAAGAATCTATTATATAAATTCCGAAACATAATAACATTATACGATATTAATTATCGTATCGCTATTATTTTGCGCGAGTTCCGGCCGGGATTTCATCACTTGGAGCGAGTAATGAAAACATTCCCTCTTCAGTGGATACTGCAAAAAGCATCCCGTTACTTTCTAGACCTTTTATCATTCTGGGTTCCAAATTTGCTACAAACATACACTTCCGCCCGACAAGCACACTCTCGTCCGGAAAATAAAGTGAAATTCCGGAGACTACCTGCCGTGGCGCAGACTCCCCTAAGTCCACTGAAAGCTTAAGTAGCTTGTCCGTATCAGGAACCTTTTCCGCAGAGAGTATTTTCCCTACCACAATATCAACTTTTTTAAATTCTTCTAGGGTAATCATATGATTTAACGAAATCATGCCACGCAATCGTCCTTTAAAGCGCGGCGCTCTTGTTTTTATTCATTTTATCTAAATATCTTTGTAATATCAAAGCGGCTGCCCCGGCATCAATTCTACCACTCTTTTTTTGTTTTACTTTACTATGCGCCTGGGACCTGGTTAAATTCTCTTTAGTGTTTTGGGAGTTTCGCGCTTCGACTGAGGTCAGAAATTCTTTTTGTTTACGAATAGGAATTTGAAATTTCTCTTCCAGTTCTAAAATAAATATGTCGATCCGGGCGGAGAGAGCGTTCAGTGCGCCTGAAAAGTCCACCGACTCTCCGACCACTATCTCTTCTACCCTTTCACTCTTGATTATTTTCTCTAAATGCTTATAGGTGTCAGCGTTATTTAAAATAATCTCTTTAGGAAAGGCCAAGGTGCCCATTTCATCCGATATGGACACTCCGATCCGCTTCGTCCCATAATCAATGCCCAAGAATCTCATAAAGAAAATGCTAGCATAAAAAGCACTTTTTTGATAATATCCAACTGTGTCGCAGGGAGGCGTCGCATAGAGGTTTAGTGCACCTGTCTTGAAAACAGGAGTACCGCAAGGTACCGTGAGTTCGAATCTCACCGCCTCCGCAAATAAGTGAAAAAAGGTCTAAAACATTTTAATCCGGACAAAGTTGCTCAATTGGACTTGAATATGTGGCAAGCATATTACTCCCATAATTTTTTTAGGTTATTTATTTTACTCTTGCAGCTCAACCACGAATTCTTTGGGTTAAATTACTTGGCCACTTTGCGGGCTGCATACTATTCGGCAACAGCTGCTATAGATTTCAAACTACACAGAGGAAGGGAAAATTCTGAAAGAATAATAAAGAACCTATCTAAGTTCCTAAAAATTGTTTCAAATAAGAGTCTAGAAAAATTTGATTACAAAAAAGCAGCAGAACTTGAACTCGCGTGGTGGCTTATTGATCGCTACCCTAATAAATACGAAACTTCACGTGAAGTTGCCCTAGCCGCCGCCATGGCGGCAGTATATGGGGTGCAAACTTCTGCTCTTACAGACTATGCCAACTATCGTGCCCAAGCCATGGTTCTAAATGATAAAGCAGAAGCTGCCGGACACGAAACTGACTGGAGCCAAGTCGGTATTCTGTTAAAAAAATCCTTTAATTCTCTACACCAAAGCGTCCAATAGCAGTTCCAACTGCGTACCAAACCCCCCGCCAGTTGGCATCTTTGAACCGATAGGAATATAATACAAAGGAGAGTTTTTTATTCAATCAAATAATCCCATGAATCTAAAATTTACAAACCTCGCAGTGATTACAATCCTTTTCGGGAATGCTGTAATTGAAGCTTTTCAAAAACAAAACTGGTTAGAAGTCACACTTTTTTTGGCTTTAGTGGCAATAGCGCTTTGGGCTGATTTTAGAAAACATAATTAAACAAATAAATTCATGCTCTCATACAAACACACCCAAATTGGATATCTGATACTATTTATACTACTTGCTCTTATTGTGTTCTACGTATGGCTCTACGGGGTCATCTCGATAGAGATTGGCTCTAATTTCTTCGTTGTCGCCATAATGTCCCTGGTTTTATTCATTCTTGCATCTTTTTTAACACTTAAAGTAACGATTGACGCAAATTATGTGCGGATTAAGTTTGGCTACGGCATTTTTCATAAAAAATTTCTCATTAAAGAAATAGTTTCAGCCAAAACTGTAAAAAATCATTGGTATTACGGTTGGGGAATCAGGGTGTGGTTTTGGCCATATATGTGGATTTATAATATTTCCGGCTTTGATGCTGTTGAAATAACTATGAAAAGCGGGAAAATCTACCGCATAGGAACAGATGTCCCCAGCGAGCTTGAGACTGCAATTAAGCGAACTACAATATCCAGTAAGGATGTGACTTAAAACCCAAAGGTTTGCCAGCAACTACGTCTGCTTCAATGGAATCACTAAAATGTCCTTATTTATCAACAAACTGGTTCCAACTGCCTTCCAAACTGCCGGCAAAGAAATTTGATATAATATGCCCATGACCAAAAAAGGTATTTTAATTATATTGTTACTGCTCGGTCTTCTAGTATTAGGAAACTTTTGGTATGCGTATTTAAACGGGAAAACAGACGCGCCACAAGATTTTAGCGAAGAAACCCCTTAAGGGAAATTTAACCCAGTTCCAACTGCGTATCCCTAAGGACTTCTCTAGGAATATCCCTAGGGGTATAATTAGTTAATGAGAAAAATAAATAAAAGACTGGAAGAAATAATTCGTGTTAAAATACATCCATGGAATTTACTGAAATTTTACAATACGTAAAGACGCCAGTCACTGTAGCGCATGTCCTCGCCGTGGTCCTTGGTATGGGAGCCGCGCTTACATCGGATATTCTTTTTTCTTTCTTTAGCAAAGATAAGGAATTAAATGCTACTGAAATTTCTACCCTCTCCATCCTCGCCAAGATAGTGTCTTATGGACTGATCTTGATTGCCTTATCCGGAATAATTATCTTTCTCTCAAGCCCAGAGTATTATCTAAATTCCGCCAAGTTCCTCGCCAAGATGAGCATCCTCTTGGTGCTAATATTTAATGGTTATGTGTTAAATAAATACATCTGGCCCCACCTACTCAATAAAGATTTCTTTACGTCAGAAAAAGAAAGGGGCACTCGTAGGCTCGCCTTCGTCTGTGGAGCGATTTCCGTAGTTTCTTGGCTGTCAGTCTGTACCTTAGGAGTATTGAACAGCTTAAATATGGCTTACGGGCTAATCATGGGCATCTATTTATCTATTATATGCTTTGGAAGTATCGTCGCCTTGCTGGTAGAGAGGAAGGAACTCAACTAAATATGGGGGTTTTTGAGCTTATTGAATCCATTGCCAGAGTATGAGACAATGGGGCTAGGAGTAAGGCTATTCGTTCTATTCTAGATTATTATTTAACTTAAATTTTATGAATAAAAAACTTGCAAAAATATCTTTTATTTTAGGTGTCGTACTTCTAGCTTCAAGTGCTTATAGTGTAAATGCAACTACTTGTAACTTTACCCGGGACCTCGAAGAAGGATCTATGGGCGAAGATGTACGCTGCCTTCAGCAATACTTAAATACTTCTGGGCACATCGTATCTAACTCTGGTGTTGGCTCTCCAGGACAGGAAACAAATACTTTCCGTTCCTTAACCAAAGGAGCTGTTATGAATTGGCAATTAACTAATGGCGTCTTCCCTGTTACCGGATATTTCGGACCTAAGTCCAGAGCCAGATATATAGATTTAATAAATAGTGGAGGAAGTTCCCCAAGCACTGGGACAAGTATCGCGGAATTAAATAATAAAATAATCTCCTTACAAATAGAGTTAGCCGCAGCGCGAAGTTCTTCAAAGCCGCTCAATGTTGCTGAGCAAAAAGCCGTCGAACGAATCAAGGATGCTCTAGAAATGATAGACGACGCAGAAGAGCAGATAGATGATTCCGATGAAGATACTGCGGCGGCAGAAGATAATTTAGAAGACGCAAAGGATGATTTACTAGATGCGATAGAGTCATACTTTATTGATAAAGATTTTGACGACGCTTATGAATCCGCTGATGATGCTTTCAAAAATGCTGAAGACGCATTCGAAGATGCAGGTGGAGAGAGTGAAGAAGATGAGGCAGAAGACTTAATTGATGATGTAGATGATCAAATCCAAGAAGCGGAAGACGAGATAGCTGACGCGGATGACAACGGAGACGATGTGGATGAAGCGCAGGACTTGCTCGATGAAGCAAAGGACAAACTTGATGAAGCTGAGGAAGAATTTGATGACGAGAACTATGATGAGGC
>DATDWM010000002.1:0-7297 GCA_036517375.1 Minisyncoccota bacterium
CCTAGATGTTCATATGCTTTCGAAGTCGCCACGCGGCCTCGGGCCGTACGTTCTAGTAAGCCCATTTGGATAAGATACGGTTCCACTACTTCTTCTAGCGTAGCTTCTTCTTCCGAGAGTGCCGCCGCCATAGTCTTGAGCCCCACTGGCCCACCGCTAAATTTTTTAATTAAAACTTCTAAGAATTTCCTGTCGGAAGCATTGAGCCCGATATCATCCACGGAGAGCATTTCGAGAGCCTCCTTTACTGTTTTTTCATCCAGACCTTTTTTATTTACTTGCGCAAAGTCGCGAACACGTTTTAGAAAATAATTTGCCGTACGGGGAGTAAATCTACTGCGCTTTGCTATTTCTTCTCGCGCTCCTGTTTCCATTTCTATTTCTAAAAGTTTACTAGACCTGTCCACAATTTGAGAAATTTCTTCATTGGAATAAAATTCTAGTCGGAAAACTCCACCCGAGAAGCGGGAGCGGAGCGGGGAGGACACAAGAGCCACGCGAGTAGTGGCGGCGATGAGGGTAAAGGGTGGCAGGTCGAGCTGGATGGTGCGCGCGGAAGGACCTTTGCCGATAATTATGTCTAGAACTCCAGACTCCATAGCGGGATATAATATTTCTTCCACCATTTTATTTAGTCGGTGAATTTCATCTATAAAAAGTATGTCTCCGGAAGCCAAGTTGGTAAGGATAGAAGCCAAGTCACCCACCTTTTCAATAGCTGGGCCGGAAGTTATCTTCATTTGTCTGCCTGTTTCTTTAGCTATTAAATGCGCAAGTGTTGTCTTGCCTAATCCGGGAGGACCATAGAAAAGGATGTGTTCTGGGATGTGTTTACGCTCCTCGGCCGCCCGCAATAGTATTCTGACGTTGTCTTTTATGTGTTTTTGGCCGATGTATTCATCCCAACGCGCCGGGCGTAAGGTTTGATCCAGGTAAGAATCATCAACTTTGTCTTTATTTTGGTCACTTGACTTTGGTTTCATAATATGCTATACTGTACAAGTAGGGTAGTTATCAACATAGTATACACATAGCTATACACATTATAGCATCTGTTGCTCTTTCCATAATAGTACAATAGTAAGTAGAGGTTTTTGCGGGACTTTCGAAGAAGGCATTAATCTCTAAGCAATCAGCCACCGGTTATACGGATTTGCGTAGGACGTTCTGGTACTTTAATTAGTTCACTGGCACCATCCTATAATAATTTGTTACTCTTGGGGCCTAGCCCCAAAAGGATTGTTTAGAGATTAGTGCTTTTTTGTTTCTATTCCTCGCTTAGGTCTACCGCGTTTTGCACTTCTTCAAAGGAAGTTATGCCGGAGAGTATTTTTATAGTGCCGTCTTGGCGCATGGAGAGTATGCCTTGAGTCTTGGCTACTTTTTTAATTTCACGTTCGCTCGGATTTTCTAAAATTATTTTTTCTATTTTTTCATCTGTTTTTATTGCTTCAAATATTCCTATCTGCCCCTGGTAGCCGGTCATACTGCATACATCACAGCCCACCGGGGAGAAGAGTTTTTCTGGCACTTCTTTTAAATTAAATTTAGCAGGATCCTTGCCTTCTTCCCTCATCCCGTCCAAGATTGATTTTAATATTTTAGTTTCTGCTTCCCGAGGTTCCTTTTCTGCCTTACATGCAGTACAAAGCCTTCGCACGAGCCGTTGCGCGATAGATAGTGAAAGCGCTGAAATCATAATTTTCGGATTTACTTCAAGGTCAATCAGCCGGGGGATGACGCCAGCTGCGTTGTTAGTGTGGAGCGTTGAAAAGACCATGTGTCCCGTGAGAGAGGCTTGCACCACTATCTGCGCGGTGTCCACATCGCGGATTTCACCTACCATGATTACATCGGGGTCCTGGCGGAGCGCGCTACGTAAGCCCCCTGGGAAAGTATAATTTTTTTTCAAGTTCACTTGGGTTTGGGTTATACCACTCAGATGATATTCCACCGGGTCCTCAATAGTGATGATGTTTATTTCTGAAGAATATATTTTTTTTAAAAAGGCGTATAGAGTGGTAGTTTTTCCACTGCCAGTTGGGCCGGTTACCAGGATTAGTCCATTTGGTTTTATTATTTCTTCTTGCACAATTCCAAAAAGGTAAGGCTCGATGCCGAGCTCTTCTAGGTCCACCTGGATGGACTTCGGGTCGAGTAGTCGCATTACGATGGCCTCGCCGTAGGATCCAGGAATGAGGGAGCTACGAATACTTATCTCCACATCTCCTTCAGAAATACTAAATCGTCCGTCTTGAGCTATTTTTGAAGTGAGCTTCATCCCAGAGAGGAGCTTGATGCGGGAATTTATAAGATGATAAATATCCGAGCCGAAGAATCCTACGTCCTGTAGTATGCCATCGAGGCGGAAGCGGAGGCGGCCGCGCTCTTTTTCGGGCTCGATGTGAATGTCAGAGGCTTTAATAGCAATAGCTCCGGCTAGAATTATTTCTAGTAAGCGAGAAATTTTATGTATTTGATTTCCTTTCAATACTTCGTCCACTAGTGTGCCGACGTCTTGCATTTTGTGAATACTCTTGGCCGTATTGCGGAGAACTTCTATAGAAATATCCAAGCCTCCTACTTGGGAACTCTCTGCCATCGAAAGCTCTACGTATCTCTCCCAGACCTTTTCCATACTAGCTAGGGAAGCCATATAAAAAACCGGGACCAAGTTCCTTCTTTCGACTGATTCTCTTATTTTATGGATAAGTTCATCGCTTGGAGCCCTGATGGCGATAAAGATTTCTCTTCCAGAGAGTTTAAACGGAGCGACTTTCATCTCGCGAGCTTCTTCTTCTGGGATAGCTCGGAGTGCTTCGTTGTCTATCACGTAACGATAGAGGTTGATGTAGGGAAGGCCGTATTTTGACTCGGCAAGCATAGATACCAGTTCCTCCTCCTCTGCCTTGCGCAATTCATCTAGTTGCTTATTCTGCTTTTCTTCGTCAAATTGAGCCACAATGCATAAAGTATATATTAAATGGTACAATTTTCATAATGCCCAAGGTAAAAGCCCAGAAAAACTCCAAAATCTCAAAAACCCTAGTATTGCTCGATGCGCATGCCATAATTCACCGGGCTTATCATGCGTTACCTGAGTTCTTTTCCTCCCGAGGTGAGCCTACTGGGGCCCTCTACGGGCTCTCCACCATGATTATGAAGATAATCACCGATCTCAAGCCAGACTACATCGTGGCCTGTTATGATTTACCGCAGAAGACCTTCCGGCACGAGGCCTATGAAGCGTATAAAGGAACAAGGTTGAAGACGGACGACGCGCTTATCGCACAACTAAAGAATTCGCGCGCCATCTTCGATGCGTTCAATGTACCAATATACGACTGTCCCGGATTTGAAGCGGACGATGTACTCGGCACTATTGTGGAACAAATGAAGATAAATCCGCCAGCTGGCGGAATAAAAATAATTATTGCTTCCGGGGACATGGACACTATGCAGCTGGTAGATGACAAGAAAGTGCAGATTTATACTCTAAAGAAAGGAATCAACGACACTATATTATACGATGAAGAGCGGGTAGTGGAGCGCTTTGGTTTCAGCCCTAAACTTCTACCAGACTACAAGGGTCTGCGCGGAGATCCATCGGATAATATCATCGGCATTAAGGGCATAGGAGAGAAGACCGCCACCACTCTTATAACCAGCTTTGGAACGATTGAGGAAATTTATAAAAAAATAAAGAAGGAGCCAGAAATATTTGCCAAGGCCGGGATTAGTCCTCGGCTGGTAGAACTTATTAAAGAAAATGAAGAAGAAGCGTTCTTTTCTAAAACATTGGCCAAGATACGTCACGATGCGCCAGTAAACTTTAAATTACCGGAAAAAACTTTTTGGGAGAATGCTGATCTAGATAAAGTAGAAAAGATGTTTGCGGAATTTGAATTCCGGTCCCTCTTCGCAAGGTTGAAAAGCTTTTTTGGAAACAATACAAGCAGTAAACAGGAATCGAATTTAGCAGAATTTTCTCAGGTCCTCGGATCTCCGGGGCCCCACACCCCGGCCAGACCGTTCCAAAATTCTCTAAATTCGCTTCCTGTAGATGCGCCCAGCCCTGAAAAATTAAACGAAGCGAGTATTGCGCTCTGGCTGATAAATTCCGACATCGCTACCCCCGGCCTCGGTGATATTTTACTTTTTGCGAAGACGAAATCCTTTGACCAAGCATACGAAACTATATTTAAAGAATTAAAAGATAAAAATTTAACCCCAGTGTATGAAGAAATAGAGAAGCCAATAATGCCGATAGTTAAAGCCATGCAGGACCACGGTATACTCGTAGATAAAAATTATTTTGAAAAACTCTCATATGAATATCATAAGGAGTTAGATTCCCTGACAGCTAAAATATATAAAATGGCGGGAACAGAATTCAATATAAATTCTCCAAAACAACTCGGTGAAATACTTTTCGGAAAATTAGGCCTCAAGTCAAGTAAAAAAAAGAGCGCCAGTGGGTCATTTTCTACTAAAATTTCCGTCTTAGAAGAGCTAGAAGAAGACAATGAAATTATTAAAGAAATAATGGCTTACCGCGAATTACAAAAATTACTTTCCACATACATTGATGTAATCCCTAAGCTTGCGGGAGAGGACAGCAGGCTACATGCCAAATTTATTCAAAATGGTTCCACCACGGGCAGGTTTTCCTCTACTGATCCCAATTTACAGAACTTGCCAATAAAGACCGCCCTAGGTAGGCGAATCAGGGGGGGCTTCGTGGCCGAGAAGGGGTACAGGTTAGCGGCTTTTGACTATAGCCAGATAGAGCTCCGGGTGGCAGCGATTCTTTCAAAAGATAAAAACATGACGGAAATTTTCCGCGACAAGAAGGACGTGCATGCGGGGGTAGCCTCTTTTGTCTTCGGGGTAGATATAGAAAAGGTTGATGCGGAAATGCGCCGTCGGGCTAAAGTAATAAACTTTGGAATTATTTATGGTATGGGGGTCACGGCCCTAAGGAAGAATCTAGGCGGTACACGCGAGGAAGCGCAGAAATTTTATGACAACTACTTCAATCAATTTTCCGGAATTAGGGATTATTTAGAAGAAGTGAAAGCTTTTGTGGTCAAGAATCGTTATACGGAGACACTTTTTGGCCGCAGGAGATATTTCCCAAATATAAATTCCCGAATTCCATTTTTAAAAAACATGGCCGAGCGTACCGCAACCAATGCGCCACTTCAGGGCACTGCGGCGGACATCATTAAGCTTGCTATACGTTATGCTGGAGAGGATTTAAAGAAGGCAGGGCTACTCGACCGCGCGCATCTAGTGCTTCAGATCCATGACGAGTTAGTTTATGAAATAAAAGAAGATGTGTTAAAAGAGGCGGATAAAATAATAAAAAATGCCATGGAGGGGGTGCTTTTACGGTCATATTTAAAGTATCAAACGGACATTCCGCTATTAGTGCACTCGGGTTCGGGGGACAATTTTGGTGAGGTTAAATAACTTTTAAAGGAGGGTTGTTTTGTGTTATATTAAAGCAATGGATGATAACAATCAAAAAAGCGCAATGTTGGGGAAGGGTAAGTATACAGTACACCATGTTTTATTCCATTCGTATTTTATATATTTTTTCTTATTTTTAGTTGGGGTAATTTTGGATATTATTTTTCGATTTAAGATTTTTCAAGATTCTGTGATGGTGCCGGTCGGGGTTATCTTTTTAGTATTTTCTTCAATCATAATAATTTGGGCGCAAAAAACTGGACGTGACTTAAGGAAAGTTAAAGGTGAGGTTAATGTCGAACATTTTTGTCGCGGACCGTATTGCTATACCAGGATTCCCACCCAATGGGGCCTTTTCTTTTTAGTATTAGGTTTCGGAATTATTATAAATGCGTTTTTTATTATTGTATCTACTGTTGTATCTTTTCTTATTTCTAGATTTATATTTATTGGCAAGCACGATCAAATTCTTATTGAAAAATACGGCGATGCCTATAGACAGTATAAAAAGTTAGTTCGGTTTTAAATCAATGATTTACCTTTTTACCGGTGACGATTCCAAGAAGAAGATAGTAGGCTATGAAGCTTTTATGGAGTCTCTGCCCGAGGGTCTAGAGACTTTTTCCATCAGTAGGAATAACTTTAACAAGATGGAGATCGAGAGTCTGTATTCTGGGTCGGGGCTTTTCTTTAGCAAGAGCGCGGTTATTTTTTCTAGTATTTTGGAATATGAAGACCATCGGGAATTTATTTTAGAAAAGTTGCCTTTTATGGGGGAGTCCGAGAGTTATTTTGTTTTTCTAGAAGGGAAGCTAAACAAGCCCGTGCTGGATGCTTTTAAAAAAGCTAGGGCGGAACTAAATGTTTTTGAATTACCAAAAGAAAAAAAGGAAAAGTTCGATAACTTTCTACTAGCAAATGCTTTTGGCTTCCGGGACAAGCTTCACTTGTGGGTTTATTTTAGGCAAGCGGTAAATAGGGGGGTGGGGCTCGAAGAGCTTACGGGAGTGCTGTTCTGGAAAGCGAAAGACATGATACTAAAGAAGAATTTTAATAAATTATCAGAGCAAGAACTTAAAAACTTTGCTTCCAAAATCTCGTATTTATTACCTGAAGCCCGCAGGGATGGCCGCGATGCTGAAGTAGCGCTCGAACAATTTTTACTTGAAGCTTTCTAGGCTTTATTTCATCAATTTGCCTGTGATATAAGAATCATAAGCTGGGTTTGTTTATAGAGAAGTGATCGTCTATAACTTTTTCTGCGAGGATTCTGAATCGATCAAGTCCAGTTTTAGCTTCTGGGGTATCTCGCTCAACTTTTCGCTCCGGAAATCCCATATCATCACTTTTCGATTTTTTAATAATTCCATTATTTCTTTGCCAATCCAATAGTGCTTTGGTAGGGCTTAGGCCTTTATAATATACAACCTTTGATGGTCGTTTTACCCCATCTCTCGCAAAGTATGTATCCCAAAATTCCTTAGAACCTATAGTTTCTTCTGGTTCCTTAAATAGAATCCCTTCCTCGCCCAAGGCGCGGTCTATGACTGAATCAACTGAACTAAAGGAATTATCGATTCCTTCTTTTTTATTTTTTAGATATAAATCAAGATCAGACATTGTATGATAGTACAAAATAGACATCTGCAGTCTTCTGTCAACTATACCAAATTCTTGTTCTAACCTTTGACGGAACGGTTCTAACTTTTTTAGCACTTCCTGATTTTTTAAAAGTAGATTAGCATCATTCCAATGTTGCGAGAGTTTACCACTAATTTTAATTACTTGATCGGCAAATTCATGAAAATCTGGAGCATCTATT
>DATDWM010000003.1:0-2714 GCA_036517375.1 Minisyncoccota bacterium
ATTTACCAGAAAGTCTGCCTGGGCTCTCGGGATTTTCATCCGAGTTTCCAGCTCCTTCGGGTACGCGGCAGGATTTATCAGGCCACACAACAGAAGCTCGGTTTCAGTTTCCAGGTCGCCCAACTGCTCGAAGCTGTAGCCCTTGCTCTCGCGCAGGCCCAAGATTACCGCTCTCCAATCCACCGTATCAATCGCTTCGCGTGTTTCCTCCGGTAGCTCCGCCCGAGCCTTGTCTATTTTTATTTGCATTAAGTCTACAGTGTCGTTGTTCATATCGTGAATTTATTTCTTATATCTGCGACCTTGGGCGGAATGGAAGTTGGATTTAGCTTCACCACCGGATCCTTTAAAGATGTTGGGTTGATGACATTGACTTTCTTAACCGCTTCCTCCCCTACTTGAGAAGGAGGGGCCAGGGGTGGTTTCTTGTCCATAAACACCGAGTAATCCCCGCCGGATAAAATAAAGTCCACCGACTGGTCCCATTTTGGGTCTTTGGTTTTTTCCTTGATAGTTGCATTTACTTTGTCTGAAATTGGAATAAATATTTTTTCTACCGCCTCTTTTTCTATTTTTTCTGCTTCTTCTGCTGTGGTCCCTACTTCGTTTTCTATATTCTTTATATATAGCGCGGGATCAACCAGCCCCAATAAAACCAAAGCAGTTTCTACTTGAAAATTATTAACTTCCGCATCATCAAATAAATATTTTTTACCGATTTGCTCGCAGACACTTCCCCAATCGAAAGCATTAATGGCTTCCCGCACTTCTTTTGGCTGATTTATTACCCCATCTTTAAATAATTGTTTTAATTTATCCGTCATAAATTTCAATGCCCTCCACTATCCTTAGTGCCACTATCTAGCTTTGCCTCCATTCTTATTTTATGAGCTGCTTCGTTTACTCCCCTGTGCATACTATAGGTTCCTCCCGTCCAGAATGTATTCCAAGCCCTGCTTCCAATACCAGAAATATTATCGGCCATAGCCCATTTTCTGGTTCTATTTTCCTGTTCTATTTCATTATGGGCATGAGGAATTAAGTTGTCTTCAAGATCATTTATCGAGTTACCGTTTATTCTATGCATAGAGCCGTCGTACTGTGTTACCCCATCCGTTGCTGTTTCAACTCTACCATTCTTAATCGCGCTCTTTTGTCTCTTAAGATCGTTAAGCCTGTTTGAAGCATCTCTTGCTGCATCAGCGTTAGAAACTCTAACACCTGTAAGAGGGTCAGTTGTAAATCCACCAGGGTCAGCGCTTGCCCTTCCCGCAGCATCTTTTGCATTATCTCTTGCCGTCTTAATTCTTTTATCAAGTTCTTCAATTTCATGAGAGACAGCTCTTAATAATTCCTGCCTATCTCTTTCAAAGTTATTTAGATTTTGTTTCAACCCTTCATCTTCTCCGATTTCTAATTCTTTCGCTCTTTTCATTCTGTTTTCAACTTGTGTTTTTCTCATTTGATCCCAGCCACCTTTTTCTGGCTGGCCCACGCTTGATCCAGCTACACTGCTCAAATCTTTACCCATTATTTTTACTCCCCGCACATCAAAGCTTGAAGTTTTGGCTACATTGCCGACATCTCTAACTCTGGCCCCGGTCCATTTTGATATTGCGCCGAGGCCCCTGACACCTACACCACTAGTTTCCAATCGCTTAGCCCATGCGGAATTAGATACAGCCGCTCCCGCCCGGCCCAAACTTGCCCGTGCCAAGGTAGCAGCTCCGCCGGTAGCCGCGCCGAGAGCTAGTCCTTGCACAACATTTGCACCCTTGGTGAATATTTCTCCCAATTTTCCCGCACCCTTTTTAGCATAAGACGACGCTTTGAGTAGGAGAGTAAGTATTATTGCCGCCGGTAGGATGAAGAGCACTAATGCCTCCAGGGTCGTTTGGTTGGTCTGTGATCTCTCCGCCAGGGTATCGAATATCGGCGTCTTAACAAGCAAGAATATTAAATACAGCATAAACAAAAAGACAGGTGCCATGAAAGATGTTTTTAGCACGTGATCTTTCCAAGATTTCCAGCCGACGAAGTCTATACCCTCAAGCATTGGTACGGAAAGGGACATAAAAGCAAAAGGCGATGCGATGATTAGGATCCAGAGCTCGATTAGTCGGGCGAGGAAGCTGATACTTGCCACGGTGAAGGCATATATGGCGAAAAGTAAAATAAATCCAGCTACTAAAATAATTCCCAACATCAATCCATAAGGTACATCATCCGTGCCGACGGCATATCCGACGATGGATTTTACTCCGTAAGCCACGCCTCCCGCTACGGCGCCGGTGACAGTCCCTATTACTGGAATCACGCTTCCTACTACCGCACCCCCGCCAATGTAGGCCAGAGCTCCAATACTACTAGGGACCACCTGGGTATTTTTTCTTGCTTTATCAAAAAAATCAGGACTCAATAATTTCGTAGCATCAAACGCAGAAACTATTCCGCCTGACAAATCCTTCTCGACTATTCCTGTCTTTGCGGGATCCATAATCGGCAGATAGGTCCTAGGTGCTCCATTTACACTTGTAGATACGTCAATTTTATTATAGAAAACCAAAGCCAGAATGTTAGAGGCATCTATAACTATTTTAGTGAAGAACATACTGAAGTTGATCAGGAGTGCCATGATGACGACCTGCGCTATTATCTTTTTTGTTCCATGCCCCAGCCCCAAAATGGTCTGCACGCCAACATAGAGCAGTACT
>DATDWM010000004.1:0-7229 GCA_036517375.1 Minisyncoccota bacterium
GGCCTATTAGAATTATATGGACGCCGAAAAATATTATCGACAGTTCATTCTTGCTAAATTGCCCTAGAAGGCTGGTAGAAAATGGCACCAAGGACACCAGCATAAAAAATAATGCATTAATGTTGGTAAGTACCCCGTCTACGTTCTTTGCATAAATAGAAATGAAGAAGTGGTGGGCTCGCCAGTAAGTGAAGAGGAGAGCAAAGGAAAGAATATAACTAAGGAGGGAAGGAATTAAAAGTTTTATCTCATACCAGAGGCCGAGGTTGTCGATCGGGCCCCAGATTTCTGGAACTTTTATTTCAAAAACGAGGATGGTCATGACGATGGCAAATATTCCGTCGGAAAGCTGATCTAATCGTGTATGAGACATGTCTAAAATATAACACAAAATTTATTTTGTGCATATCTTTTATAAGGCAATCTATCTGCCATTGCTATGACAGCGAACTGCTCGGCCCGTCGGCCTGCGCAAGGCCTCCTAAAAGCTACGCCCAAATAAATTTAAAATGTTAATATGTCTTTATGCGAATTGGAATTTTTGATTCAGGGGTGGGTGGGCTCATTGTTGCTCGCGCGATACGGAGAGCCATGCCAGAGTATGACTATGTGTACCTGGGGGACACCAAGCGTGTACCTTATGGCAACCGTTCTCCACAAACCGTATTTGAATTTACCCGTGAGGCGGTGGATTATTTATTGCGTAGAGAAAATTGCGCTATCGTTGTGCTTGCCTGTAATACCGCTTCAGCCCTAGCTCTCAGGAAAATTCAGCGAGAGTATCTAGTAAAGAATTTTCCTGATAGGAAAGTGATAGGGGTCTTGATTCCGGCGGCTGAAGAGGCTGCGAAGTTTGAAAGGGTAGGAGTGCTGGGGACAGTAGGCACAGTGGCCTCTAAATCTTTCCCGAAAGAAATAAATAAAATAAATATTGAAGTAAATCGCGCCAGAGGACGGACAAGAGTTTTCCAAAACGCAGCGCCTATGCTGGTGCCGTTAGCGGAAGCAGGGGAGAGGAAGCTCGCGGAGCCATTTATTAGAAAGTATTTACAACCGCTTGTGAATAAAAATATCAATGCTTTGGTCTTAGGCTGTACGCATTATCCAATATTCAAGAAAGAAATTAAAAAATTATTACCTAAAGGAGTAAAAATTATTTCTCAGGATGAAATTGTACCCAAGAAACTTAAAAGTTATTTAGCGCGCCATTCGGAAATTTCAACCAAGCTTACAAAAGGCAAAAAATTTAAAATATTAGTTACTGACATTACCGAAGTTATTCGGAGTTTATCACCAAAGCTTGTACTGTTGTAAATGAGACAAGTAGTGTTATCATATTGATATGGAAGGACAAGTAGACGATATAGAAAAAGCTCATAAAATGGCAGAAGCGGAAAAACCGTGGCGGGATAGAGCAAGGTCTAAAGACATAAATTATTCAGAAGACGTTAAAAGGAATTTAGATCAAACTGCAGAAAATAAAGGCAAGTGGGTTGGAGAAGAATATGACAGAGAACAGCAGTATGAAAAACGCCAGGAAGAGAAAAGAAAATTACGAATACTAGAAGAACCTAAAAAAGAAGGAGGAGATGTAAGCTTGCCCGAGAGATTTAATGTTGAAGAATTAGTGAGTGCCGGAGTAAAATTAGTGTCCATTCTTCGGTTTCGCGAATCTGACGGTATGGCCCCCTTGATAATACCAGAAGCAATTTCGACTTTAAGATCAGGTTTTATGGAGGTTGAAGAAGGCGCTCATTCTAAAATTGTCGACTCTGTGTTAGGCGGACTTGATAAAATAAGAAGTGCATTGGAACAGCTTGGCCAGGCACCATCTGTGCGTGCAGTAAAAGAAAGTAGTGACAGTTTAACGAAAGTTGTCTTTGCACTTAAGTCTGTACAGGATGGGGTTCTGTCTTTAAAGTCTTTAGAGTTAGATGTTACTCTTACAATGAAAATTAATACGATTGCAGATATCGCTCAAAAAAAGTGGCTGGTAATTTCAAAAAAAAGAGATCTTATAAGATCTTACGAAGGTGGCCGGCATTAACTTTAGATTTCAATCATAACCGGGCAGTGGTCGGAGCCGTAGACATCTGACAGGATTTGAGCGGCTTTCACTTTATTCTTCAACTTTTTACTTACAAAAATATAGTCGATTCTCCAGCCAATGTTCCGGTCTCGCGCCTGGGCGAAGTGGCTCCACCAGCTGTAGTGGCCGCTAGCTTGTGTAAAAATTCTAAAAGTATCTACAAATTTTGAGCTAATTATTTTATCAATCCCTTCACGTTCTTCGTGAGTGAAGCCTTTCAGGCCTTCATTTGCTTTCGGTCGTGCTAAGTCGTCCTCGGTGTGGGCCACGTTTAAGTCACCGCAAAATACTACTTCTTTGTTTTTTTCGAGCTCTCGCATGTATTCTAGGAAGGCGGGGTCCCAATGTTTATGGCGGAGCGGGATGCGGGAGAGGTCATCTTTTGCATTCGGAGTATAGACACTGACTACATAAAAATCTTTAAACTCTAAAGCCAGAACTCGGCCTTCAGTGTTTGGGTTTCCAAATTTGTCTTCTAATTTATATTTTTTAATGATTTTATCTGGCAGATTTGAAATAACGGAAAGAGGTTTTTCAAGGGAGTTTTTTACAAAAATTGCAGTGCCACTGTAGCCTTTGCGGGTCGCAGAATTCCAGTATTCTTCATAATCCGGTAAGTCTACCTCACTCTGGTGCTGTTCTGCCTTGGTTTCCTGGAGGCAGAGAATGTCTGGCTGATGCTCGTTAATAAATGGCACAAAAAATCCCTTTTTATGCACTGCCCGTATTCCATTTACGTTCCAACTGATGATTTTCATTTTATTTTTTCAACTATTTCTTATTGTGGAACTTTTTATGAATGTCCCGCAGGTGTTTGTCAGTGACGTGGGTGTAAATTTGGGTGGTGACTATGGAGGAGTGGCCCAGGAGCGCTTGGACAGAGCGAATGTCTGCGCCGTTTGAGAGCAGGTCCGTAGCAAAGAGGTGGCGCATGGTGTGGGGAGTAACTCTTTTCGAAAGGCCGGCTTTAGTGGCGTGCTGTTTAACTATTCTTTCAATGGACCTCTTGGTTAATGGACCACTGTCTTTAACTTTTTCTTTTTTCATTATTTCATTTCCAACTTGAACAAAAAGAGCTTCATTCATGTCTTTACGTAGAGACAAATACGCCTTGATGTATTTCTTGGCTTCATCGGAAATGAATACCACCCGTACCTTCCCACCCTTACCTCGGACGGAAAGCTCGTCGGTACTTAGATCAATGTCTTGGGTAAGCGAACAGAGCTCGGAGACGCGGAGTCCGGTGGAGAATAAAAGTTCCAGAATGGCTTTATCTCGCACATCTTTCAAGTCCGTACCACCAGGGGAGGCGAGTAAGCGTCCAAGCTCGGCCTCGGTAATGAGGTCGAGAGTGCGTTCAGAAACTTTAGCTAGCTCAATGCGCTCGGCGGGGAGAGACTTTATTTCTTGCCGAGCTAAATATTTAAGAAAGGCGCGAAGGGCGATGAGATAATAATTTTGAGTTTTTTTAGACAGAGTTATGCTTTTATCTTTTTTGTCGTTAGCGCTTTGCCTGTTGAGCCAGAGGCGGAACTCACGAACTGAGTTGTCGGTGATGCTGGAAGGGGAGTCGTTTTTAGAAAAATTTAAAAAGCGGGTAAGATAATGGTCATAATTTTCGACTGTCTTTAGTGACCGGCCTTTCTCTATCTCGATATATTCCAAAAATTGGCGTTTGAGCTTTTGTAGGGAATTCATTAAGCAACATTATATCAAATATTGTGCGACATAGGGCCTGCGGGTTTGCCCCGTCGTTCGCGAACGACGGGGCTTGCAATTTCCAGCGTTTTATGCTAGGATATAGGTATGTTAGCAACCAAGAAAAAGCAGACGGTTATTAAGAAAAATCAAATCCACGATAAAGATACAGGCTCTCCAGAAGTGCAAGTAGCTGTTTTGTCTACTCAAATTAGTGAACTCGCCAAGCATTTAAAGAAGCATAAAAAGGATAATCATTCACGCCGTGGGCTCATCAAGATGGTGGCCGATCGACGTACTCATTTGAAATATTTAGAGCGCAAAAGTAAGCCTCGTTACGATGCTCTTATGAAGAAGATGGACTTAGCCTAACCCCCTATGGTCCCCCTTGTCAGGGGGACAGGGCCCTCCTCCCCTGACAAGGGGAGGTCTCGGGAGGGGTTGTATGATATAATTTTTATATGACAGTAATAAAACATAAAGAACAGCGGGTTGGGGTTTTTATTGATACACAAAATTTATATCACTCGGCTCGCAATTTATATAAAGCTCGGGTAAACTTCGGTGCTGTTTTGAAAGATGCGGTAGATGGGCGCAGACTCGTGCGCGCAGTGGCGTATGTCATCACGACCGAGGCCGGGGATGAGAAGAACTTCTTTGAAGCCCTAGAGAAGCTGGGAATTGAAACCAAAACAAAAGATTTACAAATATTTTCGAGTGGTTCTAAGAAAGCTGACTGGGATGTGGGGCTCGCAGTAGATGCCATCAAAATGGCACATAGGATAGACTGCGCTGTCATCGCTTCTGGTGACGGTGACTTCGTGCCTCTAGTAGAATATCTACAAGTTCTGGGAGTTCAGGTGGAAGTAGTTTCATTTGGTAAATCAACTTCCGGGAAACTTCGTGATGCAGTTGATGGTTTCATCGACCTCTCCGAAAATCCAAAAAAGTATCTTATAGGGACCAGATAAAATAAAACCAAAATATGGATAGACCTCCTAAAGGCTTAGATCAAAATCTAATAAAAAAAGAAACTATAAATTTTTCTTTTGGATTTAAGAGCGTTGAAGGTGAGAATCATCCAGGAAGAAATGAAGATTCTTTTATCGTAGATAGAGAGTATAATTTATTTGGAGTTTTTGATGGTATGGGTGGTCATGCGGCCGGAGATGTTGCTTCAAATTCAGCTCGAGATTTCTTTTATAATAATATTGATGGACTTATCCCTCGAGGTGTACCTGTTGAGCAAGCTCAAAAGCTCCTTTTGGATTTAACAACTAAGGCCAACGAAGCTTTGTCTGTAAAATCTCGCTCTAATAGTAGCCATAGAGATATGGGTACTACGATGTCTTTAGTAGTAATGCATAAAGAAGAAAGGGGCACATTTGCTGTAATCGTTAATATTGGAGACAGTAGAGTGTATAAGTGTGATGTAGGCGGCGGGCTGGAACAACTATCTACAGACGATGATATATTAGAAAAACAAAGTATTTCTTCCGAACAAAAGAAAATTATATCTATGCACCTTGCTGAAGCAAAAAGGTTGGAAGATTTAAATCTAGACGAGCAAGAACTTTTCAGCAGAAGGAATCAAATTACTCAGGCTTTACCTGGAGCTGTCCACTACTTTTCTCCTCATGCTAAAACTGTTAACAAAGGAGATAAAATTTTACTAACGTCAGATGGAATTCACGACAATCTTACACATAGTGAAATTAGAAAAATATTGTCAGGGTCAGGAAGTGCCGAAGATTTGGCAAAAGAATTAGTGCAAAGAGCGATTGAAAGAAGTCATGATGGAACCCTCCGGTCAAAGACAGATGACATGACGGCTGTTGTGATTTTATGTGAGTAACTAATATATTTGTTTTCTTGTTTTTTAGCCACAAAGTGCTAGTATAAACCAGTATATTAGCAGTTAATCGGTTCGCGTTCGGACACATAGTAATGTTCTGTTACTCATAGAAGAACATACTGCAGTTCGAACACGAGCCCTGCCCGCCTCTGGCGGGTACACAAGAAATTATGGAAAAGAAAGAATATGTTTTAGAAATCGGCGGTAAAAATTTGACCGCTACTTTTACTGATTTGGCGGATCAAGCCGCAGGATCAGTGATGCTCCGCTATGGTGAGACTATCGTCCTCGCCACTGTCTGTATGTCTCGGGACCGTCAGGACGGGTTGGGGTTTTTTAATTTAACGGTGGACTATGTGGAGAGGTTTTACGCTTCGGGGAAAATTTCTGGTTCACGATTTGTGAAGCGGGAAGGCAAGCCGTCGGAGGATGCGATTTTAGCTAGTCGAGTTATTGATCGAACACTCCGTCCGCTTTTCGATCAGAATATTCGTCATGCGGTGCAAATAATAGTGACAGTAATTTCTGTTGATGATAATGATCCTACAATCCTTGCGGTAAATGCCGCATCTCTGGCTTTAGCAGTTTCCAACATTCCTTGGGCTGGACCAATAGGGGCGGTGCGCATAGGTAAATACGACAGTGAAGATTTGAAAGTAAATGCGGTGGCAGGACTCCGTGCGGAAGAAGCGCAGTATAAATTTGACCTTACTGTGTGTGGGAAAGATGGCAACATAAACATGATCGAGGCCGCAGCCAGACAAGTAAAGGAAGCTGAGCTCGAGGAGGCTTTAAAGGCTGCAAGTCTTGAGATAACCAAGCTTGAGGATTTCCAGAAGAAAATCGTAAAAGAAATAGGTGAAGAAAAGAGGGTGGTAGAGCATGACATTATAAATCCAGAGTCAGTAGCTATGTTTAAAGAAACTATTTTACCCGAGATGGATGAAGCAATATTTGCGGGAGTTGGGAAGGCTAAGATTGATGAACTGCATAATATCTGGAACAAGATGGTAAAAGAAAAATTCCCAGATCGAAAAAGTTCTGGCAAAGATTTTGCGCCGGAGGACAACCTTTTTGATGATACGGAAAACGAAATATTGCACGAGCAAGCAATCAAGGGAAACAAACGCGCCGACGGCCGAGCGATGGATGAAGTTCGGGATTTATTCGCGCAAGCTGGAGGACTTTCTTCTGTCCTTCATGGGTCTGGAATATTTTATCGTGGAGGAACGCACGTACTGTCCGTGCTCACCCTCGGGGGTCCGGAAGACAGACACATGGTAGACGGTATGCAGACTAAAAGTGAAAAAAGATTTATGCATCATTACAACTTTCCTCCGTATTCTGCAGGGGAGACGGGTCGCGCAGGATTTACAAATCGTCGTGAAGTAGGGCATGGAGCACTTGCAGAGAAAGCGCTACTTATGGTTCTGCCTTCCGCGATGGAATTCCCGTACACGATGCGCGTTGTTTCTGAATCAATGGCGTCCAATGGTTCCACTTCCCAGGCATCTATCTGCGCCTCAACTTTAGCACTTATGGATGGCGGCGTGCCGATAAAAGCTCCGGTCGCTGGTATTGCAATGG
>DATDWM010000005.1:0-41800 GCA_036517375.1 Minisyncoccota bacterium
CTTTTATGATAACTTTTGTATCTAGATCAGTTAGGACACCCTTCTTATCTTTCCAATCGTAAACTATATTAGTATTTGGAAGTGTGCTGGTTACGCCATTTCTGGTTATTTTATTGTAAGACAGGCGAAGTCTGGTCGGGAATTCTCTAAATTTAGTGAATGGGATTATAGTGGTGTTCCCGGAATGGTCAGCGAGAGTAATAGATGTAGTTGTAATAATTATGCTGGGGTTCGGGTCTATTAGGTCTCTAGCAGAGAAAACCACATCCTTTGTATTTATATTAAATGTTACTTGTAGCTCTGGTGGGGTAGTGTCATATACTGTCGTACCGTTAGGTGTAGCTGGGAGAGTTTTGTCCACTACTCCATCCCCATTTTGATCAATTTTAAGAGAGGAGGTAGCAACTTCAAAATTTGCGGGGATATCAACTGTGGCTACGGTAGTCGTGGAAGATGGTATGCCCTGGAATGAAGTAGTATCTGTCACAGTGTTTCCTTGCTGTTTTTCTATATCAAGGGTGAAGTCTCCTTGCTGGTAGCCTTTCAACTGCAAGGTGTAATCAACGCCCGTAGGAACGGAAATAAATTGCACTTCACCAATTTGTCGATAGTTTACACCAGGGATTTCTTCTCTAATTTCTTTTGTTACGGGATCCATACCTGTGTATCTGCCTTGTGCATCTGTAATGCCTAGAGTTAAAGGGGAATGGAGTATGTAACGGAGGCGAGTTTTATTGGAAATTAGAATTGAACTATTATTAACAATAATGTTTTCTGGGTCAGTAAATCCTGAAACATTTTTTATTTCTGATTTGATAAAACCAAGAAGGTTGGCTATTTCGAGAATATTTTTATGTTTTCTGTTAATGTTTAAAACTGGGCTATTAAAAGTCAACAAATCCACCCACCATCTTTCTACATTTGAGCTGGAATCTGACATCCACAGGGCACTTGGTACCACCACTGTACCGTCACCATCTACCACCATGCGAGGAGTGTACGAAATAGTTTCCGTGGCACCTTTCTTAGTCGTGTAATCCAGTCCAGCAAGTGTTTCCTCACCCCAGCCGGCAACTTGTATCACTTTAGTACTTGGAGATGGTTGCCAAGAATCAAGTATTTGGTGAACGCTCTGCGCTTGTGTGTATAAGGCAGAATTTCCAATGTTAGGCTTTAGTGTTTCACTAAAGGATGGTTTCGTTCTGCCGTCCGTTCCAAGAATATAATTTTTCAACTCAGTTGCATTTGAAATAAAGACCCCGTACTGAGATGTTTGCGGATTAAAAAATGGGATATTCTCGAAAGAAGCTATTTTATCTACGGCGAAAGCTGGGTCGACTGTGGTGAAATAGCCATTTGACGGGAGTAAATTGTATATAGCTGGCATGTTTTCTGAAAGGTGCCTCGATCTGTCATTGTCCATTATGATGCCCCCAGGACCAATTTCGGATCCATGTAGAAGCATGGCCACTGCGTCTGGTGTACCAACTTGCGGCACTGCAACTAAAATAACTTTATCTATTTTGTCGTAGAGAGGATTATTTGTATCGTTAAGTTTTTGAATTAAAGCTTTTGCAACTAACCCTCCATTAGAGTGCGCAATAATTGTCACTTTACCAGTTCTGGAACTTAATTGTAGCTCTTCTAATTTTTTCAGAATAAAAGATTCTGAGAAATTTTGAGATATATTATATGAAATATTGCCGTTAATATCTGTTGCTCCATTTGTTATGATGTCATTAAGAGAAAGTCGCCAATCATATGGGATTAGCTTATAGTCCGCGATGATTTTATCATCGTTTTTCCATTTTTTTAAATCATCAATAAAAGATTTATAAATATTGGGATCTGGCAAAAAATTTATTGGAATTTCCTCCACAATTCCGGCTTCGTCTCCTTTGGTACGGATAGTACTATCAATACTTTTCCCTTGATTATCTAGTGCAAGCTCAGCGTGTCTAGAATCACTTTTCGATACCCATAATTCCTGATCTGTAGAATTATATAATCTAGATCCCATCACCCCCGGCAGGAAAAGGACATTTGAGAAACAGTCTGTGGTGCAGGTTGTTGGTGGCGGAGTAGGTCCAAATGGGTCGCTTGTTAGGAAAGGGATAAAGTTTACATTACCAGAAACACCATTACCTAGCCCACTCGGGTTAGTAATTTCATTATATGGCCCTGTTGGATCACCCCAATAATTATTTACGGCATTTATTGTTCCACCTCCGTTGTTTAAAATTCCTTGTATTGAATTATTGTTTATACTACTTCCAGAAATATCTAGAACGCCACCACTTCTGTGTATGCCATAGTCTTGGTTGCTAAATACAGAAGAAGTAATAGTAGTTTCTCCGCCAGACTGGAAAAGTCCTTGGCCTAGTGATTCAGAGACGATGCTATCTGAAATCGAAAGATTTCCTCCATTATTGTAAATGCTTATACCTCCTAAGAAGGTTGCATATCCACCGTAACGCAAAACAGAATTCGATAAATTGCCTGTTCCACCATTCCATTTTAAATTGCGCCAGTCCCCGGGTGCGGGAGCAGTATTACTGCCGTCACCGTTCGTGTCTCCTCCTATCGTGTCGTCTTTAATTGAAGTAAAATAAATTTTCTCAATTCCTGTTCCATTTGCATTTAGGGTTCCAGCTATATCAATGTAGCGTCCTTCTTCGAACTTCACGATGACTCCCGGGTCAATGTTAAATGTCACACCAGAGTTTACTAACAAAGTACTCACCACATAAGGCATGCTGTCTTTGTTCCATGTGAGGTCTTGAGTGATAGCACCACCTACTCCAATACCATTTATCCCATTACCAGTTGCAGTGTTGCCAGAATGCGTAAAGTCATTACCCACAAGTACGGAGACTGACACAGAGTTATCTTTAAAAGTGTTATTCGTGAGAATAAGTGACCCAGAATTATTTTGGGTTACTATTCCATAGGATGTATGATCGTGAATGTCATTACCATCTATATTTATAGTGCCGCTAAAAATTTGCACTCCATACAGATGATCGCCAATTTCTGAAGAAAAAATATTTAAATTCCCAGCCCAGTTCATGATTCCCTTATCTCCATTTTCTGTGACTAGACTATTTGAGATTGTAAGATCGCCACCGTTATTGTAAATTCCAGTAAAAGGATTTCCTCCTGCATAGCGGATAGTTGCATAGGACAGTGTGCCGACTGATCCAGAGTTAAATTTTATATTTTTCCAGTTCCTAGCTGACGGAACAGTATTACTGCCGTCACTATTCGTATCACCACCTACCGTGTCATCTAAGAAAGAAGTAAAATAAATTTTCTCATTTTCTGTTCCGTTTGCGTTTAGGGTTCCAGATACGTCAATATATGAGTTTTCGTCTTGGAATTTAACTACTACGCCACTTTCTATTGTAAGGGTAACGCCTGCGTTAATATTTAAATTACTTACAATATAAGGACTTTCGGCAGTAGTCCAGGTGGTGTCTACTAGTATCGAACCAGATACATTGGTCGAGGCTAGAGCGGGAACAGCCCAAAAAGACGTTAGAATAAAGACTATCACTCCCAATTTTATTACTTTTTGATATAAGTCCATAATGATTTTTATATTACATATTTTTTCTAAAACCGCAATAGCAAGTAAAATTCGGCTCTAACCAGGATTGCTATTAAAATTTAACGTGTTATGATGCTCGTATGTTAGATAAGAAGAAAATTAAAGATAAATTAGAAAAGGAGCGAGATATTTTACTTGAACAGATGCAAGACATGGGAAAGCTCAATCTGGAGACGGGGGACTGGGAGGCAACTCCAGAAGTTTTAGATACTCCAGAGACCGACCAGAATGACATGGCGGATAGATTTGAAGATTTTGAAGCAAAGAGTTCTATGATAAAGACTCTAGAACCAAGACTTAAAAATGTTTTACAAGCCATCAAGGGACTCAGTAGAGAATCCTTCGGCAAATGTGAAATTTGTAAAAAAGATATTGAAGTTGCGCGCCTAGAAGCAAATCCCGCAGCGCGAACTTGTAAGAAACACCTGGAGGGATAGAAAGAGTTTAAAAAGTTAAGACCATATAGCTGTATGTCTTTCGCCAAAGTATATTCCGCACAAGTAAATCTGCTTTCCGGGGTTATTGTCACAGTAGAGGTGGATTTGTCGCGTGGATTGCATGCTTTCAACGTCGTGGGTCTGCCGGACAAGGCAGTGGATGAGTCAAAAGATAGAGTTAGTGGTGCAATAAAAAATTCTGGCTACAAATCTCCTAAAGCATCGAATCAAAAAATTGTGGTTTCACTTTCACCCGCTGACCTCAAGAAAGAAGGGCCATTTTTTGATTTACCTATCGCGCTTTCATATATGTTGGCCGCGGGCGATATAAAATTTAATCCTGAGAAAAAGATTTTCTTAGGCGAGCTTGGGCTCGATGGCACTCTGCGCCGGATCCGTGGGGCACTACCGTTGGCTGAAGCAGCCAAGAAGCATGGATTTCAAGAAATATATTTACCAAAAGAGAATGCAGAAGAAGCAGCCCTAGTGGAAGGCATTAAAATTTTCGGGGCGGAGAGCTTAGAAGAAGTGGTAGATCACATCGACGAACTTCAAAATAAGCTCAAAGAAAAAACTAATACAAAAAATAGAACAATTTCGCTACAACCAAAAACAAAAATAAATTATACAAAAGAGATGAAAGGCGGAGACTTTGCGGATATTCGAAGTCAAGAAGGCGCTAAGCGCGGACTTGAGATAGCTGCCGCCGGCGGGCACAACATTGCTATGTATGGCCCGCCGGGTACTGGTAAGACAATGCTCGCTCGGGTGTTCTCTGGACTTTTGCCAGATCTCTCTACGGAAGAAGTATTAGAAATAACAGGAATTCATTCAGTGGCTGGAGCGACGCAGGGAGAGCTTGTCTGTTTTCCACCCTTTCGGGCTCCGCACCATACCTCTTCTTATGTATCACTCATTGGCGGAGGTACCTATCCGAAGCCGGGGGAAGCCACCCTCGCGCACAGGGGTGTGTTGTTCCTCGACGAGTTTCCAGAATTTGAAAAAAGAGTTATCGAGTCCCTGCGTCAGCCGCTTGAAGACAACATCGTTTCGATTTCCCGCGCTCGAGGTTCAGCTGTTTTCCCTTCGAACTTTATTCTAGTGGCGGCTATGAATCCTTGCCCCTGCGGCAATTTGGGTTCGAAAGCTAAAGTCTGTATCTGTAAACCTTCTGATTTAGACCGCTACAAGAGGAAGCTCTCCGGGCCCATTATGGACCGTATTGATTTATGGGTGAGTGTCGGGAATGTGGATTACAAAAAGTTGGGCGAAGATGATGAAGGAAACACTCGGGAGAAAACTGACAAGATAAAAGCGCGAGTTCTGAAAGCACGCGAAATTCAGAAAGATAGATTTAAAAAGTTAGGCCGGAAAATAAATACCAACAGTGAAATGAATGTAAAAGATCTCTCAGGCATTGTGAAGCTTACTAAGGAAGTGCGTGACTTGCTTGATAATAGCGCGGAGAGATTGGCCCTCTCGGCCCGTGCCTATCACCGAGTAATCAAAATAGCTCGCACCATCGCCGACCTTGAGAATTCTCTCGAAGTTAAAGCGAATCATATATTAGAAGCCATTCAATACCGGCCCAAAGTAAATACTTAAAATGAAAATAATAACTTTAAATCTCTGGGGCGGTATTGTATATGAGCCATTACTGGAATTCATCAAGAAACATTCTATGGAAACAGACATTTTTTGTTTTCAAGAGGTTTTGTTCGGCGATGTGCCAGGTGTTACTGAAATACACAAAGCACGAATGAATTTATTTACTGAGGTTTCAGCTAATCTTTCAGATTTCATTGCTTACAAATACATTTCTAACACTACTCATTTCCAACGGGAACCAATAAATTTCAAAGGTGGACAGGCTATATTTGTGAGGAAAAGTATCCCAGTAAAAGAAAGTGGGGGATTGTGTTCTTATGAAAATCTGCCGGGAGATGCAGTAATGGGGAGTAAAATTACTGGCAATATGAATTGGGTAAATATTGGACTTGGAGATGAGCATTTTATAATTGCGAACCTACACGGCATCCATCAAGCAGGAACAGATGCACTAGATACGCCTGAAAGATTATTCCAGTCAGAGAAGATAAATAATTTTCTAAGCATAAATGAAGGCAAGCAAATTCTTTGCGGAGATTTTAATCTAAATCCAAATGGTAAAAGTATTCAAATACTTGGAAAGGGAATGAGGAATTTAATCACGGAAAATAGGATAGCTTCTACTCGTAGTTCTTTTTATACAAGAAATAATAAATGCTCAGACTATGTCTTGGTTTCCTGGGATGTTGAAGTTAAAGATTTTAAAGTTTTACAGGATCAGGTGTCAGACCATCTGCCGATATTTGCAGAATTTGTATAAAAATTTTGTAATTAGAATTTAATTATTTTCCGTTGTATTTCTGTTACAATGGAAATATGCATAAAATAAATAAAAATTCAAAAGTAGTTTTAAATAACGGGGTGGAGATGCCTATTATTGGGCTCGGAACTTTCAAGTCCGCCGAAGGGGAACAGGTAGTGCACGAAGTAGGCTGGGCGCTCGAGGCTGGATATAGATTGATTGATACGGCCAAAATTTATGGCAATGAAGAGGGCGTAGGCAGAGCAATAAAGGATTCTGGCATTCCGCGCGAGGAAATATTTGTGACGACGAAACTCTGGAATACGGATCAGGGATATGAAAGCGCACTCTTGGCGATAGATGAATCATTAAAGAAGCTTGGCATGTCTTATGTAGACTTGTACTTAGTGCACTGGCCCACTGCGAGCGCAGACACCAAGGAGAGTCTAAATAAAAGGCAGGACACCTGGCGGGCGATGGAAGAAATTTATAGATCCGGTAAAGCTCGCGCAATTGGTGTCTCGAACTATATGATTCCTCACCTAGATGAAATGAAAAAATACGCAACGGTGGTGCCAGCAGTTAATCAGGTAGAATTTCATCCATTCTTATATCAGAAGGAATTGTTAAATTATTGCAATAAAGGCGGTATAGCGCTTCAGGCCTACTCTCCACTTTTGCACGGCGAGAAGCTGGGGGATGAAAGAATTAGTAATGTTGCACAAAAGTATGGAAAGACTAACGCCCAGATATTGATAAGGTGGAGTCTACAGCATGGGTGTTCCCCGATACCAAAATCTGTCCGCAAGGAGCGCATAGAAAATAACATAGATGTGTTTAACTTTGAGATTGCTGATGAAGATATGGAGGTACTGGACGGGCTAAATGAAGACTTACATGTCCGAGCTAACCCTTATTTGCTAAAGTAATTTAAATTAAATACCAAAAAATTCTGTTATACTAATTAAATGCATATAGAACGTCCAGAATCTAAACAGTCGATACCTAGAGATGCTAAAAGAGTCTTTAAAGGTGTGGTTTTTGATGTTTATCAATGGGAGCAGGAGATGTACGATGGAACAAAGGCAACATTTGAGAAATTAAAGCGTGCCGATACTGTAGTAGTATTCCCGGTACTGCCGGATGGGAAAATAATTCTGACGGAACAAGAGCAGCCGGGCACTAGCATTCCCTTTATCGGGGCGACGGGTGGGCGGGTAGATGAGGGTGAAGATATTTTAGCTGCCGCTAAGCGAGAGCTCTTAGAAGAGAGTGGCTATGAAGCGGAAGAATTTATTCTTTGGGATGCTCAGCATCCGACCAAGAAGATAGACTGGGTAGTTTATACTTTTATTGCCAAGGATTTAAAGAAGGTTGGAGAGATGGAGCTCGATGGGGGAGAGAAAATAAAATTACTTCCTGTCACCTTAGATGAATTGATTGATCTTGCAACTAATGGCCGTGCCAGCTTTGCCGAAATTGAAATTGTTTTTAAACTTTTTGAAGCTAAGGTGGATCCAAAAAAGATGGCGGAGCTGAAAGAGCTTTTTAAACCTTAAGATATAGAGCTTTTTAAGTTATCCACAGATAAAGTGTTGACAGTGAACGAGCGTTCACCTATACTAATTACATGACCACGGTCATGGTCAAATTAATAGATAAATAATTGCCTATACCACTAGTGATTGGTTAAGCAAAAAATAAAATGTCACAAACACAATTTTTAAAAATGTTAGAGAAGGAGATCCAAAAGATAAACAAAGTTATTGATCGAAAGATAATGCAAGGGCAAGATTATCGGAAAGAGGCTCGTGACCACAGGCTCATGCTTCGCCGAATGAATTATCATACTCGAAGGACATTCAAAGAAAGAATGATTAACCTATTCTTTCGGAAGGATATAAGGAGCATATATGCGTAATATTTATCAATCAAAAATAGAATCCTTTTATTCTGCTCATAAACGCATGCCTTCGTATTCTGAGATGTTGCCACTCTTTGGCCTCAAGTCCAAGAATGCTATTTTTAAAATTGTGGAGAAGTTGGTGAAGGCAGGGCTAGTGGCCAAGGATCACTTGGGCCGGCTAGTGCCGACGGATTCCTTTGGCGAGGTGCCGATGCTAGGGCTTGTCACCGCCGGACTGCCCGCAAGTGTCGAGGAAGAACTTGCAGATACCGTATCTATCGACGATATGCTCATCGGCAAGAAAGACCTGACTTATATGCTTGAGGTAGATGGGGACTCGATGATCGATGCCCATATCGAAAAGGGGGACATGGTGCTGGTGGAGCGCGCCACCGTCGCGCGCGATATGCAGATAGTTATCGCGGAGGTGGATGGCGAGTTCACTATGAAATATTTTCGTATCAAAAAGTCTTCTTCTGGGGAGAAAGCCTGGCTCGAACCAGCCAATAAAAACTACAGTCCGATTTATCCGGAGCACAGTTTAAATGTTATTGCTGTACTCAAGGCAGTTATTAGGAAATATTAATTTATGGATAAATTTACAGGAACAATTATAGAAGAGAGCCTTGAGGACAAGTCAGTATTGGACGGTATTAAAATAACTTCTACGAAAGTAGAGTCAATTACAGAAAAACACAAAACTCCTTGGGTTAAGCAATGGACTTTACATAAAGTAGAAATAGAACCCAATGAGGCTCAAAGCATAGCTCGGCAACTTAATAAGGCGTTAGACAGTGAACATTTACATAGTTGGTATGCAGATTTTAAGAACGAAAATACTCATTTCATAATCTTTAGAGATAAAGTATTTAAAATCGACAGAACAAAGGAGGAAGAATATGCTGAGGCGACCAAATACGGACTTACTTTGGGAATTCCTGATTACCAAATTGATTTTCAAAAAAATACTAAGAAATAGTATATACTTTATTACGTGGAAGCTAAGATTAACGTTTATGATAAAAGTAAAATAGGTAAAATCATCGCTCATGGATGGGATCACTTAGTGTATGAATATGGTGAAGATAAGGTAATAAAATTTTCATACCTGGAAATTTTACAGAGTGAGCATGGACGACAGAAGGCGATAGAAGATTATTTGACTTGCCGAAGATTTTTCGGAAATTACATTTTGAATACCGAAATTATATCATTGCCCAATGGGAAGAAAACTGTAAAAATACAGCCAAAAATTTTTGGTCACTACTTAACTAAGAAAGATTTAAGCCAAAGTTCGGTCCTAGATCAATTTAAAGAAATTATAAAAGCTGAAGAGAGCATGGTTGCCGCAGGGTGTGGGTCTTTAGACTTGGTGGGACATAAGGGTGTTTTTCGTAGAAGATTAAGCAATATTTTTGTCACTCCCGATAATAAATTAACAATATTTGATACTATGCTAATAAGTTTTAAAAATTTAGGTATATCCTATCCTTTGTTTTTTATTGGCTGGAATATAAGCAAGTGGCGGCAAAAATACTTGATTAAGTATTTTTTGAGCTAATTCCCAAACAAAAAGTCCCCTACAGGGGACTTTTTGTTTTTATCTCGAGATAAAATTTAGGCAACCATGTCCTTCAAACCTTTTGCAGGTCGGAATTTTGGAACCTTTTTCGCTGCTACTTTGACTTGCTCTCCAGTCTTTGGATTGCGAGCCATACGAGCCGCACGAGCCTTTACAGAAAAGATACCGAAGCCAGCGATAGAAACTTCACCTCCCTTTTTCAAGGTATCAGTGATAGCTCCGAACAATCCGTCAACGACTTCCTCTGCTTGCACCTTAGTGCCTCCAAGCTTTCCGTGTACCCATTCAGCTAATGCTTGTTTATTCATAATTTTTTTAGATTGATTTTGTAATGTTTCGACCTGCCTCGCTCTCGCGTAGGCGATTTATCTATACAATTGCTCCGTATACATTATATAACAAGGGTTTTTTGAGGGCAAGCAAGTGTCAACTGGTCCAAATTATCTAGCATACTCTATAATCCTGGTTTCCCGGATCATAGTTACCTTGATTTCGCCTGGATATTTGAGTTCTTGCTCTATTTTCATAGCAATATCACGAGCCATAAGCTTGGCTTCAGGGTCACTTATTTTATCTGGGGTTACAAAGATGCGGATTTCCCGGCCTGCTTGTAGGGCATAAGACTTTTCTACCGCAGGGAAGGCGTTTACTAGGGATTCAAGCTCTTTTAGACGTTTCAAATAGTTTTCTACTGAGTCTCGGCGAGCTCCAGGGCGGCCGCCGGAGATGGAGTCGGCTGTCTGCACAATGATGGATTCGATTGTTTCATAAGGGTAATCCTCGTGGTGGGACTTCATAGCGGTAATGATGCGCTCATCCGCTCCGAACTTCTGAAGTATGCGCATACCTATCTCTATATGTGTACCCTGGACTTCATGGTCGAGGGCCTTACCGATGTCGTGCACAAGGGCACCAGCTTTAGCTATAGCTACGTCTGCGCCTAATTCCTCAGCGAGCATACCGGCGATGTGGGTCATTTCGATCGAGTGTTGTAACACGTTCTGCCCATAACTCGTACGGAAATAGAGTCTTCCGATGATAGCCACAATACGAGGATCAAAGTTAAAGATTCCGCATTCATAGACCGCCTGTTCTCCCTTTTCTTTAATTATTTTATTTATTTCTTCCTTAGCCTTGTCCACTAGTTCCTCTATTTTGGCTGGCTGGATACGTCCGTCTAGAATTAAATTCTCAAGCGCTAAGCGGGCTACTTGTCTGCGAATTGGGTCAAAGGAAGATATGACGATAGAGCCTGGAGTATCGTCCACAATGAGCTCCACTCCGGCTGCTCGTTCGAAGGCGCGGATGTTTCGGCCTTCTTTTCCGATGATTTTACCCTTGATTTCGTTGTTGGGGATAGAAACAACAGTAGTCATGAGCTCAGAAGCAGTACTGGATGCTAGGCGTTGAATAGTGGTGGCTAAAATATCCTTAGCCCTTCGGTCCAGCTTCTCCTCATTGTTGTTTTCGAGCTTCTGGATGCGGGTTAAGATATCTTCTTCATACTTCTTTTCAACTTCTTTTAGAAGTTCTTCCTTCGCCTCTTCTTGAGAAAGCTTAGCTACTCGCTCTAGTGCTCCGGCCTTTTCTTCTTCTATTTTAATTACTCTTTCCTGGATTTTTTTTATTTCTTCCACCTTGAGCTTGATATTTTCAACCTCTTTATCTATTTCTACTTGTCGCGCATCTAGAAATTCGTCCTTTTTGATCAGACGTTTTTCCGTTTCTTTAAATTCGTGCTCTTTCTTCTTCTCTTCGTCTTTGAGCTCTCCTAGTTTCAGCCCTGCCACCTTATTGGCTTCATCAGTGATCTTCTGCGCTTCCATCTTCGCCCCAACCATCATCTGCTTGATGTCTATTTCTATCGAACGCCTTTTCCCAAGGGCGATGATGAGACGCAGGTAGTATCCGATACCAATGCCGAAGAAGAGCACTCCCGCTCCGATCAACATTTTTAATATTAAGCTCATAAGTCTTGATTCGACTTATAAGAACAAGCCACTATATTTGCGGTCCTTTTTCTTTCCTAGAAATTATTGAATTATTGAAAAGATTTTTAAATTTCCTGTTAGATTTTTTCATGAACACTTCATAATATGTGGTATTCTTATAAACCCGAACAAATTAAATGAAATAAAATTTGTAAAATTCAACAAGTTTAGTATAACAGAAGGTCAGGGATATGTCTAGTCTGGTAAAAATTACATAACCGCTAGAGAACGGGGTTCTTTAGCGGTTGATTTTCTCACAAAATCTGCCTTGCTCGAGCGAGGGTCCTGTGAGATTGTATGGATAATTTAATTGTTTGCTTTAGGAGTAGGGACTTTAGACTTGGTGACTATCTCGTCCACGATGCCATAAACCTTGGCCTCAGTCGCGTCCATGAAAAAGTCGCGCTCTACGTCCTTTTCTATTTGAGAGAGGGACTTGCTAGTATTCTTGGCTAGAAGTTTATTTAAATTATCTCGAGTCTTTAGAATGTGTTTAGCAGTGATGGCGATGTCGGAAGCCTGACCCTCTACTCCACCTAATGGCTGATGAATCATGACTTCAGCATTAGGCAGGATGTAGCGCTTGCCCTTTTTACCAGCGGATAGAATAATTGCTCCACCGGACGCCGCGAGCCCTACGCAAAAGGTGGCTACGTCCGGACGTACATGGTTCATCGTGTCCACTATGGCCATAGTCGAAGTGACGGATCCGCCCGGAGAATTTACATAAAGGAAAATATCTTTCTTCGAATCTTCGTTTTCAAGGAATAAAAGCTGGGCGATGACGATGTTGGCAGTGTTGTCGTCAATAGGTCCGCCTAGAAATATGATGCGCTCGCGCAGAAGACGGGAATAAATATCATATGCCCGCTCGCCGAATTGTGATTTTTCGATAACTGTTGGTATTAACATAGGGCTATTATAGCTCTATTTTATCTTGATTTGCAACTTTTCGAACCCCATGATACCATCTTACCAATGTCTCTAAAAGAATTATGCTTACTATAGAAGGAAACATCGTAAATCTAAATAAGGTATTCCGTGGACGAATTGAAATTGATCAAAACGGAGTAATAAATAAAGTCGGCGAACCGCAAGGTGATGCCGATTTTATTTTTAAAGACGAATTAATTTTCCCGGGGTTTGTGGACTTGCATGTGCATGCGCGGGAGTGTGTGGACCACAGTCAGGATTATAAGGAAGATTTCAGAACTGCCGGGGAGGCAGCGATAGCGGGCGGAGTGGTAGCCTTTGCAGAGATGCCTAACAATCCTACTCCACCGATAGATGACCAAAGTTACGAAGAAAAGAAAAATTTATCCCTAAAGTGCGGAGTAGAAGTAGTGCTGTATGCGGGCATTGGCGAGAAGACCAAGCCGCTCCCCGGTAATGTTCCTTATAAAGTATATATGGGTCCTTCAGTAGGGACTCTTTTTTTTAGCACGCTTGCCGACTTAGAAAAAGTTTTATCAGAATATAGCGGATGCGCAGTGAGTTTCCATTGTGAAGACCCGAAAATTTTAGAAAATAGTAAAGGCGCGGCTACTCATGAAGCTCGCCGCCCAACGACTGCAGAAATTTCAGCGGTGGACTTTGCGCTACTCATGATAGAAAAATATAATTTACTCGGGAAAGTGTGTCATGCTTCGACAAAAGCAGGAATAGAAAAAATAAAAGCGGCCAAGGCGCGCGGGGTTCTAGTAACTGCTGAAGTTTCTCCGCATCACCTCTACTATGACTCTAGTATGCTCACGGAGGAGAATACAAATTTTATGCAAATGAATCCGCCACTACGTACCCATCTTGACCGACTCTATTTAATAGAGAGCTTACGGGACGGTAGTATTGATTTCTTAGCCACGGACCATGCGCCACATAGTATAGAAGAGAAGAAAAAGGGCACTTCTGGCACTCCACAGCTTGATACTTATGGCCCATTTACGACCTGGCTCATGAAAGAGCAGAATTTTACGCCAGAGAGAATCTCGCAGGTATGTAGTAGTAATCCTGGAAATTTTATCAGTAAATTTACTAAAAATTTATACGGGAAGATAGAAGAGGGGTATATAGGGTCACTTACTGTCATTGATATGAATAAGCCGATAAAAATTTCTAAAGAAATTCTGAAAACAAAATGCGGGTGGTCGCCCTTTGAAGGTGTTACTTTCCCGGGGAGTGTAGCCGCGACCATAGTGCAAGGAAAATTTTATGGTAAAAACTAAAAAAAACAAAAAACTAGCAGAATTAATTTTAAAAGACGGCAGTCATTATCAAGGTAAGAACTTTGGCGCCTTGAAGTCCATCTCTGGAGAAGTCGTTTTCGCCACTGGGATGGTGGGGTATCCGGAAGCTTTAACCGATCCTTCCTTTGCCGGGCAGATATTGGTTATGACTTATCCACTAGTGGGGAATTATGGTGTCCCAAAACACGCTCTCCGAGAGTCCGGCAAGATCCAAGTTTCTGGACTCATTGTTTCTAGCTATATAGACACTCCATCTCACCATGAAAGCGTGATGACGCTGGGAGCATGGTTTAAAGAGGAGGGGGTACCAGCACTTGAAATAAAGGATACACGAGAGCTTACCCAGAAATTACGAAGTGAAGGTGTGATGCTTGGGAAAATCTCCCACCCCTCGGGCCCAAAGGCCACCTCCTCTCGGGCAGGTGAGGAGGGAACAGGTTTTGAAGACCCAAATAAAAGAAATTTAGTGGCAGAAGTTTCTACTAAAGAAATTTTAACTATTGGTGATAGTAAAAACACCGTGGTGTTGATAGATTGTGGTGCTAAAGAAAATATCGTACGCAGGCTCCTGGCGCGTAATTTTAAAGTAGTAGTGGTGCCATGGGATACTGATGTTTTAAAATTAGACTTTCCATTTTCAGCAGTCGTTGTTTCAAATGGGCCGGGAGATCCGACTCAAGTGAAAAAGACAATCGAGAATGTGAAAGCAATAGTTGCTAAAAAAATTCCCACACTTGGTATATGTTTAGGAAATCAAATTTTAGCTTTAGCTATGGGAGGGACTACCTACAAGCTTAAATTTGGACATCGAAGTCAGAACCAGCCTGCGGTTTTAAAAGGTACGAATAAGTGTTATTTAACGACTCAAAATCACGGCTTTACGGTGGGTAAAATCCCAAAGGGATTTAAGGAATGGTTCTATAATGCAAACGACAATACAAATGAAGGAATTATTCATGAAACTCTACCGGTCATGTCCGTGCAGTTTCACCCTGAAAGCTCTCCCGGCCCCCTAGACACTGACTGGGTATTTGATTATTTTTTTAAAAAAGTCAAAGGTTATAGTCAGAAAAAAATATGAGCAAATTCAAGAAAATTTTAGTCTTAGGTTCAGGCGCACTTAAGATAGGAGAGGCGGGGGAGTTTGATTATTCCGGAAGTCAGGCGATCAAGGCGCTCAAGGAAGAAAAAATAAAAGTTGTTCTGGTGAATCCCAACATCGCCACATTTCAAACATCTAAAAATTTAGCGGATGAAGTTTATTTTTTACCTATTAATGAATATTTTGTGGAAAAAGTTATCGATAAAGAAAAGCCGGATGGTATTATGCTCTCCTTTGGTGGACAGACGGCGCTCAACTGCGGGCTTACTTTAGAAGAGAAGGGGGTTTTCAAAAAGTACAAAGTAGAAGTCTTGGGAAGTCCGGTAAATTCGATAGAGCTTACCGAAGATAGAGAAAAATTTGCCAAACATTTACAAAGTATCGATGTGCCGGTACCTCCCTCTGGTGCGGCGACCAACCTAAAGGAGGCTAAAGATATTGCACAGAAGATAGGCTATCCGCTTATGGTAAGAGCCGCTTTTGCGCTGGGAGGACAGAAGTCCGGAGTTGCCGAGAGTGAAAATGAGCTCGAGGAAATAGTGAAGGGCGCATTGTCGGTCTCGCCGCAGGTGTTGATTGAAAAATATTTACACCACTTTAAAGAAATAGAATACGAAGTAGTGCGCGATAAATTTGGCAACTGTATTACGGTCTGCAATATGGAAAACTTGGATCCGCTTGGCATTCATACCGGAGACTCTGTTGTAGTGGCGCCCTCTCAGACATTAACGAACCATGAATATCATGGGTTGCGCGAAGCAAGTATAAAAATTGTTCAGAGCTTAAAGATAGTAGGCGAGTGTAATGTGCAGTATGCATTAAATCCAAATCCTAAGGACGGCTCGCCCCGCCCAGATGGGCGGGGTAAATTAGATTACTTTGTGATAGAAGTTAACGCACGGCTTTCTCGTTCAAGTGCTCTTGCTTCCAAGGCTACCGGCTACCCTCTCGCATACGTAGCGGCGAAGCTTGCACTCGGATACAGCTTGTTATCTATTGAAAACAAAATTACTAAAGTGACCCAGAGTTTCTTTGAGCCGGCGCTAGACTACGTGGTAGTAAAGATGCCAAGGTGGGACCTGGTGAAGTTTGTGGGCGCAGTTGAGAGAATCGGTAGCGCTATGAAATCAGTAGGAGAGGTGATGGCCATTGGACGAAGCTTCGAAGAGGCTCTTGAGAAGGCGGTGCGCATGCAGACAGGGGACAGAGAGAGTGTTACGGATAATGGCTTTAAAGACAAAAAGGAAGTGGAGAAATTTCTACACATCCCGACTCCTCGAAGAATATTTGCAGTCGCTGAAAGCTTGATGGGCGGTATGACCGTGGATGCTGTTCATAGAATTACGGGTATTGACCGTTGGTTCTTGTATCGAATTGGAAATATTGCCACTCTAGCAAATAAGTTTCGTAAAAATAAAAAATTAGATAAAGCAACTCTGCTTGAGCTTAAGCAGGCTGGATTTTCGGATAAAAAAATAGGAAATTTGTGTGGGAAAACAGAATTACAAATTCGTAAATTGCGTCAAGGTTTTAAAATAATACCTTCCGTATTTTCTATCGACACCTTAGCAGGAGAGGTGCCGGCGCAGACCAACTATTTGTATCTGACTTATCATGGAACTCACCATGATGTGGCGCCCTTAGAGGGCAACGCAGTGGTGGTTTTAGGTGGTGGGCCGTACCACATCGGGTCTTCGGTAGAGTTCGACTGGTCTTGTGTGAATGCTTCACTTGCTCTCACTCGACATAAAAAGCAATCAGTAATAATAAATTGCAATCCGGAAACAGTTTCTACTGATTACGATATGTCGGACCGTCTGTATTTTGAAAATTTATCATTTGAAACAGTTGCCGACATATTTGAATTTGAACGAGCGCACAGCTTAATAATTTCCGTTGGTGGTCAGCGGCCCAATAACTTAGCCAAGCTTTTATCCCGCGCAAAATTTAATATTTTAGGAACAACCGCGGAAAATATTAACAGAGCGGAAGATCGCAACTTATTCTCGGCCTTGCTCGATAAATTAAATATTCTCCAGCCGAAATGGACTAGCTTTACCAACATGAAAGAAGCAGAAAAGTTTATAAAAAAGGAAGGTTTCCCGGTTTTAGTTCGGCCATCTTATGTTTTATCCGGCTCGGCGATGCGAGTGTGTTATAACGAGGGAGAGCTTGATAATTTTATAAACAAGGCCGCAGTCCTCTCCCCGGAATATCCAGTAACTATTTCTAAATATATAGAAAATGCTAAAGAGCTCGAATTTGATGCGGTAGCACAAAAAGGAGAGCTTATGATTTATGGAATTTCTGAGCATGTGGAGAATGCCGGAGTGCATTCGGGCGATGCTACCATTGTGTACCCAACTCAGAGAGTATATGCCTCGACCGAATTCCAGCTCAAAGAAATTTCTAAAAAGATTGCGCAGGAACTTTCCATCACTGGGCCGTTTAATATCCAATTTTTAGTGAAAAATAATATTCCATATGTTATCGAGGTGAATTTGCGCGCGAGCCGCACTTTCCCACTTCTATCTAAGGCGATGGATGCCAACTTTCCAGACATTGCCGTAGATGCTTTCTTTGGTCGAGCAAAGGTTCATGATTTCAAATATCCTAAAAGTGTAGTGGTGAAATCCCCGCAGTTCTCCTTTGCTAGGCTTTTAGGCGCGGACCCGATACTTCGGGTAGAAATGTCCTCCACTGGAGAAGTGGCTTGTTTCGGGCGGGATTATGATGAAGCTCTATTAAAATCAATACTGAGTATTAATAAATTTGATTTTAATAAAAAAACAGTCTTGCTGTCGTTAGGCGGGAATTTAAATAAAGAAAAGTTTATAGAAGCTGCCAGGGCACTACTTTCTTTGGGTTATAAAATTTGTGCTACTGATACTACCGCTGAATTTTTCAAAAAACAAAATATAGAGTGCGATACCGTACGCAAAGCCTATCAAGAAGCACCAAATGTGTTGGATGTCATTGAAGGTTTACCCGCCTCAGGCGGCGTCAAAGGCGACCAGGGTAAAAAGGTGGCCTTTGTGGTAAATTTAAGTAGGGAAAACAATGGGTCTAAGAAAGAAAAGGGCATCATAAAGCATGCAGTAACCGACGGGTTCCGCGTTAGGAGGGCTACGGTAGATAATCAGATTCCGCTTTTTACGGATTTACATTTGGCTCGGGCTTTTATTAAAGCGCTGTCGCGATACAAGATTGAGGATTTAGAAATTAAATCGCATAAAGAGTATTTAAATTAGTTTATGACCCTTCGATAGATTCAGGGTCATGGTGATAAAATAGAACCATGAAAAACATACTTTCAGCAGGACAATTTACAAAACAAGACCTAGAAGAGATTTTAGCACGCGCAGAGGATATGGAAGAAGAGTGCAAGAATAATAAAGTTAAGAAACTTTTGGAAGATAAAATAATAGCTTGTATTTTCTTTGAACCATCCACTCGCACTCGGCTATCTTTTGAAACAGCGGCTCTAAAACTTGGCGCCCAGGTTATTTCTGCAGAGAATGCTGAGAGCACTTCTTCCGCCTTTAAAGGGGAGACTATTGAAGATACAACTCGCATAGTGTGCTCTTATGCGGATGCGATAGTTATGCGTCATCACAAAGCAGGCATTCCAGAAGCTGCGGCTAAAGTTTCCACTAAGCCAATCTTGAACGCAGGGGACGGCGCGAATCAGCATCCCTCTCAAGGACTTTTAGACCTATATACAATTAAAAAAGAACATGGACGACTTGATAATCTTAACATTGCTTTCGGCGGGGACTTATTAAATAGTCGAACTCTCCGTTCCCTGGTACCATTTCTTAGATTTTATAAAGGTAATACTTTTTATTTTATTTCACCCAAGGAACTTGAGCTGCCTAGGGAATTTATAAAAGAATTACAAGAAAACAAAATAGCTTTTAGTGAATTATCGAGTTTAGAAGAAGCTCTGCCTCTAATAGATGTGCTTTACATGACTCGCGTCCAGAAAGAACGCTTCCTAGACGGTGAAGGTTATGAAAAAGTAAAGGATTTATTTATTTTGAAAGAAGAACACTTGAAAAGTCTTAAAGGAGAGGCGATCATTATGCATCCACTGCCGAAAATAAATGAAATTGAATTAGCTGTAGACTCTGACCCCCGTGCTGCCTACTTTCGCCAAGCCGAAAACGGCCTCTACGTCCGGATGGCGCTTTTGGTATACTCTTTAGGACTTTAGGATTGTTGGCTTTCGAGAAACTGAAAGATTTTTTCGTTTGTTAGCACATTTTCTGCGTGCATTTCCGCTCGGGTAGGGTCAGCGTCTTTATAGTGCTCGAGTATATGCGCTACTTCCTTAGCTACTTCTTCTTTGTCTGCTAGGATTTTTTCTGCTTTTGAGATTTCATTCAAGACGAGGCCTAGTTTCGCCTTCTTTTCTCCGTCTCCACGGAATTCTTTTTTCAAATCCTCAGGAGTTTTGTTCAGATGTTTTAAATAATCCTCGAATTTGAGTCCCATTTGAGTTATGTCGGACTCCATGCGGTATAGAATTTTACTAAGTTCCGTTTCGATTAGTATTTCCGGAGTATCTATTTCCGTTTCTTCAATAATTTTCTCAATTATCTTGAGTCTGACTTTTTCTTTGTGCTGATTTTCTTTCTCGAGTTTTATGTTAACCTTAAGCTTCTCTCGGAAGTCGGCAACATCCTTAAAGGGGCCCAAGGCTTGTACAAATTCATCATTAAATGGAGGCAGTTCTGCTTCAGTTTTTTCTTTCTTTTCTTCTTCTCCTTTAGTTTCTGCGCCGGGTAGGTCTACCACATGCACTTTAGGCGCGCGAGATTTCCGAATATCAAGGATAGTGTTTTCTAGGTCTTCATCGGAAACTGATATCTCTTTTTCTCTATCCTTTACTTCCCCTAGAACTTTTTTTGCTATTTTTTTATAGTCTGGGAGTTTTATTTCAGGCAACACGGCTGTTTTTATTTTAAAACCGAGTGGGTTACCCCTGGCTAATTTCAGTATAGAAATTTCTGGACGGCCCACTACGTCAAGCTTTTCCGCTTCAATTATTTTCGGATAATGTTCCGCGAGCGCGAGCTCTGCCATCTCCTCCAAGATGCGCATTTCTCCCACCTTAGCTAGCACCATCGCTTCTGGAGCTTTTCCCTTCCTGAAGCCGTCTATCTCTATGGTGTCTCCTAATGTTTTAATTGCGTGTGGGTAATAACCTTCAAAGACCTCGCTTGAGAGCTCGCCTTCGATTTCTATTTCGCTCTTTGGTAGTTTGCTTACTTTAATCATAGGTTCTTAGTCTATATTTTTTAGTAATTTTTGTCAAAAAAAACAGCCCAGACCTAGGTCTGGGCTGTTTTTTTATTTATCACCTAGATTTCTTCATCAAGACTTTCTAGTTCAATACTGTTCACATTTGCTTCCATACTCGCAGTGTCCTCACCAGTGTTCTCCGCAGTATCCCCTACTGGGCTGGCTTCTTCTTTAAGACTGACTTTCCAGAGGTAAATACCACCTACAATCAAGATGAGTATTATAATGATCGAGCCTATTAGTGCACCATTTGTTCCACTTGTTTTTTGTTCTACTTGGGTATTTGGTTCCATAATTTTTAAAATTAACTATTAATTATTATCTTCTTCCCCTTTCAAAATCTTTATTTCCCTTATGGCGTTCAAGAGATTCTCGCGGGATTCTTTTAATAAATCCTTTGCTTCCCTAGCTCCTAGCTTAATAGCGGCGAATATTTCAGGAGTTATTTCCTCCCCAGTTGCTGGGAGGAGAGCCCTAACCTCTGCAATCTTGGTTTTTGCATTGTCGAGCTTTTCCTTTGAAAGATCTAGGTAGTTGGTAGCATCTTCTGTGTCATGGCCGTCGTTTTTTAACTTTTCAATCACTGTGCCGACTCTTGTCTGCGCTTCTTCTAACTGCTTTATAACTTGCGCAAATCTCTGACCCACCATTTCTCCCACGTTGCCCCAGAATTCTCTTTTTTCCTCTCTGTTAGCTAATCTAAATTCAGCTTTCCTTTTTTCTACTTCGGCTTTAAATGTTTCTCGGTCAGTTTTTAACTTCTCCATGAAAGCCTGTCTTGCGGCTTCCATTTTCTGCCTATTTTCTTCCCTAGTATTTTTCAAATCAACTAGGAGCGCTTTGCGATCATCATTCATCGGGCGATCCAACATAGGTCTTAGTTTTCCTTCCTCCATCCTTCTATTTTCTATCGTGCTGTCTTCTGCGCGCACAGACGAAGCTCCAAACAGCAAACCAAATACAGCTAAACAGATAAATACTTTTGAATATTTTTTCATATTATAATTAATTAAATTAATAAAACTATACTATCTCAACGTATAGTATACACCTAAGGATGGGGGATTGGCTAGCTCCTTATTCTTTAAACTTTTCTAGATAGATGTCTTTATACCTATCTTCGCATTCTTGGATCACTTTTTTTGCTTCAGCCGCATCAAAAAATCCTTTAGTTATGCCTGTTCCAGGCTTTTTGAGATATTTTATGTGTTCCCAGAAGTAAGTGGTTTCCTTTTTAAATTGTTCACCTAGGTCTTTTATGGTTTGGATGTGGTCGCTTCGACGGTCATCATTTAGTACGGCAATTATTTTATCATCTATTTCTCCCGCATCTTCGAATTTCATGACGCCTATCACGCGAACTTCTACTAGGCAACCCGGCGACAGAGGCTCGGCTACATTGATAATCATGACATCTAGAGGATCATTGTCGTAGTCCCAAGTTTGCGGAATAGCGCCATAAGTAAAAGGGTAGGCGAGTGAAGAGTAGCCGACGCGGTCTAGCTTGAGCTGTCCGGATTCGGTTATGAGCTCATATTTGTTGATAGTACCATGATTTATTTCAACAATAGTGTTTACAATATTTTCATCTACGAAAGGAGGCAATACATGCATTAAGTTAAGCATGTATTTAGAAGGTTTATGATTTATGTTTGCCATAGAGTAAGTATAATCTATTCTTCTTTTTTTTCAACCTCGCCCTCCGCGAGTGGTGGGGCAAGGTCCTCCTTTGTATCTTCTGGTTTATCTTCGGACAAACCATCACCTTTAATGTCTATTCTCCATCCAGTCAGCTTGGCTGCGAGGCGCACGTTTTGTCCGCTTTTACCTATCGCTAAGGAGAGCTGGCCGTCGGCTACTTCCACAGTAGCTTTATGCTCTTTCTCATCTACTTCGATAGAAATAACCTTGGCTGGAGAGAGGGAGTTGGAAACAAATTGTTTTGGGTCTGTAGACCAGGGGATGATATCTATTTTTTCGCCACCGAGTTCCGCGGTGATGGTATTTACTCTGGTACCCTTCTGTCCAACGCAGGATCCAACTGGATCAATATGATCATCGTTCGAAAATACAGCTATCTTAGAACGGGCGCCAGCTTCACGGGCGATGGATTTTATTTCCACGATGCCGTTGGCTATTTCTGGCGCTTCGATGGCAAAAAGCTTTTCTATAAATTTAGGATGGGTGCGAGAAAGGCGGAGATTAATACCTCGAGGACTATCCTCAACTTGGTATAAATAACTTCTGATTCGCTGTCCACGTTCTAGATATTCTCCAGGTATTTGTTCCTCCGCTGGCAGTATGCCTGTGGCGCGATTGAAGTCAATGTATGCGTTGCCTCGTTCTATCTTCTGTACTACTCCGGAAACTATTTCACCTTCCTTGGTTCCATATTCATCAATGATAGAAGTACGTTCAGCTTCACGGATTTTCTGGATTATGACTTGCTTGGCAGTTTGTGCCGCAATACGGCCGTAGTCTTCCTTGGGCTCAAGCGGAAAGATGACCTCATCATTGAGCTCTACTCCCTTTTTTATTTTCTTGGCGTCTTCGAGCATTATGTGGTGCTCGCTATTAAAGCGCACTCTTTCATCCCCCTCATCTTTAAGCTCGTACTCTTCTTCTGTACTACTGTCTTCATCTGTCCTGGCTATAGTTTCATCTACTACTATTTTTACCTGGAAGAAATTTGCCTTGCCGGTTTCTAGGTCAAACTTGGCGCGGATTATTTGTCCTTTCTTGCCGTAATCCTTTTTATACGCGGCGGCCATGGCTTGCTCGATAGCGTCTAGTATTTTTTCTTTTGGAATTTTCCTTTCTTCTTCAAGTTGCTCCAGAGCTGATTTAAATGTTTTGAGATCTAACATATGATTTTGCAAATCACGTCGCGTAAGTCAAATTAGCGCGACGCAATGTTATTAAATTTTACTAAAAAAGCCCTGTTGCGACAGGACTCATACTATATAAGGTTATCACAGGATTGGCGGAAAGGCAATACCAGCTTAACATTGTGTTTTATCCACAATATACATGTATTTTTATACTTGATAGGGGTATAATTAACATATGGAGAATCATTCTAAGGCAAGAGTTTTAATTACTTTAATAATTTTAGTAGGTTTGGGCGTTGGTTATTTTTTATACATGGAGAGTAAGAAGGAAAAGCCTTACCAGGTAGTGGAGCCCGAAAGCTATGAGCCGGGGACCACTGTTTCCTTGTATAAAAGCGCGCCTCCTGGATTCCCGAAAGATGTTCTTTCTGGAGAGGTGCTCAATTACGCTGGCACAGTCGAGAGTCCGTCCGGTAAAGAGCAGATCACTGTGTCTTATGTTTCCAATAAAACTATCGGAGAAGCATTGAATGCGTATTCTAATTCTTTGCCAACTAAAGGCTGGGTGATTACTAAAGAATTATCTTATGATAATGTTGGTTTTTTGGAAGCAAAAAAGGGTGAGCAGAGTCTCTTGATTTCAGCCAGTAATGAAAAAGAAGATCTGATACTAGTAACACTGCAATACCAATAAAAGCAAATTTTCTATATAGGGTGTGGATAACTTAACAAAAAGCTTAAAAAAGCTATATTTTTAGGCTGAAAATTCTATTTATCAGATTGACACAATTCTCTATAAGCAGTATAATGTTTTATGAAAGAGAGGTGCCACTATGCGCGTGCACAGATACGTGAGGGCGTTCCTTCTGCTGGCGCTGGTGATGATCATCGGTGCCTGCGATAAGTCGGGAGTAGGTTCTCCCACCGAGCCGACACCAACAGGACCACCAGCAATGGTAACCCTCCCCGCTGGATCAGTTACCTATCAGCGGGAAGGGGCGGTGACTTGGCCCGGTGGAACTCCGGCCAACATTCGTTTGGTCTGGACTGAGCGAGGAGCTCAGAACTCCAGGGAGTGCATCAACTCCAAGGAGGTGCGAGACGCCGTGTTGTGGGACGAGGACACACAGACCGCGACCTGCAACATGGTGTTCGCCAATCTTCCCGTCGGCGTAGACATCGCCATCAAGACCGGAGACTCCGGTAAATATGATGGTGTCCCGGGGAGTGCCTCGGCGCTCGTCGGCAGAATACACTTCATTCGTGGTCGAGAGGTGACCACGGTGAAGAACGATGGTGACCTGGGTACGCCCCAGGGACACTTCCTGCTCGATGGGGCAGGAAACCTCGTCCCGTAAACGGAGGAAGAGTCCCTCCGCATATCATGTAAAGACTCAAACATTGGAGCCCTGGGGGAAACCGGTTTCCGGCGGACCTCAGGGCTCTTCTCCTTTTTATCTGGATGTTATATAATATATTATAATTAGTAGATAATTATAAAAATTAGATAAAAATAAATGAAAAATAAATCAATCAAAGTGGTTAAAATATTACTTGCGTTTTTATTTTTAATTAGTAGTTTTTCATTTGTTTTTAAAGTAGAGGCTGGAGATAGTGCTGAGTGGTTATTTTATTTGTCTGATTCTAGCGTTGCTCAAGGTACTGGATCTCTGACAATGTCCGGACAGTTTTTCGGTGGGGATTGGCGTCCAGTTTGTACTGACACTTATCAAAAGGTAAGTAATGGTGTTTATCCTCGAACTCCATCCAATGTGACTTATGCAATTTATGACAGCAATGATCAAAAAATAACTTCAGACTACCCACTGAATTATCAATTTAGCTCAAGTGGTATAACTGTGTCTTGCGGCAGTACAGGACCAGATAATCCATCCGCTTCTGGAAATAACTACACGATAATATCGCCTGGGGCTTCAGTTCCAACGTCTAACTTGGCGCCTGGCACATACAGAGTAGTGATACACGGGTATGGAGTGGTTGATACGATTGACTGTAGCGCAAGCAACCCAACTCTAATTCTAGATGGTTGTGGGGATAGTAGTATTGAGTATACGGAAGCAGCATCTGGCTCGGGGGAAACTTTTACGGTCACACCTGTTGGTTCTTGTTCGATAAATTCTTTTACCGCGGACAATCAAGCTCCGGCTTCTGGAACTGGTACAACCCTGAGATTTTCTCTCGGTGGAGGTTCTTATCCTTGGAATATTAGTTTACTTAGCGGTAGTGTTTCCCCTTCACCAAATTCTGGCACTGGTTCAAGTGGCACCGCATCTACCGGCAACCTCACTCAAAGTCAAACGTATAGACTAACTTGCGGATCGGAGATAAGTGATTTGACTGTAAACGTTTCACCTCCCGGCACTCCACCACCACCTCCACCACCTCCGTCAACATGTACAGATACAACAGCTACGAATTATGGTGGCGTATTGCCTTGTACTTACGCAGGCTGTACTGATGGAGCAACAATGAATTTCATCGCAGCACCGACGAACCTTACGCCAGGCCAAACAGGAGTATTTACAGTCCGAGTGACAAACACAGGTAATAGCCGATGGTATCATGGTAATGCGTATAGGCTTGTGCAACAAAGTGCTTTAAATATAACTCCAACCTATGGGCATTTGCCGTACCAAGTTACTCAAGGAGATTATGTTGACTGGACTTTTAATTTGACAGCTCCATCTACTCCAAGTAACTATGTATTAAGTCTACGCATGATGCACTATAGTGGTATTTGGGATTATAAGGATCCAGCAGGAAATACTTGTGCACCACCTCCAGCATCAGATACACCGTTCGGGCAGACGGGCTCTGCGAGCTTTACTGTCGCCAACCCTACGGTAACTACAGTTGCAACTATAAGCTCATCTTCAGTAATTACAAACAACACAACTCAGTATAATGTTGTGGTGACAGGTACTGATACTACAGGTGGCGCCAATCTTGAAAAGCTTGATTTCATAATTAACTATCAGGGATCAAATGGAGATGGCACTGAGGCTAAAGCAAGGGGGGCGGCAAAGTGGAGAGCTGATAATGTATATGCTTCCGCTCCTTATACTTCCGCTCCCTATAAAGACAGTAGAGTGTGTACCGGCGGAGGTTCCGCTGTAATCTGGAGTGGGACTGCTCCTTGGTGGTGGGGGGCAGCTAATATTCACCTAGATGCATGTAGTGTGACTACTTCCGGGAACACGCGCTCTGTCACTTATACTCTTCGATTCGCTCCGGTATTTACCGCGCCAACCACAAACAACGATATTTCTAGTTTTGCCCAAGATACATCAACGGGGGTAAATACCGGCTGGGTAAACTCTGACCTAAACTTTAGTTTGAGTTCTCCCGCAGCTGTAAATGATTCCCAATTTATTTCACAGACCATAAATAATATTGTTAATCCATCTTCAATAACACTGTCTGCTGGTCAAACTTATCCAGTTTCAATTACGATGAAAAATATTGGTTCTACGATATGGCGAGCAGGAAATCCTAATTACTACGGCTTAGGTTCTATGAATCCTGTAGGTACTGCCATCTGGCAAACAGGACTAAATGGCAATAGATCACATCTAACCTCTGATGTTCCAGTTAGCGCTAATGATGTTCGCAACTTCAATATAATCGCACCATCAACACCAGGAACTTATAACTTTCAATGGAGGATGGTCCAAGATGGCAATAATAACTTTTATACTCCACCTGTGCCTGCGGGGTACTTTGGCGCTACGACAACCAACGTATCAGTGACGGTGACTGCCGCTATGTCCGGAACATTAACCCCGGCATCGTCCTCCTGCATTATTCCACTAGGTCAGAGTAATTGTAATATAAATTTCTCTTGGAATACTGTAAATCCAGTTGCGACTTCCAGCGTCACTAAAACCCCAAACATAACTGTCTCTAGCGGAAACACGGCGAACAACATTCCTTTTACTGTCAAATATAATTCTGAAACTTTTTATCTCTACAACAACGCTGTTTTGCTTGATCAGGAGACTGTCAGCTCAGCTTGCGCGGCAGGTTCCGTCTGGAATGGCAGTTCCTGTGTAGCAGTACCTAGTCCTACTGGCTGGATAAGATGCAATGGATTAGACACCGTTTGCGCTATCGCATACAACGCTTCTGCCACGATCAGTTGGTCAAGTAGTAGCACTAGTTCATGTCAAATTACTTCGCCAACTAGTAGTGGCGTTATTTGGACTGGTACACAAAATACTACAGGTAATTTAACTGGTTCTCTGACTTCTACTAAGATATATGATTTAAGCTGTGTCGCACTTGATGGATCGGTTTTCAGAGATTCCGTAACGGTAGGTATTAACACTACCCCAGGTGGGGCCTGTACTGATTCCTGCGCTGTGAATGCTCCACTCTGCACTATCAATAGTAGTGGTACTTGTTGTAACGGCGCGATAAATCCTCCTACTTGTAATATATTTAAGAAACAGCCGATATACGAAGAAGAATAGTAGAAATAATTTGTTTAACGCGAGTATTTACTGATATAATGTAGTAATGCAAATCAACGAAGAGCAGTTGAAGAAATTTGTTCTCGATGGAGGGCTTGTTTCTAAAACTGCCTTAGAAGAAATATCGGAAAGAGCTAAGGAGAAAAATCAAAAGCTCTCTGATGTCCTGTTGTCCGAAGGTAAAATTTCTGAAACTGATTTAAAAAAGACCGAAGCTTATGTGCTAGGAATACCCTTTGTTAATTTAGTGGGACAGCAAATCGACTTTTCTGTATTATCTTTGATTCCTGAGCCTATTGCGCGCAACGACAACATTATTGCTTATAAAAAAAGTGACGATGGCCTCGAAGTAGCCATGCTCGATGTAGACGACTTACCGGTGATTGATTTCGTTAAGAAACGCTCCGGATTTAAAATTCTACCTCGCCTCACCGACTCTGCCTCTATAAGATCAGTCCTAGTGCAATACAGGAAGAGCCTGCAAGTTGAATTCGATAATATAATTCAGAAAGAATCTTCATCGCTTAAAGTTGGGGTTGCAGGGGACGAGGGCGAGAAGTCGGAACAAGAGCTCAAAGAAATGGCGGAAGATCTACCAGTGGTCAAGATTGTGGACTCCTTAATCTTTCATGCAACTCTCCAGAATGCTTCCGACATTCACATAGAACCTGGAGAAAAAGATTTATCTATTCGTTATCGAATAGATGGCATCTTACACGAAGCTATGGTACTGGATAAAAGCGCTGGGTCTGGCATTACTGCTCGCATAAAAGTTTTATCAAATTTAAAGCTCGATGAAAAAAGATTGCCCCAAGACGGCAGATTTAAAATAGAGCAGAATGGCGAAAAGATTTCATTTCGTGTTTCTACACTACCTACCTTTTTCGGAGAGAAGACAGTTATCAGACTACTCAAAGAAACTTCGCACGGATTCTCCTTGGAGGGACTGGGCTTTCATGGTGACGGCTTGGAAGAAATCCATCAGTCTCTAAAACTAAAAACTGGAATGGTCTTGGCCACTGGACCTACCGGATCTGGAAAGACTACCACTCTCTACACTATGCTTGAAATTTTAAATAAACCGGAGGTAAATATTTCCACCGTGGAAGATCCGATCGAGTATCAAATGCCTAGAATAAATCAAACTCAAGTAAAGCCAGAAATTGGACTTACCTTTGCTAACGGCCTCCGCTCTCTGCTCCGCCAAGACCCAGACATCATCATGGTGGGAGAAATCCGAGATGGAGAGACAGCAGGCCTGGCGGTGAATGCTGCGCTAACTGGGCACCTGGTCCTCTCCACAATACACACCAATTCCGCTTCGGGCGCCATTCCTAGAATGATCGACATGGGAGTGGAACCATTTTTAATAACTTCTACAGTTAAAACTATCATTGCGCAGAGACTCGTGCGTCGTCTAACCGCTACCAAGGAAAAATATTTTCTATCTGCGGCTGAACTTAAAAACTTAGGGAATTTAGTGGATCTGGATCGTATGCTTGGGCTTCTAAAGAAAGAAAAGCTAGTGGGAGAAAAAGTTACTTGGGACAAGGTTCCTTTTTATAAAGCTGTGAAGAGCGGATCTGACGAAGGGTATTCCAACCGTATCGGTATACATGAAGTAATGAAAGTTACATCCACCATACGAGAGATGATATTGAAAGGAAACTCTCAAGACCAAATAGAGAAACAAGCAAAGACTGAAGGCATGATGACTATGCTTGAAGATGGAGTTTTCCAGGCAGTCTTAGGGATAACTACTTTAGAAGAAGTATTTCGTGTGGTTTCTGAGTAAATAAATAAATGCTCTTTTCTTATAAAGCTAAATCAAAAGATGGGGGGATAGTGGATGGGACGATGGAGTCCGAGGACCGCTTTTCACTTTCTCGTGAGTTACGCTCTCGGGGGAGTACTCCTATTTCCATAGTTGCTAAAAGTGGTAGTTCTTTTAGTGTGAACGCTCTTTTGGCGCGCATTTTAGGCAGAGTGAAAACAGCGGAGTTAATTATTTTGACTAAAAATCTAAGCGGCATGATCAAGGCCGGGCTTTCCCTGTCGCGCGCTTTGTCTGTTTTAGAGAAACAAACAAAAAATGTCACATTAAATAAAATTCTAATGTCTATTGGCGACGATATAAATAGTGGGGAGACATTGTCTTCAGGGCTCGCAAAGTTTCCCCGAGTTTTCTCTAAACTCTTTGTTTCTATGACCAAGGCTGGGGAAGAGTCAGGAAACTTGGCGGGGTCTCTAACTGACATTGGTATAAATTTGGAGAAGGCTCACTCCTTAACGAAGAAAATTCGTGGAGCGCTGATGTACCCCGGAGTTATTCTGGGAGCTATGGTAGTGATTGGGGTGCTGATGTTTGCTTTCGTGGTGCCAACTTTAGCCAGTACTTTCAAGGAACTCGGAGTTACCTTGCCCGCTTCGACCCGAGTGATAATTTGGATTGGTAACTTTTTCTCCCAACATCTATTTCTAACTTTTATTATCATAATAGTGGCTGGTGTGGGTATGGTGTCTATTTTCCGCGCTAAGTTTATGGCGCGTTACGTAGACTTCCTGGTGGTGAGGTTGCCACTTATTGGAACTTTAGCTAAGGAGTTGAACACTGCGCGTACTACTCGCACCATGTCTTCACTCCTTCTCGCTGGAGTTTCGATAACCCGAGCAGTCGAGATAACAGGAGACGTGGTGCAAAATATTTATTATAAAAAAGTGCTAGAGGATGCGAAGAAAGCCATAGAAAAAGGCACACCCTTTTCAGCCGTTTTTAAAGCCAATGAAAAGTTATATCCCATAATGATGTCGGAGATGGTGGAAGTGGGAGAAGAAACGGGTAAATTGTCTGACATGCTTCTTCAAGTGGCTACATTTTACGAAGAAGAGATTGAAAATAAGACTAAAAATTTATCTACTATCATTGAGCCAGTCCTTATGATTCTAATAGGCGCCGGAGTTGGATTCTTTGCTATTTCTATGATCTCGCCACTTTATTCTATTCTGGATGACATTAAATAAACTAATCCGTAACTTCCTGCCAAGAAAGTATTTGATATTGCGAAGAAGTGAGGGGGAAGTTTGGTGGTGGAGCATATAGTAAATTGGCATCGTAAATTATATTTCTAGTTGCATAGCCTGTTCCGTTGGTGTAAGCAAATCCGTATCTGGAGTATGATGCAATCATGCCGTAAAGGGAAATCACGGAACGATTCTTGTATGCACAATTCCAACCTGAGTAATAAAACCTTGCAACGCGGTCGTTCTGCGCTATAAGAGCAGCGTCTATCTTTAAATCATTTTCACTCATTAGTCCCACTAGTATTCCAGCTTGAGCGATGAGCCCTATTGCGTCACTGCCATCATAGTTTGTATAAGACAAATCATTATTTATTATTATGTTTTTATAATTGGATGGAGAAGACGGTACTGGTAAGTCCGCAGCTGTGATGGTTATCCGTGCTCCGTTTATCTGCCCGTCGACAATTACATGGTCTTCAATAAAAATTATTCCGTTTGACGGCAGTGCGTAATTCCCTTGTAGAGTCTGACTACCAATGCTCCAGCTCGAAGATGTTCCGGAGCAACTACCAACTGATGCCCAGGTATTTATTTTATATAAATCAAAAGTATCGTTTGTTTTTAACGCTATATGATATCCGACAAATCCTGATCCAGCGTCGTCACGATAAAATCCATTAGCTGACTGCGCATCTGCTTTAAGCGTTGCTAAATCTGTAGTAAAACCTGAAAAGTCTATAAGTGGCTGACTGATGAGTCGTCCAGCTTCAAATACGTCTGGTCGGGAGGGTAGAGCGGTAGGAAAGGTAGGGTCAGCCGGAGTTAAACAAGTATGTACTCCGTAGGAGTTGTTGGTTGTGCAGGCGTCACCGTCAGTGTCGGTATAGGTTGTGGTTCCACTTGTAACAATATTGTGCGCTAGCCCGTCAAAACGGATTCCGCCATTTATATGTATTGGTCCGAAAATCTCTGTTCCCACCCCGAAGCGCATGGCATTATTTCCAGCTACTGCGTATTTAGCGATTGAAGGCTTGGCTACGGAGCTTGATATTTTTCTTACATAAGTTGGGTCTAAGGTAGATGCTCCAGTAGACTTTATATTGACAATAGTTGAACCTAAAGTGGGCGGCGTGATGTCTAGGGAAAATTGTGCTACGGTGTCGCCGTTTTTATCTTTGAGTGCGTGTACATATGGTCCAGCCACACCGGTACCATCCTGATAATCCGTCGGTGCATGCGCCAAGTGCCAGCGATAATAATCAATTCCTGCCTCGGCTGCCTGGAAAGCTTGTTCCCGGTTGAAATTTATTCTGCCGGATTTAATAGTAGTAGCGGCAAAGCTTGAGAGTGCTCCGATGATGATGACAGTAATTGCGGCGAAGACCATAGTCTGGACTATAATCATTCCCTCATTTAATTTTTTCTTTCTAATTTCCATACTAATTTTTACAAATTATCCTTCAGATTTCTTATAGACACTTCTGTCGAAAATGTGGCAGCGGCAGGCGCACGATTTGGGTCCTTGTCTGTGGTAATAATTATTTTAACTAAACGAATAGCCGGTATGTTTATAGGAGAGGTTAAGGCAGTAGTAGTACCATCATAATTTTCGTCATAATAACTAAAAATAGAAGTACTAGTAACATCTGGGATGAGAGTGGAGAGAGTTTCATTCGCAGAATTGTAAGTTAAGGGGCTACCGGTTGGCTTAATTACTCCTTTTCTCAACTCTGAGCCACTTAGAAAGTATCTTACTCGCTCTATAAGTCCGTCGTCGTCTATGTTTGAATGGAAAGTAAAGTCGGTAGATGTGGCGAGAGATATAGCGTATGCGCCTGTATTAGACGAAGATGCTCCCCGTATCTCGTACGTCATTTTCTTGATTGCTGTTTTCCCATTTTGTGATTCGTTGAGCCCCGTTGAAACATAAGATCCATAAATCCAGATATTTCTAGAGAAATAAGTTAGCGCTCCCATAATTATGATGAAGATTGAAATACTAAAGACTATCTCAATAAGAGTAAACCCTGATTTAATTTTTGATTTTTCGATAATTTCTTTTTGCATAAAACTACCTAAGGGGTTAAGGTTATTGTTTGATTTTGCCACTGGGGCGATACATCTACCGATGTAACTGATGTCTGGAATCCTGCTTTAGAAATAGTCATAGTATATGTACTGCTTACAAGTCCGTTCCAGAAAACTTGTCCTGGGGTTGGACAGACTCCAGAATTAGTTGTTTTAGTTTCATCAAAACCGCTTTTTTCTAATTGGACTATTGCTCCGTCTATGGTTGCATTATTCGTATCTTTTACTGTGACAAGTAATGCTCTGCTTACATGTGGCACGGTTACCAATTTCAGGGTTTCATTGGTATTTGGATTTAAAGTAAAGGAGGGTGGAAGAGAAGCTCCTGCTAAGTCAAAAGAGGAATTTGTGAGAAGGGCGGAATAGGTATCCCACTCCAAGTCTTCAAATGCATATAGGCCCGTAGCATCTGTGCTGAAACTTTGCGTTGGATATTTAAGGACCGCGGGCGCACCTGTTAGCTTTGTTCCAGTGAGAGAAAAATCAGTGCTAGGTAATGCTACACAAGCGGCATCAATACTATTTACAGAGAGCGAGCTTGTCCTGTCTATCGAAAAGCTTACTTGGGTGACTTGTTGTAGGACTACAGTTGAATCTGGTTTAAGCGGACTATCTCCGGCAGCACCACCTATGGGATAGGTCTGGTCCTGTGAGTAGCCAGTTTTAGTCGCTATTATGTTGTAAGCGTTGGTGCCTGGTGGTGCATCCACTACTTTTATAAATCCAGTGTTGTCGGTTGTTTCGTCTATTATCGTGTCTGGGTTGGTTTGTGTGTTTACAATTCGCACAGATGCTCCAGTAATAGGTACTCCGGCGGAGTCAAAAACTTGTACAAAAAGAGCCCCGTTGGTCGATGCAGTTTCCAGTGAGTGCGGGGCAACTAAAGTGGTAAAGTTTAATGGAGTAAAAACTTTACAATTATCACATTCAATATCCAGGTCTACTAATTTATAATCTGCAGGCGATGTGTCGGAAGGACTGCCGTCTATTGTCCCATCAAATGTGTCATCTACGCTGCGGATGGTTGTATTTATTGAAAAAGAATATCCGTCACGCACCACTGTCTCTGTTCTTTGGATTTTGCCAACGGGCAAGCCTGCCACGATACCTACATTTGAATAAGGCAGGTTGCGGATAATTTCAAATCTCTCATTAGCGAGAGTTGTCGCGGCGACCTTAGCCTGAGATGCGCTTACAGCTTCCATTAAAACACCGAAGGCTTGGTAGGCCGTTAAGGCAACTAAAATAAAAACAGAACTACCGACTAACGTTTCGATTAAAGTAAATCCATCCCGATGGATGCGAGAATTCATTACCTATATTTTAACGCATTATGATATAATTCGCCATATGACAAAGAAGAATATCGTCATAGGCAACTGGAAGATGAACCCACTTAATGGTAAATTGGCGGAAAAACTTTTTACCGATGTAGCTAAGTCTCTTTCAAGAACCCAAAAAACAGAAGTAGTGATTTGCCCACCAGATATCTACCTAGATAAACTAGCTAAAATTAGAACCAGTAAAATAAAAATAGGCGCCCAAGATGCTTTTCCGGGAGAGGTTGGCGCTTATACTGGCGAGGTTTCTGGAGAGATGCTGTATGGTCTGGGGGCTCGGTACGTAATTCTGGGGCATTCAGAGAGGCGCGCACTTGGTGAGACCAATGTGGAAGTAAATAAAAAAATAAAGGCCGCTATCTCTGCGGGCTTAGTGCCGGTAGTGTGTGTTGGCGAGAGTGTCCGGGATGAAAAGCATGAGTATCTGAAATTTATCAAAGCTCAAATTGAAGAATGCTTCTCTGGAGTTTCCAAGAATTTTATCTCCAAGGCGCTCATTGCCTACGAGCCTATCTGGGCTATCGGTAAGGGCGCTCTGCGCGAAGCTACAGAAGAAGAGTTTCGAGAAATGAGTGTTTTTATTCGAAAAATTCTAAGTGATAAATTCGGGGCGGGCAATGTGAGTGACACCGGAATAATTTATGGCGGGTCAGTCCATCCTGAAAATTCGCTTGGTTTCTTGGAACATGGTCGCGCAAATGGTTTCCTGGTGGGGCGGGACAGTTTAAATGCTAAAAAATTTGAAGAGATTGTAAAAATTACAGAGAACTTGAAATAAATTTATGAAACTTAAAACCCTAGAGAACGTAAATGTATCAGATAAAACAATTCTCTATCGCGCGCCGTACGACATCGACGTAAAAGAAGTAAATGGAGTATTGGAAGTAGTTGAAGATATGCGCATCGCGGCTACAGTTAAAACACTTCAATATTTAATTAGTCAAAATTGTAAAATTGTTATTCTTACTTACGTCGGTCGCCCTAACGGACAAGTGGTGGAAAAACTTCGTACTACTCCACATGCCAGGAAGCTTGCGGAACTACTAAATCATCCGGTAATGAAAGTTGATGATTGTGTTGGGGAGGAAGTAGAAAATAAAATTAACAATTTAAAATCTGGCGAGGTTTTAATGCTTGAAAATGTTCGGTTTTACAAAGAGGAAATGTCAGACGACGACGGATTTGCTAAAAAACTCTGCGTGGGCAAGGATATAATAGTTTTTGACGGTTTTCCGCAAGCACATAGAATGCATGCTTCAACTACTGGCATTGAGCGGCATTTGCCAGCTGTGGCCGGACTTTATTTAGCTAGTGAAGTAAATATGCTTTCGAATCTTCTAGAGAGCCCCGCGAAACCTTTTACGGTAATCATTGGAGGCGCAAAAGTTTCTGATAAAGTAGACGCTGTAAATAATTTACTCAACATTGCCGATAAAGTTTTGGTTGGTGGAGCAGTGGCCAATGTTTTCTTGAAAGCGCTCGGCCGAGATTTGGGGTCTTCTTTCGTTGAAGATGTGTTCGTTGATACCAAAAGACGGGAAAAGAAGGATTGGGTGGTGTATGCTAAAGAAATTTTAGAAAAATATAAAGATAAAATTGTATACCCAGAGGATTTAGTTATCTCAGATGGAGTTTCCGTGCAAACTGTTGATATTAGAACCACCGCAGTGCCAGATAAATGGATGGCACTCGATATGGGACCAAAAACTGTAAAAACATTTTCAGACATCATCGCAAAGTCTGGAACTGTTTTTCTGGCTGGGCCACTGGGGAAGTTCGAAGATGAAAAGTTTGCGGTTGGCAGCCAAGCAATACTAAAAGCTATGAAAGGCGGAACAGCAAATACTATTATTGCTGGAGGAGATACAATTGATGTAACCAGAAAATACGCTAGTCTTGAAGACTACTCTCACGTAAGCCTCGCTGGTGGTGCCACTCTGGAATTCCTGGCTGGTAAAGAACTCCCAGCACTTAAAGCCCTAATGGAATAGATAATAGAGTAAAAAATAAACTAATTTAGCAATAAGAAACGGTCGTGAGTAAATGCTAAATTACAGCGCTTGAGTAATTTTCTTAGCTATTTCGTTTGATTCGTTTCCTTTGTACTTTGTATGAGGGAAGCGTAGTAGCCCATCGTTGTAATATCTAGAAAATAAATGTATATGGAAATGAGCTATTTCCTCACCGCTTACTGAAACTTGAATATAGTCGGCTCTGCTTACTTTCTTTAGTGCGCGCATTAAGTTTCTAGTGATAATGAATATGGGAGCTACTATTTCGTCACCGGCGTCTTGCATCCAGATTATGTGATCCTTAGGTATTACTAGCAGGTGGCCTTCATGAATGGGTTCAATACTTAGAAACGCCAAAAATTTGTCATCCTCATATACTTTATCCGACGACGCAGTGCCTGCTACTATTTTACAAAAAATGCAGTTTTCCATATAGTGTATCTGCTCATGATGAATTTTTATCGTTCCTCCAAGTTTGTCTCTCAAAAATTCAATGTGGGCAACTTTTAGATTATATCTATATTCATGTTAAAATTCAATCCATGCAAAAGTACGGGGAACTATTACGAATACTACTCGAGAAGCGGGGGATTAATTCGCTAGACGCGGCAGAGGCATTTTTGAGCCCGGATTATTCCCGTGATTTCCATGATCCATTCCTAATGCGGGATATGGAGCGTGCCTGTGTACGCATATTCGAAGCCATCGAGGGTAAACAAAAGATAGTTATCTACGCTGATTATGACTGTGATGGAATTCCTGGCGCAGTGATTCTTTCAGATTTATTTAAAAAAATAAATTATTTAAATTATGAAGTTTATATTCCACAACGGAATTCTGAAGGTTATGGGCTAAACTTAGAAGCGATAAAACAATTCAGAGAGAGTGGGGTAAAGCTTCTGATTACTATTGATTTAGGTATCACCGCCGTGACGGAAGTTGCTCAGGCGGAGGTGGATGGGATAGATGTGATAATCACAGATCACCATTTACCCCACCTTGCTCAGGCGGGTGTGGCCTCCTTTGATCTTCCCCGAGCTTGTGCGATTTTAAATCCGAAGGTGGATGATTATCCAGAAAAGATGCTCTGCGGCTCGGGGGTAGTATTCAAATTAGTACAAGGATTTGTGAAAAAATACGGAGAGTATTTTAAGATTAAAGATGGAGCAGAGAAGTGGATGCTCGACATGGCAGGGCTCGCAACACTCTCCGACATGGTGCCTTTAGTGGGGGAGAATAGGGCCATCGCTCATTTTGGTATGAAAGTTCTTCGTAGGTCTCCACGTCCGGGCTTACAAAAGATTCTTAGTAAGATGAAAATTGATCAGAGATATCTAACGGAAGACGACATAGGGTTCATGCTGACACCCAGAATAAATGCCGCTTCTCGCATGGATGACCCAATGCGCGCTTTCGAGCTGCTTTCAACCACCGACGAGGTGGAGGCAGGCACTCTGGCTGACCACTTGTCGAAAATAAATGATGAGCGTAAGAGTATCGTTGTTGGCATAATGCGTGAAGTTAATAAAAAATTTGAAAACATACAACACAATGAAGTGATAGTAGTAGGTAATCCCGCTTGGCGAGTGGGAGTCTTGGGCTTAGTGGCTGGTAAAATTTCAGATACCTATAAAAAGCCTGTTTTTGTATGGGGCAAAGATGAAAACAATTGTATCAAGGGGTCTTGCAGGTCTAGTGGCTCTGTTTCAGTAGTGGAACTTATGACGGCGACGAGTGATTATTTTATAGAATTCGGCGGGCATGAGCTCGCGGGAGGATTTACGGTAGATAATGATAAAATTCACTCCCTAGAAGATGCATTGTCGGCTAATTTTACTAAAATAAAACGCCCCCCGTCGCTCGCGAGCGACGGGGCAAGCCATGATGTGAAGTCGGGATTGAGTATTCTAACCATGCAAAATTGGCAAGAAGTCGCCAAGCTCGAGCCCTATGGCTTCGGAAACCAGAAGCCTGTTTTCTTTTTTGAAAATGTAAAAATAGAAAATATAAAAAAGTTTGGTAAAAATGGTTCTGGTGAGCACTTGGAAATTACTTTTTCAGATGACGGCGGTAGAGCTAAAGGAATTTCCTTTTTCTCCGAGGCTGATTCTTTCCGGACGCCGCTTGAAGAGGCCAAGAAGGTGAATTTACTAGCCACCTTTGACCTGTCTAGATTTAGAGGTCGTCCTGAGCTAAGATTAAGGATAGAAGATATATTTTAACTATGAAAACAGGAGTTACTATTTATACAGATGGGGCGGCGAGTGGGAATCCAGGTAAAGCCGGGTGGGGAGCGGTGCTATTGATTGATGGAAAAGTCTTAGAACTTGGCGGCGGCCACGAGCATGCCACCAATAATCAAATGGAGCTTATAGCGCCCACAGAAGCCTTAAAATATCTCAAAAAACATAAAATTACACAGGGGAACCCTGTGGAAATTGTTTCTGATTCAAAATATGTAATTCAGGGAATCACGGATTGGATACATAACTGGATGAAGAACGGGTGGCGCAATGCGGCCAAAAAGCCGGTGATGAACCGTGCGCTCTGGGAGGCACTTCATGAGCTAAACCAAGAACTAAAACCTAAATGGACTTATGTAAAAGGTCACAATGAAGATAAATATAATGATCGCGCAGATGAAATAGCCGTTAGTTTTTATGGCGAGCCGGTGGAACTTAAAAAATAAATTAATTAAATGCAGGATAGGATTTTCTATTCAATTTGTTTCGGATTTGCTGTTGGGGTATTGGTGCGGTCTTTTGTGTTTGTTAATTTCTACTTTGCAGTTTTCTTTTTATTTATCGCTCTCATTTTAACTCTTTTCAGCTACTTTACTAAACTAAAGTGGGGAGTTATAGCATCCTTTTTTATTCTAATGTTTTCACTTGGGATAATTAGGTTTCACATGGTAGATACTCCAGCGCCTCATACCTTTGAGTCACAGGCTGGAGAGCGCGTAGAACTACGAGGTGAAATTGTAGACGCACCGGACATACGAGAGAATAATCAGAAGTTAACTATTCTAGTAGAAGAGGGAGAGGAGAAGGTAAAAGTTTTGGCTACTGTTTCCTTCGGTCAGGATTTCAAATACGGGGATGAAGTAAAATTTTCAGGAAAATTACAGAAGCCAGAGAACTTCATTACTGATCAAGGAAAAGAATTTGATTATATAAATTATTTAAGAAAAGATGGCATTTATTACGTAATGAATTATGTAAATGCTGAAGTTATGTCCCATGGTAATGGAAATAAAATTAAAAGCGCGTTGTTTTATGTTAAAGGAAAATTTATAGACACTATAAATATGTCTATACCTGCTCCTGAGACTCTTCTGATGGGCGGGCTTATCTTAGGGGAGAAAGCGTCGTTTAGCGATGAAATGCGGCAGAGCTTTGTGGACACTGGCACTATTCATATAGTGGCCCTTTCAGGCTACAACGTCACCATTGTGGCGGAATGGTTCATGCAGTTGTTCAAGCAAGTGCCTTTTATGTCGGCGAATTTTAGCATCGGGGCAGGAATCTTTGCCATTTTACTTTTCGTGATTATGTCAGGTGGGAGTTCCACGGCAGTCCGGGCGGGGATTATGGCAACTCTAGTATTGATAGCCCGCGCGACAGGTAGGAACTATGACGTCGCGCGGGCTCTAATGCTTGCCGGCGTGGTTATGATTTTGCTTAATCCTTTTGTGTTGGTGTATGATGTTTCTTTCCAGCTTTCTTTTATCGCAACTGTTGCTGTAATATTCTTCGCGCCTAGGATTGAAAAGTATTTTACATGGGTTCCAAAGAGTTTTGCGCTTCGGGACATCGTGTCCGTCACCTGTGCCGCATATCTCTTCGTCCTGCCATTTATTTTATACAAAATGGGTAGCCTCTCTGTCGTAGCGTTGCCAGCCAATATTCTAATTCTTCCTTTTATCCCATTTACCATGCTTCTCGGATTCATTACTGGATTTGTTGGGCTGATCTGGTACGGGTTTAGTGTGCCGATGGGTTATATTTCTTACCTCTTTCTGAATTATGAGCTTGGTGTGATTGGATTTTTTGCCAATATACCTTATGCTGCATTTTCTATTCCCAATTTCCCACTAATTTTAACACTCCTAATCTATGCCTATTTTATTTACCGGCTTTTTGGTAGAAATATAAAAAAGTTCTTTTCTATTTGAGGGCTTTGATGAAGTTTTCTTCAATTACTTCCCAGTTTAGATTTTCAAAAAATGCTTCGACATATTTTTTCTTTTCTGATGTTGGGTAGTCGTAAACAAACGCATGTTCCCACATATCTAGAGCTAGGATTATATGGCAAGTTGCCAGTTGGCCTAGATGTTGTTCGTCTACCCAGGCATTTAAGAGGCGCTTGGTTTCCGGATCATAATACAGTATTGCCCAGCCGATACCCCGAGTTAAGGCTATGACTTTAAATTCCGCGAGCCAGGCATCGTAGCTTGGCCATTCCTCCATGCCCGCCTTTGCCAGCACGCTTGCTTCGGGTACTGGTTTTGGCCCGCCTTCTAAGGATTTGAAATAATATTCGTGGTTCCGCATGCCGTTAAACTCAAAGCCGAACCGGCGTTGCAGTTCTCCTAAGACATAAGCATTTTTCTCGGAATCCTGTTTGTATTCTGATATCTTTTCCTTTATTAAATTGGAGTGCTTCACATAGCCCGCGTAGAGCTTCAGGTGCTCCTCGATGTTTTTAGCTGAGATTCCTTTTAGTTCTCCAATATTAAATTTCATTTCTTCAAATTTTTTCATAGTTTTAATTCAGTATTATGGCCCTGATTATTATAAAAGGGTCATGATACTATTATATCATGCCGTCTCAAAGGGGTAGAAATTACAGTTTATTGGTATTCGTAGCTGTGCTTCTTGTTGCCACTTCTTACCTTTTCTATCTTGATTTTAAGGGCTCCAATAGGCTGCTAACTTTCGGAATGCTTGATGTCGGTCAGGGGGATGCGCTCTTCATCGAGTCGCCCACTGGCACCCAGATACTCTTTGATGCGGGACCGCCTCGTAAAATATTAAGTGAGCTCCGGCGCGTGATGTCACCATTTGATAAAAGTATTGACGCAGTTGTGATAACCAACCCAGACGCGGATCACATCGGGGGATTTGCAGACATTTTAAAAAATTATAAAGTAGGAGCCGTCCTCGAACCGGGAACTTATAATGATTCGAAGACGTATCAGAATCTCAAGTCAGAGATAAAAAATAAAAATATTCCAGCTATTCTGGCCCGCCAGGGTATGCGGCTTAACTTGGGTGGTGGCGCAGTTATAGATATTTTATTTCCGAATCAAGATGTTTCCACCTGGGACTCAAACGAGGGCTCAATAGTGGCCAAGCTTGCTTATGGCGATACAGAGGTTATGCTCACTGGAGACTCTGTAATGAAAACAGAAAAAATAATTCTAGGAGAATTTTCTTCCGAGGCGCTTCGTAGTACTATTTTAAAAGTTGGGCATCACGGCTCGCG
>DATDWM010000006.1:0-43273 GCA_036517375.1 Minisyncoccota bacterium
GGCCAATGTTTTCCTGACTGGGGAACCGGGAGCGGGCAAGACGCATACGATAAATACTTTTGTAAATTATCTTAGAGACTGCGATGTTGAGCCTGCTATCACTGCGTCCACTGGCATTGCCGCGACGCACATCGGCGGGGTGACTATTCATTCTTGGAGCGGAATTGGGATTCGAAATAAATTGGATAAATATGATTTAGACAAGATAGCGAGCAGTGAATATATTGTGAAGCGGGTCTTGCGGACTCGAGTGCTCATCATCGATGAGATATCCATGCTCTCTGCCAATACTTTAGACATGGTGGATTTGGTATGCCGGGAAATAAAGCAGAGCGCTGAGCCCTTTGGAGGAATACAAATTATTCTGGTGGGGGATTTCTTCCAGTTGCCACCGATTACAAGAATGGAAAATAGAATAGAAAATATTAAAAGTATTCAGAAGACACTTACTGGGGAGGCACAGCGTGCAGGCGTCTTTGCCTACGATGGTGGGGCCTGGGAACGGGCTAAGCTCATAGTTTGTTACCTCACGGAACAGCATCGTCAGGATGACGTAGATTTTCTTTCTGTACTTTCTGGGATACGTACGAACGATGTTACACCCGAGCACTTTAATTATATTAATTCTAGACAGATTGACCATGATGATATGCCGGAGAATATTACCAAGCTTTACTCGCACAATGTAGATGTGGACCGTGTAAATAATACTGAGCTTGCGAAATTGGAAACGGAAGTAAAAATATTTAAGATGTCCGAGAGTGGCAGTGAAGCGGTTGTTACGACACTTAAAAAGGGTTGCTTGTCACCAGAGAATTTAGAACTGAAGGTTGGCGCGGTGGTGATGTGTACAAAAAATAATCAAAAAGAAAGATTTGTGAACGGCACCCTAGGCACAGTGGTGGACTTCGAAGAATTTAACGGACACCCAATAATTAAAACTAGAAATGGGAAAAACATAACTATCGCGCCGATGGATTGGAGTGTGGAAGAAAATGGTAAAATCCGCGGACAGATTAATCAGGTCCCGCTTCGCCTGGCCTGGGCTATCACGGTGCACAAGAGCCAGGGTATGAGCATGGATGCGGCGGTGATGGATTTATCTCAAGTATTTGAATTTGGGCAGGGGTACGTCGCACTCTCTCGTGTGCGTAGACTCTCCGGCCTATATCTGCTCGGCATAAATGAACACGCGCTCAAGGTGCATCCGGAAGTTTTTGAAAAAGATGTGGAGTTTAAAAATAAATCTGAGGAAGCCTCACGAGTTTTCGGAGATATTGGAGGAGAAGATTTAAAAAAGATGCATAACAACTTTATCATTGCCTGCGGAGGTAAAACAAAGAAAGGTAAGGTTAGCTCGAGCTCTGGGGATATGGTTGTGAAACCTTCAGGCAGTGGCTTCGATCAAATAAGGGAAAAGCACCCCAATGCCTACCGTCCATGGAGTACGGAGCAAGACGAAGAACTCAAAAAGCTATTTGATGCAGGTCATAAAGTCCCGGAACTAATGGCAAAATTCGGCCGCAAAAGAGGAGCGATAACTTCACGGCTTGAGAAATTGGGATTACAATAGTATTGTATGGGTAAAGGGAGGTTCTTCATGGATCCGAACACTGTCTGGGAATTCACGCAAGCAAACGTTGGGTTTACCGTATTCGCCGGTATCGTGCTGGCGTTTGCACTTCTCATGATTTGGTTCATGGTGGCTGTGTCACGTCGGCTGAAGCGAGAAAATGCGGAGAGGGAAATCCGTCAGCGCGACGCCGTTCGTATCCGTCTGGCATTCGCGGAGTGCTTCAAGGCCCACGGGATCTCATTCGGGTGGACGACGGAACATGGGAAGCCAGTAGGCAGGACGGCACCTATGCCGTCAGGAGTCTACATCCTGATCGAGCAGTATTTGGACTACTACGGTCATGAATACGACTACATGGTCGATCTCAGAAATGATACATGGGCGGGTTCCACAGTTCACAGCGAGATCGATAGCGCTCTGATGTATCGTGATCGGTCGACTGCATGGCACTTTCATCGGCAAGATCTGAGCGATCTCGAAGATGTGGGCATCGACAAAGTTACAGCGCACTATGTCCATGTGCTTCAATCGTACGACAAGATCTGGCCAGAGACGGCGCTCTTTCAAGAGAGCCTTCAGCTGTCGGCAAGAGTATTCGAGGAAGGTCAGCGAAAGGCACTTCGGGGAGTGAGAGCTGTGATCGATAAGTACGTGCCACCACCGAATCAGGCAGCGTCAGCTTGATTGGCTCAAGAGTAGAGCCTCCGCGAAATGGCGATGCGGAGGCTCAGGAACAATACACCGTATTACTTTGTAATCGGTGTGTTTTTAATTTAACGGCAGAGCAGCTGTTGAGCCGTTGGAAATCGTTATATTTGTTACTTTTTTGGCTTATGATATAATAATGGCACAAGCGTTGAAGGGGTCATCACCCTGGAGCTTTGGGGAGAAAGCCGAAAGGTAAGTAGAGCCCATTAAATGAGATCCGCCTACGCGAAAGCTTCAGCGAGATAAAACAAGGTGGTACCACGGGCAGAAGCTCGTCCTTGAATTATAACCAAGTGTTGTAATTTGAGGACGAGTTTTTTCATTTTATGAGCGAAGAAAAAAATACAAAAAGTGAGGTAGCCTTGCGTGAAGAAAAAGTTCTAGAATTTTGGCGTGAGAATAAAATTTTTGAAAAGTCGTTGGAGCAAACGGAAAATAAGGAAGAATTTGTTTTCTATGATGGACCAGTGACTGCAAATTCTAAACCTGTTTTACATACCATGGTGCCGTTTTCGTTTAAAGATATAATTCCTAGATATAAAACTATGCAGGGGTTCCATGTGCGTAGAAAGGGTGGCTGGGATACACATGGGTTACCAGTAGAGCTTCAGGTAGAAAAGAAGCTTGGGCTTAATTCCAAGAAAGCTATCGAGGAGTATGGTATCGCCAAATTTAACAAGGATTGTCGAGAAAGTGTCTGGGAATACGTTGAACTATGGAAAAACTTTACCAACCGAATGGGTTATTGGGCGGATCAAAAGAATGCCTACGCGACTTATGACAATAATTATATTGAATCCGTCTGGAATGTAGTAAAGGAAATAAATAAACAAAAACTTTTATACAAGGATTACAAAGTTGTGCCGTGGTGTCCACGTTGTGGTACAGCTCTCTCCTCACACGAGCTTGCGCAGGGGTATGAAGAAGTGAAGGATTTGTCGGTGTATGCAAAGTTCAAAATCTTGGGTGTAGAAAATGGGTACTTCCTTGCATGGACTACAACACCGTGGACTCTGCCTGGCAATGTAGCTTTAGCTGTAGGTAAAGATATTGATTACGTGGAAGCTAAAGTTGGAGAAGAAGTTTTAGTGCTCGCGAAAGAAAGACTCTCAGCGCTTCCTGAAGGCTATGAGATTATTGTCGAGCACAAAGGAAGCGAGATGGTTGGTATGCAATACGAGCCACTATTCCCGTATCTAAAAGAACAAGTTGAGTCCAGGGGAGAACCAACAGAGAAAGCTTTTCAAGTTTATGCGACGGACTTTGTTAATACCACTGATGGTACCGGCATCGTGCATATCGCTGTAATGTATGGCCAAGATGACTTCGAGCTCGGGAATAAGGTGGGCTTACCAAAGCATCATTTAGTAAGTCTGGAAGGAAAATTCGTAGAAGGTACCGGATTCCTCACAGGCAGATTTGTAAAAGAAGTGGATGAGAATGGCAAACCCACTTTAGCTGTGGACATAATAGACGACCTAAAGAAAAGAAATTTATTTTTCAAACAGGAAAATTATAAACATTCCTACCCGCATTGCTGGCGCTGCAAGACCGCGCTCGTATATTATGCACGGGATTCTTGGTATATCCGGATGTCGGATCCAAAAATAAAAAAAGAGCTAATTAGTGAAAATAAAAAAATAAATTGGGAACCTGAACATACTCGGGATGGGCGCTTTGGCGAGTGGTTGCGAGAAATAAAGGATTGGGCAGTGTCGCGTGAGCGGTACTGGGGTACGCCTTTACCGGTGTGGATCTGTGAGAAGTGTGAAAAGAAGCACGTGGTGGGGAGCTTAGAAGACTTAAAAAATTTAACTCCAAAATCCGGTAATAAATATTTTGTAATGCGTCATGGTGAGGCGGAAAACAATGCTAAGAATATTTATTCTTCAGATCGAAATATAAACCATTTGACGGAGATGGGTAGAGCAGATGTTTTAAAGACTGCGCACAGTATCGTGGGTAAAAAGATTACTAAGATTTATTGTTCCCCATTTTTACGGACCAGGGAAACGGCCGAGATCGTGGCAGAATATATTGGATTTCCGAAAGAGCAGATAGTCTATGACGACAGACTCCGGGAGCTTGAGTTCGGGGAATTTTCTGGCAGGCCTACGCACGACTACTGGGATTTTATGAAGGGTAAAGTCTGGGAATTTGATACTAAGGTTCCATGTGGGGAGAGCTTCCAGGATGGTAAGGATCGCTTTGGGGATTTTCTATATGAAATAAACGGGCAGAATAATAACGAACAAATACTTATTATTTCTCACGGGCTTTCCGTGGAAATAATTCCTGCAATAATTGAAGGCGCAGACAAAAACCGCTCTCTTGAGATTTTCCATTCCCATATTAAAAATAAACAAGCAGCGCTTCACCGTGAGCATGAATTTGTACCATTGCCCCACAATGAGCATTATGAATTAGACTTTCATAGGCCCTACATTGATACTGTTAAGCTCAAGTGTGACTGCGGAGGCACTGCAGTGCGAACTCGGGAAGTAATGGATGTGTGGTTTGATTCTGGATGCATGCCCTTCGCTCAGGATCACTATCCATTTAATATTGAATTAAAGAGATCCTGGTACGGAGCAGTAAGTAAAAAGTTTAAAGAAATTCTATATCCTGCGGACTTTATCAGTGAAGCCATAGATCAGACTAGAGGATGGTTCTATACTCTGCATGCTGTCGGGGTACTTATGGGCCGGGGGCGAGCGTACAAGAATGTTATTTGCTTGGGGCACTTACTCGATGCTAAGGGTAAAAAGATGTCCAAATCCTTGGGTAATATTATTGACCCGTGGGAAGTTATGGATAAGTACGGCGTGGACACCTTGAGGCTCTGGATGTATTCCGTAAATCAGCCTGGGGAGTCGAAGAATTTTGACGAAAAGACGGTGGCACTGATACAGCAGCAAGTATTTGGCTTACTGTATAACGTACTCGCATTCTATGAGCTCTACCCCGCACCAGAGCAAGCTCAGGGTGGGGCAAGTCGAGACAAAATAAAATCCAGTCACGTATTGGATCTTTGGATTTTGGCGCGCTTAGATGAGCTGGTAAAACTTAGCACAGAGAATCTGGATAACTTTAAACTCCTTGAGCCTACTCGAGGCATCAGAGACTTCATTGGCGATCTTTCAACTTGGTATCTGCGCCGTTCCCGAGAGCGAATAAAAGAAGGGAACAGGGAGGCAAGAGAAACTTTATACTTTGTATTAAAAACTTTAGCTAAGGTTATGGCTCCCTTTGCTCCATTTGCGGCAGAAGATATCTGGCTCAAGCTTCAGAATGAAAAAGACGCAGATAGCGTACACTTATCACTATGGCCTAAGGCAGATAAAGTTAATTCTAATATTCTCAAGAATATGAGAATAACCCGGGAGATAGTTTCACTCGGACTTGAAGCCAGGCAGAAAGCAAAGATTCAGGTCCGCCAGCCGCTTTCGAAGTTGGAAGTAAAAGACTTGGATCTAGATAGCGAATATGTTGAATTAATTAAAGACGAATTGAATGTGAAAGAAGTGGTGGCTGGAGGAGAATTTAAGTTAATTACTCTGTTAACTCATGAGTTAACAGAAGAGGGGAATTACCGTGAACTACTGCGCGCGGTACAAGACATGCGTAAGAAGATGGGGCTAACTCCGAGTGAAGTTGTAACTTTGACGATACAAACAGGCGATGCTGGGAAAAATTTAATTCAAAAATTTGAAGTAGATATGAAAAAAGTGGTATTGGCTTCCAGTGTCGATTTTAAAGACACGGACGGGGAGGAAATAAAAATAGGTGAGCTCGTGCTTAAGATAGAAATTAAAAAATAAACTTTTAAGCGTGGAGGACCCGGAGGTGCTCCACGCCCATGTGTTGTAGTCCGTACGTGACCTAGATAGATTCGGCGTATTCCGCTAGAAGAACATTGAGCTCGTTGTGGCCACAGTCTACTAAGACTAGTCTGCCGTTGACGCGAGCAAAGTTCTCTGGGTAGCCGAGGTCTATGTGCCGACCCGCAATCTCTCTGAATGGGCAAGCGACCATTTCGTTGGCTTTTATTGGCGCACCTCGGACTTGAATATTAACAAATCCGAAGAGAGAGAACAGTGTGGGCGCCAAAGGGAGCTTTGGGTAATTCTTGTACGTCCTGAGCTCCTCAAGATTCGCTGTCACTCCACAGAAGAGGTGTTTCAGTGCCGCGAATTTCTGCGCGGCCTTCGTGGTGTTTACCTTCTTGAGCAAAACACCCTCATCTCGGAAGTGCAACAAGCGCTTGGCCCAGTATAAGACCTTGATGCGAGCGATCTTGATTACAACACCGCCCACACAGAGCACGTAACGAGTCGTTCCAGACTTGAATTGCATTGCCGCCTCCATGGAAAGGACGATGTGGTATTCTCGAATACTATACACCGCTTTATTTTTTTGTCTATACTAATACGAGTAAAGATTAGTTATTTCATGCTAAAATATAAGGGTGCAAAAAGAAATTATTGATTTTATAAATAGTCAAAAGATATGTGTTTTGGCGGTGGAGATGATGGATGGGGCGCCACATGGAGCGACGGCGCACTTTGCTATGAGCGAAGACCCACTTACATTTTTCTTTGAAACTTATCGGGAATATCGTAAATGTGAAGCGCTTTTTGGACGCGAAGTATCCCGAGCAACTGTAGTTATAGGTGTTGATGAAAGCATTAGTCAGACATTGCAGATGGATGGGGAAGTCTGCCTGATCAAGTCAGAGGAAAAAGAATTATATGACAAAGTATATTTTGAGAAATTTCCTAAAAAATTAGAAAAGTCCAAGGACCCCAAGTTTGTTTTCTTTTCTTTCACTCCGAAGCGGTGGCAGTACACTGACTTCAAGGGCCCGAACGGGAAATTAATACTTACTTCTGACGATAAATAATATGCACCCTATTCATCACACGGAAGGAATAATTTTAGGTAGTAGTAATTTTGGCGAAGCTGGGAAATATTATTCTATTTTTACGCGCGACCTAGGTATGATCTACGCCTCGGCTCAAGGCGTGCGCAAGATGTCTTCTAAACTCCGTTTTGTCTTGCAGGATTATGCGTATGTAAAAATTGATTTAGTTCAAGGGCGGGATTTCTGGAGGGTAACCAATGTAGCGAAGACAGGCTTGTTAGAAAACATTATCAAGAAGCCAGGCAACTTTGCAGTTTTAGTAAACATTGCTCGACTGCTCAAGCGCTTGCTTGCCGGAGTAGAGCCGAACATAGTACTTTTCCAGGAACTATTGAATGGATTTACTATTTTAGAGAAGGCAGAGACGAGTGAAGAGTTACGAAACATAGAGACTATCATTGTCCTCCGAATACTCAACAACCTAGGCTACATAGGTGCTGGGGATGCGGTAGATACGCTCATTCAGTCACCCTTTGAAGAGAATTTAGTCTTCGAGGCTTCTAAGGAAAGAACAAAAATATTAAAGGCGATAAATAAAGCGCTGAAAGAAACACACTTATAGACTTGTGATATAATATCGAGATGGCAGAGGGCGATAGAAATAAATTAAACAGAATAGAGGAGCTCAAGAGGAAGCTTTTCAGTAAAAATTACAAGACGGAGATAGAACATCGGGATAGTTTTACGCATTTGGAAAGCTCCAACGTTCCGGATCATTGGACAGTGGGGGGCGAGATAGTACGGAAAGCAGGAGATCAACTTTTTGTGAAAACTTCAGTATTTAAAAAGTTTTTCCTTTTCTCACTTGGTTTTTTCGTTTTAGCTCTAGGTTATGCATCCTACATGTATTTTGTGGCGGGTAATACTGTTTCTAATGACAATATTGAAATATCAGTACTCGGCAATACATTTACCGCTGGCGGGGAGGAGCTTTCTCTACAGGTTGGCATAACTAATAGAAACAATTCACCACTAGAGCTTGTAGATCTGGTGCTAGAGTATCCTAAAAGCGGTAACCCGAGCTCGGGCTCCGACACAGAGAGGATACGTGAATCACTCGGCACCATTCCTGCCGGAGGCATACGTAATGAAAATGTTAAATTAATTCTTTTCGGCGAGCAGGGCAGTGTGCGAAATATAAAGATCTCTATCGAATACCGCGTGGAAGGATCTAATGCTATTTTCGTGAAAGATAAATTGCATGATGTAAGTATAAATTCTACACCGATAGATATTTCAGTTGAAGCACCGGACACAGCAAGCTCAAACGAAGATGTAACTCTAAAAGTGAAGGCAACATTAAATTCTACAAACCCGGCTTCCAATATTATTTTGCGCGTTGATTATCCTGTCGGATTCCAGTTTGCTAAGGCTACGCCCTCGCCATCCTTCGGCAACAGCATCTGGGTCCTGGGGGATTTAGCTCCCGGTGCAGAGAAAGATATTTCTATTGAAGGTAAGATGCTAGATGTGGTTGATGGAGAGGAGAAGACTTTTCGCGTTTCGAGTGGCTCACAGTCTACCTCTGATAAATCTCTGATTGATGTTATTTTTAATTCTTACGACAAAGTAGTTACTATCAAGAAGGCTTTGATTGAGGCGCAACTTTATATAAATGGTGTTCATCAGGGCGCCTACACTAGTTATGCCAACAGTCGGATTAGCGGTGAAATACGATTTGCTAACAACCTGGATACCAAGATAAATGATCTAGAAATCGAAGCCAAGCTCTCTGGCAATGCCCTTAATCGTAAAACAGTATCTCCGGAGCGAGGTTTCTATAATTCTTCTCGAGACGTAATGATTTGGGATAAAAATTCCGTTAGTAAATTTAGAGAAATAAATCCTGGGGATTCCGGTTCGGTAAACTTTAGCCTCTCGCCACTTTCTTTATTTTCAGCCGGAGGAGGCATGCTCACAAATCCGTCCATAAATATTGAGGTTAGTATTTCTGGCAAGCAGTCACTTGAAGGATACGAGTCTAAAGATTTAAGTAATAAAGATTCTTCAGTCGTCCGCATAATTTCGGACGTAGGGCTTGCCGCCAAGGCACTTTATTTCTCTGGACCCTTTAAGAATACAGGATCTATCCCACCTAAGGTGGAGAAGGAGACTAGTTACACCATAGTCTGGTCTCTTTCCAACACCGCTAATAATATTTCTAAAGGAGTAGTGACTGCGAGGCTACCTTCTTGGGTAAGTTTTGCTTCGCGCAGTTCTCCCACTGGAGAGGATTTAGCATATAACTCTTCTACTAAAGAAATAACTTGGAATGTGGGCAGTATCCCGAAGGGTGCGGGGATCACCAGCGCTGGCCGCGAGGTGTCTTTCGTCGTGATACTGACGCCGTCACTTTCTCAGGTAAATACTTCACCAGTACTCATTAATGATGCAGTTTTGACGGGGCACGACGATTTTGCTAATGTGGATGTGCGGGTCAATAAGGCATCGCTTAACACTAGACTCGTAAATGATGCCGCCTTCCCACAAAATGGGGACAGAGTAGTGGAATAAAATATGGCAACAGAAGAAAATAATTTAATGGAAAAGATAGTTTCGCTTTGTAAAAGGCGAGGGTTTGTATTTCAAGGTTCGGAAATATATGGGGGATTGGCTGGCACTTGGGACTGGGGGCATTTTGGATTGGCGCTAAAAAATAATGTTACTCAAAATTGGTGGAAGAAATTTGTAGACTCGCGCAGAGATATGTACGGTGTCGATGCAGCTATTTTGATGCGTCAGGAAGTGTGGCAGGCGTCAGGACATGTCGCTGGCTTTGCTGATCCTATGGTGGAATGTGAAAAATGTCACAAAAAGTTCCGCGCTGATCAGATTGAAGATAAAACAAAATGCGCAGAGTGTAGTGGTAAATTAGGTGACATAAGACAATTCAATATGATGTTCCAAACAAAAATTGGAGCATCAGACGATTCCTCGGCTGTGTCATACTTACGTCCTGAAACTGCGCAAGGTATGTTCGTGAACTTTAAAAACACAGTAGACGCTTTTCATCCCAAGCTTCCCTTTGGTATGGCGCAAATCGGAAAAGCATTTAGGAATGAAATCAACCCTCGGGATTTTATTTTTAGAGTTCGTGAGTTTGAGCAGATGGAGATAGAATATTTTATTCGTGGAACTGAGTGGGAAAAATATTTTGAATACTGGAGAGATGAAATGCTTTCTTGGATGGAAGAAGTAGGGATTGATATGAATAAAGTTCATGAGTTAGAAGTCTTAAAAGAAGACAGAGCGCATTATTCTAGTCGGACCATAGATTTTGAATTTGATTTTCCTTTCGGTAAAAGTGAACTTTTTGGGCTCGCATACAGAACTGATTTTGATTTAAAGAATCATAAACTTGAATACATAGACGAAGAAGCAGGAGAGAAAATGGTCCCCCACGTTATAGAACCTACCTTTGGTGTCGGGCGAGCAATTTTAGCACTGCTCGTTTCAGCTTACACCGAAGATGAAAAAGACGGCGAAGTGCGTTCGTATCTTAAATTTAAGCCCAACATGGCACCGATAATTTGCGCCGTGTCACCACTACTTAAAAACAAGCCGGAGCTAGTAGAATATGCTAATACAAAAGTTTATGCGCCGCTGAAAGCAGAGTTTGGCCGAGTGGCATGGGATGATAACGGCAACATCGGCAAACGTTATCGACGGCAGGATGAGATAGGTACGCCGTTTTGCATTGTGGTTGATTTTGACACACTTACCGATGATACTGTTACCGTTCGGGATCGAGATACCGGAGCGCAAGAGAGAATAAAGGTAGAGGATTTAAAAAATTATATCAAAGATAGAATAAATTAGAATGAAGTTTTCAAAAAAAGTTTTACCTAATGGCCTGCGAGTGATCGTGGTGCCGATGAAGGACAATCCTACAGTAACAGTACTCGTGTTGGTTCTAGCCGGGTCTAAATACGAAACAAAGAAGGTAAACGGTATTTCACATTTCCTAGAGCATATGTGTTTCAAGGGTACCAGCCGGAGACCCAAGGGGATTGATATTTCAAAGGAACTAGACGCGTTGGGGAGCCATTATAATGCCTTTACCGCCCAGGAATATACAGGGTATTATGCCAAGAGCGATGGAAGGCACTTTAAGCAGATTTTAGATATTGTTTCTGATATTTATTTGAACTCTACTTTTCCAGAGGCCGAGATGCAAAAAGAAAAAGGGGTAATCATAGAAGAAATAAATATGTATGAAGATATGCCACATCGGCATGTGCAAGACTTGATGATGAAGCTTCTGTATGGTGATCAGCCGGCGGGATGGAACATCGCAGGGGAGAAGAAGAATATTTTAAACATGAAGCGTGATGACTTTGTGAAATATAAAGCGGCGCATTACTTGCCGGAAGCGACCGTCTTGGTAGTAGCTGGGCAAGTCAAAGAGAAAGAAGTTTTTATGGAAGTGAGTAAAATTTTCGCTGACATAAAATCTGGCCAAAAAGATAAAAAACCAAAAGTAAAAGAATTTCAGACGAAACCAGAGGTACTACTAAAATTTAAAAAGACCGACCAGACGCATTTCGTACTTGGGGTACGTACGTATGATTTATTTAACAAGAAAAATGCAATACTTTCTGTCTTGGGTGGAGTTTTGGGCGGGGGAATGAGCTCTCGGCTGTTTCAGAAACTGCGTGAGGAAATGGGGGTGGGGTACTATGTGCGTGCTTATAATGATGTATATACTGACCACGGATTTTTCCAGATATCAGCTGGAGTCGATAATAAAAGAATCGACGAAGTGACGAAGGCAGTGCTTGAAGAATGTAAAAAATTAAAAGATTACAAAGTTTCCGATGAGGAGCTGGGTAAAGTAAAGGAATGCTTGATAGGTAACATGAAGCTCTCGCTTGAGTCAACGGATGATATTGCGAATTTCTATGGGGGACAGGAATTACTGAAGCGAGAGGTGAAAAGCGCGGAAGAAAAAGCGGCGGATATCCGCAAGGTTACTGCTAAACAAATTCAAGACCTGGCTCGCGAGATTTTCAAAAATAATAAACTAAATTTAGCGCTCATTGGACCTTTTAGGGACCAGTCCAAGTTTCTTAAAACGCTGAAATTTTAGATATTTTTCCTATTTCTAGGTTTAGGGTATTTGTGGTATTATGTTCTCATGTTGGAAAAAGGTAATGTAAATTCTATTTCTATCACTACAGGAACTATGGTTCGAGCTGCCTTAGTGCTTGTGGGCATTATTATGCTTTGGATTTTGCGCGATCTACTCCTGATTATATTGACCTCTATCATCATTGCTTCCTTTGTAGAGTCAGCCATACCGCATTTCAGAAAATTTAATATCGGTCGTGTTTTCGGAGTGGTCATTTTGTATGTTGTGACCATACTGGCTTTGTCCGGCATGTTTTATCTTTTTGCTCCACTTTTGATAACTGAAATTTATAATTTTTCCACCGCTATGTCCTCGTATGTTCCAGGAGTTTACTTCTTGAATTATTTCCAAAATGATGCCTTCTCTGGCGCCAAGGATATCGTGGCTACTCTATCTAACAACTTATCCTTCACCTCACTCGCCTCAGTGTCCAAGGCATTTGTTCAGAACCTCTCTGGAGGATTTCTTAGCACCTTATCAGTGGCCTTCGGAAGTATATTTAACGTAGGAATGATTGTCCTTATTTCTTTCTACCTATCTATCCAGGAAAAAGGCATAGAAAGTTTCTTGAGATTGATATTGCCAATACAACATGAGAATTACGTAGTAGACTTATGGGATCGCTCCAGCCGGAAGATTGCGCTATGGGTAAAGGGGCAGCTTTTATTGGGCCTCGTGGTAGGTGTACTGATTTATTTAGTGCTTTCACTCCTTGGTATTCAGTATGCCTTGCTTCTGGCTATTATTGCGGGAGTTATGGAGCTAGTGCCTTATGGCATATTTGTGGCACTTATTCCCGCCATTACCTTTTCTTATTCAGCCCAAGGTTTGTCAGGTGCTGCTATGGTTACTGGAGCGTACGTTATAATTCATCAATTCGAAGTTTTCCTTTTTGCGCCATTAATTATAAAAAAGATAGTGGGCCTTTCACCTATTGTCATTATTCTAGCAGCACTCATTGGATTTGAGCTCGCATCATTTTGGGGAATAGTGTTATCGATACCTCTATCTATCCTTGTGGTAGAGCTATCAAACGATATAGAGAAACGTAAAATTTTAGCCAAAAATGAAAAAAGATAGTTTCTATATTACAACGACTATTCCTTATGTAAACGCGGATCCTCATATTGGATTTGCGCTAGAACTTGTTCAGGCAGATGTAATAGCTAGATATAAGCGTCTTACGGGGAAACAAGTTTTTTTTAGCACTGGGACAGACGAATATGGTCAGAAAATCTGGGAAGCAAGTGAGAAAGAAGGGAAAGATGTTCAAGACTACGTTGATTTTTATGCGCAGAAGTTTCTAGATTTAAAAAAGGTTTTAGATCTTTCTTACGATAACTTTATTAGAACTACTAGTAAGGGGAATATTGCCGCTGCGCAAGAGTTTTGGCGTCTTTGTGAGAAAAAGGGTGATATTTATAAATCAAAATATGTGGGAATTTATTGTGTTGGGTGCGAAACATTTTATACGGAAAAAGATTTACTTGAAGGTAAGTGCCCGATACACTTAACATCTCCGGAGCGGGTCGAGGAAGAAAATTACTTTTTTAAATTAAGTAAATACAAAAAAGAATTGTTAGAATATTTAAATAAAGAAAAATCTATCATTCCAGAATGGCGTCGCAAGGAAGCATTAGATTTTGTACAAAATTCAATGGAAGATTTCTCTATTTCTCGAAATAAAGAGCGTGTTTCTTGGGGTATACCCATACCAGGGGACGATACCCAGGTGATGTATGTATGGTTCGGAGCTTTCGTGAATTATATTTCTACACTTGGCTGGCCAGACAACACAGATAATTTTGAAAAATTTTGGATAAATGGAGAAAAAGTTCAGATGGCTGGCAAAGATATGGTGAAGTTTCAGTCCGTGATGTGGCAGGGGATGCTAATTTCCGCCGGATTGCCTGCAACTGATACAGTTATTTATCATGGCTTTATAACTGGAGAAGGTGGAATTAAAATGTCTAAATCTCTAGGTAATGTAATAAGTCCAAATGATATTGTGAAGGAGTATGGCACGGATGCTTTGCGTTATTTTTTACTACGTGAAATTTCTCCTTTTGAAGATAGTCCGTTCACGATGGAGCGGTTCAAGGATGCGTACAACGCGGGCCTAGCTAATGGCCTAGGGAATTTAACTTCCAGAATTCTTACTTTATCAGAAAAGTATTTAGAAAAGTGCCCAGAGATACCAGAGAGTTCAGACCTTACAGAATATTTTAGTTTTTTTGAAAAGTTTGATATTAAACAAGCGACAGACTACGTCTGGTCAAAAATAGCAGAGCTAGATAAGTATATTCAGGAGACGGAGCCATTCAAGGTGATAAAAGTGGATGAAGCGAAAGGCAAAGAATTAATTTCTGACATGGTTGTTCGTCTTTATACTATTGCCCGCATGTTAAACCCAATAATGCCAGAAACAAATGTACTTCTTAAAAAGCTTATAAAAGCTAATAAAAAGCCCGAAGTTCCTTTATTTTTACGCAAAGACTAGTACCCCCACCCAACCCTCCACCTAAGGTAGGGGGAGGCCAGGAGGGGGTATAACCCAATAATATGCAACCAAAATATATAGACATCCATTCGCACGTCAATTTTACCGCCTTTGATGCCGACAGGGACGAGGTTATTCGTCGCGCCCAAGATAGTGATACTTGGGTAATTAATGTGGGCACACAAGTCGATACTTCTATTAAGGCGGTAGAAATGGCGAATCAGTATGATGAAGGAGTGTATGCAATCATTGGACTTCATCCGATACACACTGGTGCGTCGTTCCATGATAAAAAAGAATTAGGGGAGGAAGGAAAAGAATTTACTTCACGTGGAGAAATGTTCGACAAAAATAAATATCAGGAACTTTTAAAAAATCCAAAGGCAAATAAAAAAATAGTGGCGATAGGGGAATGTGGACTAGATTATTACCGTATGGATGAGGATTCAATCGCTAAACAGAAGAGCGCCTTCATTGAGCAGATAGAACTGGCGAATGAATTTAATAAACCCTTAATGTTACATATTCGCAATAACCCAACAGATAGTAATAACGATGCTTACCTGGATGCTTTAGAAATTTTAAAACAATATGCAAAAGTAAAGGGAGATGTGCACTTTTTTGCTGGCAGTCCAGATGTGGCTAAAGCCTTTGTCGATTTTGGCTTTACTTTATCCTTCACCGGCGTTATTACTTTCACTCATGATTACGATGAAGTAATAAGAAATACTCCGCTTGATATGATTATGTCCGAGACTGATGCCCCCTATGTGACCCCTACTCCACATCGTGGCAAGCGCAACGAGCCGTCGTATGTCAAAGAAGTGGTTAAAAGGATTGCCGAGATCAAGAATCTGCCCGAAGAAGATGTGGCGAAAGCCATTATGACGAATGCCAGACGGGTCTTCGGGATTTGACTACTAAGACAGTTTTTGCTACTATGAAATCCATGTCAGATGAAGAAAATATCGTAACAGGAGAAGAGACAGAGGCTCGAGTTTACGAACTTAGCTATCTCTTAGTGCCTACTATTTCTGAAGAAAATGTGGGGGCTACTTTTACGAACCTAAAAGAACTCGTTAGCTCTTTCGGAGGTGCGTCTATTTCAGACGAGATACCTAGGATGACCGAGCTTGCTTACACAATGCAAAAGACTGTGGCTAACACCCGAAGTAAATTCAACAACGCTTACTTTGGCTGGATGAAGTTTTCGATGAATAGGGAGAAGGTGTTGGAACTAAAGAAAAAGCTAGACCTTCGTCCAGACGTGATTCGATTTTTAATATTAAAGACAGTTAAAGAAAATACCATCGCGGCAAAGAGGTATGTGGGTAGAGATTCTGCTTACCGCAAGCCAAACGCTGATAAACCTAAAGAAGGAGAGGAAGTTGTGCCTATCAATAAAGAAGAGATTGATAAAGAGATAGATGCAATGGTAGCAGTTTAATTAATTTAAATATGTACTTAAATAAAGCAATCGTAATAGGAAACCTTACTCGCGATCCGGAGCTCCGCTCCCTTCCTTCAGGGATTAAGGTGTGCACATTCTCACTCGCTACCAACCGTGTCTGGAAAGACAAGAACGGTGCGCGACAAGAATCCGCTGATTATCACAATGTAGTAGTCTTCGGCAGGCAAGCCGAGACAGTGGCACAGTATATGAAGAAGGGTAGCTCGATACTAGTAGAAGGAAGAATGCAGACAAGGAGCTGGGATGACAAGACAAGCGGGGAGAAGAAGTACCGTACAGAGATAGTGGCTGATAGAACTCAATTTGGTGCTAAAGCTGGAGGCGCTACACCAAGCGCTGGAGGAACTGCTAAATCTCCATCTAGTCCCCAGGAACCAGAAGTTGACTCTATTGAATATCCAGAAGAAGACATTAGCCCTGAAGATATACCATTCTAACCCTGAGTTTATAAAGTTATAATAAAAATATGAAACAAGATTACTTTTCAGCAAATAATATAAAATACATCGATTATAAGGATATTGAAATCCTCAAGAAATTTCTAAATCCTAACGGTAAAATAGTAGGGCATAGGCGCACTGGCGTTACTGCCAAGAACCAGCGAGCCCTCGCCGCTGCAGTAAAGCATGCTCGCTTTATGGGCCTTCTTCCTTTCGTAGCTAAATAACTTTAAATAGTTTGTCTCTTGATCTCCATAATAAAAAAATAGAGGTCGTCTCGGAAGAGATTAGAAAATATTTTTTATCTGACAAAAAAGATAAGATACGTTTTTATCATGGAAGCACGAATTCAACTCGACCGAATTCAAATAGTAGCTACATAGACATATCCTCTTTTGATGAAATACTAGAAATAAGCGCTAGCGGACTTTATGCTCTAGTTGAACCAAAAGTATCAATGGAAACCTTGGTCAAAGCTACGCTGAAACTAGGACTAATTCCATTAGTTGTGATGGAATTTCCTAAGATTACCTGTGGTGGTGCAATAAATGGAGCAAGTCTAGAAAGTTCTTCTTTCAAATATGGACAACTCTCAGACACATGTACAGAATATGAAATTATTTTAGGCAATGGCGAAAAAATCATTGCCTCCAAGGAGAATCATCAAGATATCTTCTACGGTATTTCAGGGTCTTATGGTAGTCTCGGTCTTATTACCTCTATAAAACTGCGCCTAACTCAAGCAAAAAAATATATTAAGACGACTTATCTTCTAGTTGCTTCATTCCAGGAAGCTCTAGATTTAATAAAAAAACTATCCCAAGATAGGGACTTAAATTATCTAGATGCAATTATGTATAGCTCATCGCATGGAGTAATAATAACTGGGGAAAGATCAGATATTAGCAATCTACCAATTAAGACATATTCTAAAATAAGAGATCTATGGTTTTATGAACGTGCCCAAAAAGTAACGACAATACCAGAAGAAGAGCTTGTACCAATTCAAGATTATTTATTTCGATACAATAGAGGCGGATTTTGGATGGGAGAATTCGCTTTTCCTTTGCTCGGAATTCCAAACAATAAAATTACCCGGTTTCTTTTCAATGGATATGCTAAAACTCACAAGCTATATGAGGCACTACATACATTAAATGTATCGCAAGAATATTTCCTACAAGATATATATTTTCCTCTTAATGAAACACTTGCATGCTTAGAATATAACGATAAAGAAGTTGGTATATATCCTTTATGGTTATGTCCAGTAAAATCTACTAGTACTGAGCAGAAATTGTCGCCACATTATATTGACTCGGATCTTTTAATAGATGTTGGTATTTGGGGACAAACTCCAAAATATCTAGCTAATCCCATTGGGGTCAATAAAAAATTTGAGCAGTTTACCAAAGATCATAATGGTAGGAAAATGCTGTATGCACACGCTTATTACTCAGAAAGTGAATTCTGGGAAATATATAATAATTCTTGGTATATCTCTTTGAGAAAAAAATATTTCGCAGATAAAATTTTCCCTGATGTTTGGTCAAAGACCCATGTATCTGGGTACATAAGAGGGAACAGATGGAAAGGATTTTTGAAGTATTTTTTTGTTAATCCTATAAAAAATAAGTATAAGTAAAAAAAGCTCCACTCGGGGCTTTTTTTACTTACGGTTTATATTCTTTCTACATATTCACCGGTTTCGGTGTTGACGCTGATGGTATCGCCTTCGGCTACAAACATCGGAGCATTTAAGGTAGTGCCATTTTCAAGCGTGATGACCTTGTTGCCACCCTTGGACGTGTCGCCCCTGACTGCTGGCGGAGCCTCTTTTACTTTGAAGTTCATTTTAATAGGCAGGCTTATTTTTATTATTTTCTCCTCGTCGTCATCATTAGTCCAGACCAGGGAAGTGACATTGCCATTCGTCTTTAAGAACTTCGCAGCATTGCCCATAAGAGCTTCATCAAGCTTGAATCTGTTGGCTTTATCATTAGGATCACAAAACCAGTACTCGCCGCGGTTTTCATACAGGAAGGTAACTTCTCTTCTTTCTATATCCGCCTCTAACGCAGAATCAGAAACGTGGTAAGTCGCGGCAATGGTCTTGCCCGAGATGAGGCTCTTGAGCTTCACTTGGTTCTGAGGTTTTCTTTGCTGGGTGCGCGCTACATGAGACTCTACCACTTCCGCTGGCTCGCCATCGTAAATAACTATTTTCTTTTCGCGAATTTCATTGTATTGAAGTTGGGACATAGCAACATACTAGCAGAAAAATTTATAAACTCAACCCCCTAGAGCCCCCCTTATTTAAGGGGGGCAGGGCCCTCCTCCCCTGGTTAGGGGTACTAGGCTTCTTCGGCAAATTTCTTGCGGATTTCTTTTAGAATTTGGTCACCTGTTTTTTTATTTTCTTTAAGGTAAGTCCGAGTTGCATCGTATCCTACTCCGAGCTTTACTTTTTCCTTTGTCTCGCCAGAGCCTTTGGCGTCGGTAGATTTTTCACCACTTGGCATATAGAAGTATGAATTTCCACTTTTTTCAATAATCTTAAATTTCTCTCCGAGGGCCATAATTTCGCCTTCTTTGGAAATACCCTCGTTGTAAATGATATCGAATTCAGTTTGTTTAAAAGGGGCCGCTACTTTATTCTTTACTATTTTTACTCGAGTGCGGCTACCCACGACCTCCTCTCCCTTTTTTATTTGCGCTATTTTTCTAATATCAAGTCGTACGGAAGTGTAGAATTTAAGCGCTTTACCTCCCGGGGTAGTTTCGGGGTTGCCGAACATGACACCTATCTGCATTCTTATTTGGTTAATGAAAATAACAGAGGTCTTGGAGCGAGCGACGATAGCAGTCAGCTTCCTCAAGGCCTGGGACATGAGTCTGGCTTGTTTACCCACGTGGTAGGCACCCATATCACCCTCAATTTCATCTTTAGGAGTGAGCGCTGCTACTGAGTCCACCACAATCACATCAACCTTTCCCGTGCGGACTAGGCTCTCCACTATTTCGAGCGCTTGTTCACCATTATCCGGCTGGGAAATAAGTAAATCGTTTATATTTACTCCGAGCTTTTTTGTATAATCTGGATCCATGGCATGCTCGGCGTCAATGTAAGCGCATACACCGCCTAGCTTTTGCGCTTCGGCCACTATGTGGAGGGATAGGGTAGTCTTACCAGAAGACTCTGGACCGAATATTTCAATAATTCTTCCGCGAGGAATTCCGCCAACTCCGAGCGCTATGTCGAGGCCGATAGATCCAGTAGGTATGACGTTAATGTCTACCTTTGGCGCATCGCCGAATTTCATAATAGAGCCTTCTCCAAATTTGGTTTGGATAGATTTGAGAGTGTCTGCTAAGACTGCTTCACCCACTGTTTTATCTTTCTTTTCTTCTTTGTTGGATTTTTTCATGTGATTTTAATAAATTAACTGATAATGGGCTTCATCTTCATTCCCAAATTTATCTTTTGCCTCAATACTTACTATATTATAACCTGAAAGTAGGACTATTGTCTCATTGAAATTCCCTTCTTTATCAATGGATATTGTTCTGCCATTTAGGGTTAAATCAGTGGCATTTCTAGCTTTTCCAATCACTCGCAGTATGTTTTCTGTGGCTTTCGATCCATCTACTATATTAACATCTTTTATCTTCACCCCGAATATCAGGTCGTTGGAACGAAATAAGGCATAAATAGAAATTACAATAACAAATAAAGTAAATAAGGAGATTTTCAGTAATTTTTTTACACGCTGGGTCATTTATTTATATTGCGGTACTAGACTACATTGTTTCCAGCTTCATCGTGAGCGACTCTCTCTAATACGTCTCGGGGCTTGGCTCCGTCTCCGGGTCCGATCACACCACGCTCTTCTAGCTTGTCCATTAGTCTTGCCGCTCTGGCGTAGCCTAATTTTAATTTCCTTTGCAGGTAGGAAGTTGAGGCTTTGCCGGCTTCAATGACGCACTGCCTTGCTTCCTCATACATTTCATCATCGTCTCCATTGTCTTCATCCTCGAGGGTGGCTTCAAAAATACTTTTATCAGGAGATATGGATCCTGCTGTTAGCGCTATCTCTTCAGACACTTCATCCTTATATACATCGGCTAGATATTTTACAACTTTTTTTACTTCAGACTCGGAAATAAAGGCAGACTGTAGACGCTCCGGCTGTGCATCTCCCGAAGAGTAGAGCATGTCTCCCGCTCCCAACAATTTTTCCGCACCTCCAGCATCCAGAATCGTACGGGAGTCAATTTGGGAAGAAACTTTGAGCGCTACACGTGCCGGAATATTGGCTTTAATTAAGCCTGTGATGACATTTACCTCAGGGCGCTGAGTGGAAAGTATTAAATGTATTCCCACTGCTCTCGACATTTGCGCGAGTCGTACAATGGCGGACTCCAGCTCTCTGGGGTAGGAGCTCATAATGTCTGCCAGCTCGTCTATTATGATGACTATATAAGGTAGGCGATCTACGTCCACCTCCATTTCCACGCCTTCGGCGTTTCGCTTCATTTTCTTTGGGCCCTTACTAAAAACATTGTTGTGATAAGACTCTATGTCTCGAACGGACTCTGATTCCAGGATGTCGTAGCGACGGTCCATCTCTTTAGCGGCCCATTTTAGGGCTAGGATTGTTTTCTTGGCTTCTGTTATGACAGGAGTTAGTAAGTGCGGTATGTTGTTGTAGAGGGTGAGCTCTACGCGCTTTGGATCTATGAGTATAAATTTCAAATCGTCCGGTCCGTTTCTGTATAAGAGGGAAGTTATTATGGAATGTATGGCCACTGATTTTCCAGAGCCAGTGGTTCCGGCTACCAGTGCGTGTGGCATCTTTGCTAGGTTGCCGAATATTGCACGTCCAGAGATTCCACGACCCAAGGCAATGAGTAAGGGCAGGGGATTATTTTGGAATTTGTCATCACCTAGGAGGGTAGCGAGTCCGACGATGGATTTTGATTTATTGGGAATTTCGATACCCACTAATGATTTACCTGGAATAGGTGCTTCGATACGTATGGGGTGTGCGGCTAGCGCCAAGGCGAGGTCACTCTGGAGTCCGACGATACGGGAGAGTTTCATCCCTTCTGCGGGCTTGAGCGCGTAGCGGGTGACGGTCGGACCTACTGTGATTTCATCCATTTCTACTTCAATACCGAAGTTGGCTAAAGTCCGCCTGATGATATTTGAATTTGCTTTTACGTCACCATTGTTTGGTTTGCCTTTATCTTCCTCAAGCAAAGACAGTGGGGGAGGGACATAAGTGGAAATTAAACCCGTCCGCCTCTTCTTTATAGGTATGTCTTCTTCCTCTTCTTTTTCGCGAGCTTCTTTATTCATACCGAGCGCTTTCTTTATTTTTTCTCCCGCACTCTCTTTTTCTTCAACTTCCTCTTCTTCATCTACTTCTTTTGGTTCTGGGAGAGGAGCAGGTTTTTCTTTGTCCTTACTAAACATCTCCTGGATGCTCTCTAGAAACCCGCTGAAAGATATTCTAGTATCGAACATAACTAAAATTGAAATTATTAAAACTGCTCCCAGGAAAATTATGCTTGCATAAATCTCAAAGAGTGAAACCAGCGGGGTGGATAGAATTTCCCCCAGTAGTCCGCCTGCATGATTCCCGGATACGACATCAATGATGCCCAAAGAAGAAAGTAGGAACATTGCCCCGCTTAGAGTGCGAGTCCAGCCAATGTTAGGCCCATCTCTTTTAATGAATGAAGATCCAAGCAAGACAAAAAGTGTCGGCAATAAAATATATCCGACACCGAGTAGGTAATGAAGTTTTTCATATGCCAGTCCTCCGGCGACTCCAGCTGCACCAAATGCGGACATTAAAAAAAATAAAGCAAAAACAAAAAAAACTACTGCTTTTATCCCGTGTTTAGTTTCCGTTTTTAATTTTGAGAAATTTTCGTAACCCTTCTTCTTGTTTCCGTTTTTTGCCATGCGAGTATTTTAACACGATACAGGCTTTAGGTACTAGGCTTTAGCTTTTAATTCAGAATGTTTTATTAAATCTCAAATTAATTTAGCTATCGCCTAGAGCCTAACGCCTAATTGACTTATATCCTGTCCTATATATAATGGACACATGATAAGGGACGAAAAAAACCTTAAGGACTCCTCACCAGCTACGTATAAGACAGGGCAAACGTCTACACCTTCCAACTTGTCCTATAGCAAGACCAACAAGCTTATAACTGCTCTTTATATGGTTACGGACATGATTGATGACCGTGAACCGCTTAGAAATAAATTGAGAACATTAGGAACAGAGATAGTATCGGACACTTATTCGATCTCCACCTTCCCCAATATTAATGTTTCTATCAAGGCCATTAGCAAAGTCTCTGAAACTATTTCCTTCCTAGAGATTGCTTCGACTATCAGTATCATCTCTGAGATGAACTGCAATATTTTAAAAAAGGAGTTTGGGGAGCTAAGGACTGCCCTAGAAGCGTTGATTCATGGCCCCAATATGTGGAATAGTCAGTCAGATCTGAGCCTCTTTTTTAAAGAAGACATAGCGCTTTCAAGTACAAAAAATAAAGATGAACACAAGAAGCCTATCGGACACTTCACCCCTACTAGGATTGGGGTTCAGAAGGGAAGTACTTTAATGAAAGCTCTGTCCAATAAGGCTTATAGTATGTCCGATAGAGGGAGCGACTTCGATGTCTTAAAGAAGAACAGGCAAGCCGAGATAATAAGTATCATAAAAGATAGTTACCAGAGTTCGGGGGGAACACTAGGCCTTACTATAACGGACATAAAGGACAAGGCTAAAGGACCTATTGCTTCGTGTGGAGAAAAGACACTGCAGAGGGAATTGGTATCTATGGTAGAGAGAGGTGTCCTTTATAAGATGGGGTCCAAGCGTTGGTCCCGATACCTCCTAGAAAAGCCAAATTAGAGATTTGCATTTATCGTAAAAGTGTGCAAGAATGAGAGGGTGGGAGGGTTCTGCCTAGAATCCCGTTCTCAAATTTAGTTCGATATTTTCTTGCTAAGATTTGAGAGTTATCCACATAATTTATTGCCGTATTGCGGTGATATATTATAATAGTTCTGTGTTTACGATCCACGTAATTTATTATGTGATCCGTATTCACAAAATTGTATTTGTTTTCACTCACAAATTTCGTCGAAAAAATTTTGAGAGAAAACAAGGAAAGGTCATTGAAAACCAAATAGCTATGTTTTCAATGTGAGTTCAAATCTGTTCATTATTTATTGTCCGCTCCATTATTAATTATTATAAATTATTGGCGGATAGAAATAGTGATAGGAAAAATACGCTTTTAGTTTTGTCGAAACTTATTAATGGCGTAGTAATTAGAAAAAATTTATGAGTAATTTATTAAGTTTAAAAGGAGTAAAGTTTTTTGCCATCGTTGTGTTGGCAGTAGCTGTACTCACAACATTCGGAGTAGTTGCTGTAGAGCAAGCAAATGCACAGCAAGCAGCTGTTTCTGCATCTGACATTCAGTATGCAGCGACAGTTCAACAGGGTAGTTCAGGTCAAGCATCTTTGATCTGGCAGAAATTCTTCAATGGATACAGTTCTGCAAATTTGGTTGCAGACGGAGCATTCGGACCATTAACTTCAGCTGCTGCTAAAATTTGGCAAGCATCTAGAGGTTTGGTTGCGGACGGAGTTCTTGGACCGATGTCTAGAGCTTCCGCTGTCGCTCAAATTAATGCGGGTATAACTATGCCAGGACCTGGCACTTTCCCAGCAGGATGTTCTTCATCTTCTGGATACAGTGTAACCACAGGTTTACCTTGTTCAGGAGGAGCTAATCTTCCAGCAGGTTGTACTTCAACAGCTGGATATAGTCCTACAACTGGCACAAAGTGTGACAGTGCAGGTTCAACTCCTTCAACTTCAGGTCCTTTGAGTGGTGGAGCAGGATCAATCACTGCAACCAAAACCAATACTTTCGCTACTGAAGATGTCGGCGAAGGTGAGGATGAAGTCGGAGTTCTATCCTTTGATGTCGAAGCTGATGATTCTGACGTTGAACTTACAACTGTTAAGGTTGAGTTGCATCAGGGCACAGCTGCTGACAGCGAAAACCTTACAGACTACGTAACATCAGTTCAAGTTTTCTTGGGTGATGAAATGGTAGGTGAGGCTGATATGGATGAATTTTCTGAAAGCAATGATGTCTACACTAAGAGCATCAGTTTGAATGGCGCAGTCATCCGAGAAGATGACGAAGAGGAAGTATCTGTTCGAGTTACTGCTCAAAACAGCGTTGACTCTGCAGATCGAGACACAGCAGTTATTAACATCGGAGTATCAAGCATCCGATTCGTGGATGGCGACGATGTAAACACTACTGATGCCTTCACTCTTGACATCGATGACGATGCAGTGGATGAAGCTCTGGAAGAGTCCTTCACTATCACTACCTTCGCAACATCTTCCGATACTGAACTTAAGATCACTAACGGCGAAGATGCTGATGATGTTAACGATGCTCATGTGATCGACATTCATGCGACAGATGAAACTGTCAATATTCCTCTTCTTTCCTTCAACTTAGAAGTTGAAGGAGATTCAGATGTTGTTATTGATCAATTGCCAGTTCGATTCACTCGTTCTGCAGGCAATGTTGATGACATGATTTCCGGTATTACCCTATGGATGGATGGAGACGAGATTGCATCAGTTGCAATGTCTTCAGACTGTGTTGAGGCTGGCGCAGGCTGTTCCGGTGTAGGTACACAGGAAACTTTCTTCTTTGACGATATGGATCTTACGCTCGATGCTGGAGATGATCATGAATTCTTAGTGAAGGTTGATATCTATGGTATCACTGACACTGGTGACGTAGCTGCAGGAGATACAATCCTTGCAGAGTTTGGAGAAATCCAGACTGATCTTTCACAGTTTGATGCTGAAGATGAAGCTAGTGATGAACTAGCTGATGGCGACAAAACTGGTACTGTTACCGGCGAAGCCTCAGAAGTTCGTGATGTTGGTATCAATGTTGAGCTTGTAAGCGCTACTGCAGCTAAGACTGCTGGAGACGCAAGTGCAACACAGAGCGACTCTGGTCTATTTACTATCACCTTCGACGTAACTGCGTTCGGAGCTGATATGTATGTTGATTCGACCGCTCCTGATGCTACAGGAGGCACAACAGAATCCGACATTACTTTGACGCCTGCTACAGGCGCTACTGGTGACGTAACATGTACTATCACATCACCTACTGGTGCTACTGAAGCAACTTCATTCGAAGTAGAGGAAGATTCAACAGAGAGGTTTGCAGTTACTTGTGACATTAGAGATGGCACAGTTGACCTTGCAGACGGTTTCTACTCTGTAGCTTTGGCTAATCTTGCATACGCAATTGATGACGCCCAGACTGCTAACCTTGATTTCACTTTCAACTTGGAAGACTTCAAGACTCCGCAGATCTTCTTGGATGACAACGGAAGCTAATAGCTCCTACGTCTAACTAGCTGATCCGGGTTAACCCGATCAAATAGCAAGAATCAAAAAACCACCCTTCGGGGTGGTTTTTTGATTTGTCTACAGGTATAATTACCACAATGCTAAAAGCGACGAAATACTTAGCTCTCTTTTTGATTTTTGTTTTTCCGTTTATATATATCAAGGGCTTCGCCTTCCCAGGTATTTTCCCGCGGGCGATGTTTGCTTTTCTTCTTTGCGAACTTGTATTTTTCTCATTTCTTTGGTACTCGTTTTCGCGGCGCGAGATCGTTTATCAAAAAAGTTACATAACATGGGTGCTTGTTGTATATGTATTAATTTTGTTTATTGCGGCGCTGTTTGGGCCTAATTTTTTACAGTCCTTCTGGTCCAGCTACTTTCGCATGACAGGCCTCGTGACCTGGCTCCACTACTTGAGCCTATTTTTTGTTATTTCCGCGCTTTTTACGGAAGAAAAGGAGTGGCAAAAGATTTTCCGTGCCATTATACTCTCCGGTGCCGTCCTTGCCGTGGTTTCCTTCCTTGGAGCGGACGGGCTCAGCCTCTACCCTTTTTCATTGATAAAAGAAGGCGGGTCCCTCTTCGGCAATACTTCCTACTCCGGAGCGTATTATTTGCTGGTGTTTTTCATTTCTTTGATAGGCCTATCTCTAGAAAGAGCTAGAGTATGGAGAGCCGTTTATATGGTCTGTATGATTGCAATTTTTTTCACGCCGGAGCTCTGGGGAGCATTCTCGGGCCTGGGCCTGGCCCGCGCTTCCACGCTTGTTTTATGGGGCGGGATTTTAATTCTGTTGTTTTTATTTGTACTTCATAAATTTACGACCAAAAAAGTTACAATAACTGCATCCATACTCCTCCTCGTTTTTATGTCGGGTACTCTGGCGTACGGCCTAAGCTCCGTCCTTAATCAAGAGGGTAGGGTGTATGAAGCGTATCAGGAGAAGTCAGGGTCCGCGCGGGTGCTAGTCTGGAATATAGCGCTTACTGGAATCAAGGAGCGCCCAATACTAGGTTACGGGCCGGAGAACTTCAGCTACGTGTTTCAGCAGAACTTTAATCCCGAAATTATCCGCGCAGAGGCGAGCACGGAGTGGTTCGATAACGCTCACAATTTTACGCTTTCTCAAATGCTTGAGGCTGGGGCGTTGGGCTCGGCAATATTTTTGGCACTTTCTATTTTAATTCTACTCAGGAGTCTAAAATTGTACTTTGAGCGAGGCAAATTTTATTTCGTGATTATACCTTTTATATTATTTTTTCATTTAATTCAGACCCAGACTTTTTTCCAGACTGACAGTACGCTTTTCCTTGTATTTATTCTTTTGGCGTTTTTAGTTTCCCACGAAGGGGAAGCAAAGATATACATACCGTTTACCAGATGGTGGCCGAAGTTATTGCTGGCTGTGCTATTTCTTGCAAGTTTTTACTTCTTTATAGTTATGCCGACACGAGAGAATCTTTTAATTTCTAAAATAGCTGCAGCTGGAAAACGGCCCGAGCGCTTCGCTCTCAATGAAAGACTAAGTTCCCTGCATGTCTATCCTTCTGGAGCATTGCGGCTTACCTCCGGCCAGTTTCTAAGGAAAACCGCGCTTAATTCGGATGAAATACGGGCAGCTGGTCTTGAAAAAAATGTTGCGGAAGAATACCGTATATATCTAGATGCTTATGAAAAGTATATGCCCCGATACGAAAATAACTACCGCTACCTGATGGAATACGCCAATATCATAAATACAGCATTTACCTTCAGGGTCGATGAGTTAAAGAGGGGGGAAGATGTCGCTCGGCAAGCGCTCCAAATTTCGGAATTATATCCGCACGCGTATTGGGTGCTTGCCGTGAACCTGTATTATCAAGGTAGGCAGGAAGAAGCTCTGGTGTATGCCAAGGCCGCTCTAACTCTAGACCCGACGCTTGAAAAATCTAAGGAAATTTATGAAATCATCAAAAATTGATATACTTAACAGTATGTTGGGACTTGAGCGAGGAGAGAGCTTTACTAAAAAATGTTTGAAGCTAGCGATATTCCTTGCTTTAGTGCTCACACCGATTGTTTTTTCCACTAAGCATCCCTTTTTTTACACTACACCCAAATATGTTTTTCTGGCATTCATAGGCCCTATTTGCTTGTCACTCTTCATCCTTTATTTATTTAAAACAAGGTTCCTGCTTGATAAAAAATCAAAAATAGTTATTGGCGTGGCGGGAGCATTTATCGGGTGGCTTTTACTGGCATCAATTTTTAGCCCGGATCCTGCCACTTCCTTTTGGTCCAACTTTGGCCGCCATACCGGCTTTTTGACTTATTTCTTCGGCTTCGTTCTTTTTCTTTCCGCGCTTTTTGTTTACAATAAGGAAACTATCTTCGCGCCACTTAGAGCTCTTACGCTTGGCGGAGCGTTGGCAGCGCTTTCCGTTTATCTGGGGCCCGCGCTGTTTGACCTAAATTGGCAATTTCTAAACAACTCCGGGAACGGTGGAACAATAGGTAACACCACCTATGCCGGAATTTTTCTTGCGTTTTCTTTATTTTCCGCGCTTATTTTGTTTTTTAAAGAACCCGAGAAAAGTAGGAAATGGCTGTGGGGGACTTGCGCTGCCTTAATCCTTTTCTCACCTATTTTTATAAATTTTAAAAATCCCTACTTACTAGGTGAAGCGCGAGTGGGTGCCGTGTCGCTAGTAGTGGGGCTGCTTTCAGTAGTTGTATTTTATTTTAATTTTAGTAATAAAAAGGCGCAGGCGATTCTTGCTAAGGTCGTCCTGATTGTTTTTTTTATTGTTGGAGCATATATGGTTGCCAGTTTGTACATAGAAAGTTCCCAGATATACAAGACCTTTGCTCTGCGCAAGGAGGGCGTTCGCTTTATGTATTGGGATATCGCGGCGAAGGGCATTGCGGAGCGGCCGTTTTTAGGCTTCGGACCGGACAATTTTTCCATTAGCAGAGATAAATACTATGACCCGAAATTGCTTTCGCCTGAATTTCCCAAAGAAACCTGGGTGAACAAGCCACACAACAACATATTTGAAATGGCGCATTCTGCCGGTATTCCTGGGACCCTCTTCTATCTGGCGCTTGTCGGCTTCGCGCTAGTTTCACTGCTGAGGAAAGGTCGGAACGCCGAGAGCCCCGAGCGTATCACGGCTGCCCTGTTATTTGGTCTATTTGTCGCTTATTTTTCGCAACTCTTTTTCGCTTTCGACACGGTATCAAGCCTGCAAGCCTTCTTTGTAATCCTTGCTATTGTTTTTATATTTAGCAATGGCGCCATATCTGAGAGTGGAGTCCGAAAATTAAAAGGGGTGGCATGGGCTGTGGTCGCAGTAATTCTGTGCCTGCTGTGTGTTTTAATGATTTATAGCTTTGCGGTTAAGGTTAACCGAGAATCAAAGTTAATTAAAGCAATAAATTCAATGTCGATCAAGGAGAGAATAGCGCGGTTTGAAAATATAATGAATACCTCTCCGGCCGGCACTCTCACGAGCGAATCCCAGCATATTGATTTAATGGTGGATCGATACAAGAGGATGTGGCCAACCCTTGACGGCAATACAAGAGAGGCGGCAAAAAAGGAGCTTGAATTCCTGCTTCAATATTCCATGAAAAGGTCGGATGAGTATCCGGAGGATCTACGTTTCGCGGTAGTTGTATCAAAAATCGCCAGCGGCCTGTATGGCGTGTCACAAGTGAAGGAGCCCGCGATGATTAATATCGCTAAAAAATATGGCGCCCGGGCGATAGATAATTCGCCGACAGGTGAATTGGGCTACAAGGCAATGGTGGAAGTGTATCTTGCTGAAGGAAAATTCAATATCGCAATGAGATTCGCCGAAATGCTGATTGACCTCAATCCAAAGGTGCCAGAGTTTCACAATATTGCGATTTTTATAGCCCGAACGGTGAAAGACCAGAGGTTAGTGGATGAAAAAACAAATAACGCAAGAGGATTTATATCCAATTACGAATATGGAATGACGAGCGATCAAATATGAAAAATTTAATGAAAATTCTTTTGCTTTCTCTGGCGGCAGTGCCGCTAATTCGGGACACCTCCGTATTTTTTGCCGATTCGGCAGGGAAAATATTTTTTACCAGATCTGTACTGGCTCTGGTAGGAGTGCTTCTTTTATCAAGTTTTATTTTCAATAAAAGTTTCAGGGAGGATATAACGCGTAAAGTTTTATTATTTGTTCGCAATCCGCTTGTTTTATCCGTATCCTGCTTTGTAATTCTGTTTGCTTTGAGCGCGGTTTTTGCCGTAGATACTTACACGGCCTTCTGGGGAGATGTGCAGAGGGGGGAAGGCCTGGTGGGTATTGTTTACTTCTTCGCGCTATTTATTTTCAGCTTGCTTATATTTGAACGTAAAGATTGGCTTTGGTTTTTCAAGTTAAGCTTGATTGCGGCGGCTATCCTACTACTGAGGGAATTTCTGGACCTTTTCTCCGGAACGGAGCGGCCCGGTTCGTTTGTCGGCAATCCCACCTTTCTCGCTGGCTATCTCATCTTCGCGATATTTTATTCCACCTGGGTTTTCAAGGAGACTTCCGGTAAATTCTGGAAATATATTTCCGCGGGAGTTTTTGTTTTGTCCTTTCCGGGTATTTTTATCACGGAAACCAGGGGTGCAATACTTGGCCTCGTCCTTGGCGCTGTCTTGGTGCTTGCCTATTTTTCTTTTCGGGGCAGCGAAGTTAGATACAAGAATTTAGATTTAAAAAAGCTTTCCATAATAATCCTGAGCGCGGTTTTCATTTTCTCCGCATTATTCTTGACGACCCGAAAGGCTGAATTTTGGCAGAGTGTTCCGGGGCTGGCGCGTGTGGCTGCTATCGGATCGCAGGATATATCTACCCAAACCAGGCTTTTGGGCATCAATTCCAGCCTACGCTCGGTAGCGCCGGAAGAAAACGGTTGGAAAAAACTCATTTTAGGTTGGGGGCCAAACAACTACATTCTGGCTTTCGGCGAGTATTACAATGCCGAGCAGTATAAGTATGAAATTGAGTGGTTTGATCGGGCGCACAACAGAATCCTGGATGCCCTGGTGGCAAATGGCCTCCTGGGACTCTTAGCGTATCTGTCTATTTGGCTGTTCTATTTTAAAAAGATTTTACGTCAGCATAGGTTTTCATTTGAAACCGCAAGTTTTACTTTCTTAGGGATTGCGTTTTTAGTCCATCTCTTGTTCGTTTTTGATAATATTTCAACCTCCGTATCGCTTTTCATGATCCTCGCCTTTACAGCGGGTTATCCGTTCATAGCCGCGCCCAGTCCACAACTGGAAGCCAGAGACAAGCGTGGCACAATTTACGCCGGCACCCTGCTCGCGGTGTTGGCACTCTTTTTGTGCTTTGTGTTTTTGCGAGGCGACGCGCCGGCGTATCTGGATATGAAGGAATACCTTTCTTTTAAGCGGACAAACCAGAGTGTTAACCTTGAGGATATTGATTCGGTATTTAGCCCCTTTACCATAGCGCAGAAAGTTATCAGGCAGGACTTTTTACTGGAAAGCGTGCCTGCCACTACGGAGAAGTCCGCGGGTATTCTTAGCGCCGCTTTTCTCCGCGCGGAGGAATACATTGAAAAGATGCCCAATGATTTTCGGTTCCTTGCAGCAGTTGCCGGCGCATACACCCGGCAAGGCAATGAAAAGAAGGATATAACTCTCTTAAAGAAAGGCGAGGAGTATTTAAGAAAAGTGCTCGTTTTTTCACCCGAGCGGCCGGACTTTGGCTACGGACTATCTTTGAATCTTGTTTATCAGAAGCGATACACTGAGGCCAAGGAAGTGCTAGATAAAGTCATAGCGGAAGACAGCGGGCTGGCCGACTCGTATTATTATTACGGCATAGCGCTGTGGTTTGAGGGAGAGGAGAGTTATGCTCAAGCGTTGGAGTATTTTGAAAAAGTTTTTAATTTAAAGCCGTGGTTGTTTAAAGAGAGAATAGGCAATGCGGAGAGCATCTACAGCCATTTTGTCCAGTACTTTTATAACAAGCGGGACAAAGCGCGCTTTAATACCGTTGCGCATAGATTGATAGAAAATAAGCACCCGCAGTCGTCTGCGCTGGCGCAACTACTACTGGAAGTAGAAAAGGGATCATGGCCCAGAGTGCAGTTTAATTCCCAATAATTATGTCAAATATTCTAGTAACAGGAGCTGGGGGGTATATTGGTTCTCATGCAGTAAAAAAACTATTAAAAGAAGGTAATAAAGTTATTGCTTTCGACAACTTCTCTCGTGGGTACAGAGAACCTCTTGAGTCACTTTCTAAGTATGGTGAACTTATTGTTTTAGAAGGGGATCTTTGCGTGAAAGAAGATTTAGAAAATGTCTTTGAACAAGAAAAAATTGATGCAGTGATGCATTTTGCGGCATTGTGTTCTGTGGATGAATCAACGAGGAAGCCCGAACTTTATTCCAAAAATAACGTGCTAGGGACATTAAACTTGCTTGAAGCAATGAAGGAGGGTAATGTAAGTAAGTTAATTTTCTCTTCTACTTGTGCAGTATATGGCAATGCGGAATATCTACCAATTGATGAAAAACACAGGACTTTACCCCAGAATCCTTATGGTAAATCCAAGTTAATGGCGGAGGAAAAAATTGAGCAGTTTAGTAAGATTTATAATTTAAAATATATAATCTTTCGTTATTTTAATGTTACGGGAGCAGATGATGAAGGAGAGATAGGGGATAGCAAAAGACCTTCTCAGTTGCTTGTGCAAAATGCAGTTCGAGGAGCACTAGGAATCGAACCCTTTGCGCTTACTTGCCCCAAGGTGGGCACCAGGGACGGTACTCCTATTCGGGATTATCTTGACGTCCTGGACTTAGTAGATGCCCATATGAGAGCTTTAGAGTATCTAGGTGGGGGAGGTGAGAGCACAATTCTTAATCTCGGAAATGGTAAGGGTTGGTCAGTCAAAGAAATAATAGAAGCTGTAAAAGATGAGCTTGGAAGTGACTTTGAGATAATACCTAGCTCTGAGCTAAGAATGGGAGAATACGAAGAAGTGTATGCTAGTATAGGCCGGGCAAAGGAAATTCTTAACTGGCAACCACGAAGGACACTCAAGGACAGTATTCAAAGCCTAAAGAGGTGGTATGAAAGTAAGCCACAGGGTTACGTAAAATAATATAATTTAAAAGTATATGAAAATATTACACATAATTCCAACTTATCTACCGGCCGACTTAGTCAGTGGTCCAATCCAGGTAATTCATAGCCTAAACCAAGAACTTGTGAATCTCGGAGTAGAGGTAACTGTATACACAAGCAACTCAGGTGGTAATAAAATTTTAGATGTTCCTACCTGTAAAGAAATTCTAATAGATGGAGTGAAGGTGTTTTATTTCCCACTGACTTTTAAACCATGGTTTTACTCCATAGGACTTCACCGCGCTCTTAAAAAAAATACTAAAGACTTCGATCTGATTCATATCTCTGGAATTTTTCTTTCCATGCTGACCCTGGCTGCCCACTACGGAAAGAAATTTAATATACCATATATTATTTCCCCGCATGGGATGTTGATGAAAAGGCCGCTCTTAAGTAAATGGTTAAAAAAGAAACTCTATCTTTCAATCATAGAAAAGAAAAATATAGCTAATGCAGCTGGAGTTCATTTCACGACTGAGCTCGAGAAGGAAGAGTATCTAGAAGTCCGGTTTCCTGCCACAAAGGCAATTGTGATACCTCATGGGATTTCTTTGAAAGAAGCTATTCCTCATCTCGATGGTAATTTATTTAGAAAAAAATTCAATATTCCCAAAAATAAAAAAATTGTCTTTTTTATGGGACGTCTTAACTGGATAAAAGGATTCGATACACTGTTGCCAGCTTTTGCTGATGTTGTAAAAGGGGATACTGAAGCCGTGTTATTATTATCTGGACCAGATGGAGGTTACCAGCAGGAGATCGATTCTATGGTTGATATATTAAAAATAAAAGATAAAGTTATACACACTGGTCCACTAGAAGGTGAAGAAAAAGTTGCTGCTCTTTGTGAAAGCAGCGTTCTGGTGCTTACTTCATATTCAGAAAACTTTAGTGTCGTAGCTGCGGAAGCCATGAGCTTGGGGTTGCCGGTGGTCATCACTAGGGGCGTTGGTATCTGGTCTATAGTTAAAGACTATGGCGCTGGGATTGTTGTGGAGAAAGAAATTAACGAAGTTTCTAGCGCTCTACTAAAAATTTTAAATAATCCAGAGCTCGCTCAAGAGATGGGGGAAAAAGGAAAAAGACTGGTTTCTGTTGAATTTAATCCATCACAAGTAGCTTCTAAGATGAAAAATGTCTATGAAGAGGTAATTAAGTATTCTTATAATTCAAAATAACACATCTGGCAATTTACGTAAACATCTGATAAAATCAAGCCATGAGCACAGAAGAAGCTATTTTAGACAAGGTTATTCTGGTTACCGGCGGAACCGGGTCTTTCGGGGATGCGGTGGTCAGTAGACTTTTAACTCTTAAGCCTAAGAAAGTGATAGTCTTTAGCCGTGATGAGAAAAAGCAGTTTGATATGGGCAACAAGTATAATGATGAAAGACTGCGGTTTATTACTGGCGACGTGCGGGATAAAGATTCCATTCTTCACGCTATGTATGGCGTAGACTATGTCTTTCATGCAGCTGCGATGAAACAGGTGCCTAATTGTGAGTTTTTTCCTATGGAAGCTATTAAGACAAATTGCCTAGGGGCCCACAATGTAATTGATGCGGCAATTTCCCAGGGAGTAAAAAGAGTAGTAGTGTTGAGTACGGATAAAGCTGTACACCCAATCAATGTAATGGGAATTACCAAGTCACTCATGGAAAAAATCATGATTGCCGCCTCTCGTGAGAAGCGAGGAGGGACGGTTTTTTGTGGCACACGCTATGGCAACGTTATGTATACTAGGGGTTCTGTCATCCCTTACTTCGTTGAACTTATAAAAAAAGATAAACCGCTTTCTGTTACAGAGAGTGGAATGACCCGTTTCATGATGTCTTTAGACCAATCCATAGATCTCGTGCTCTATGCTCTTACTCATGGCAAGGATGGAGAAATATATATCAGAAAAGCACCGGCTTCCAGTATTGGTAATGTGGCAGAATCCTTACTAGAAATATTTAATTATAAGGGCGGGGTTAAGGAAGTTGGCATCCGACCTGGGGAGAAAATACATGAAACGCTTCTTTCAGAAGAAGAAATTTTTCGTGCAGAAGACTGTGGAGATTATTATAAAATTTCTCCAGAAGTTCCAGGGATGGACTATAAAAAATATTATTTTAGCGGACAAAAAGAGAGTGGGTTATTGCCTGAAGGTTACACTTCTGCTAATACTAAATGTCTGACCAAGGATGAGACCAAGGAATTAATTCTATCTCTACCTGAAATTCAAAAAGAATTGAAAAATTTTAAAAAATAAATGGATCAGAAATTAATAATTCATAAAGACGAGCGTGGAGAATTGATAGAAATATTTAAAATCCCAAACGTCGGACAGGTTTTTTATGTGACCTCGTACCCTGGGATGGTCCGAGGGAACCACTACCACACAAGGAAAAAAGAGACCTTTTGTGTCCTTGAAGGTAAAGGAAAGATCTCTATGAGGGATCGCAACTCAGGTGAGCTAAAAGAATATTTAGTTTCTGGAGAAGTACCAGAGACTGTAGAAATGCCGCTTAATTGGGCCCACAATATACAGAATATCGGGGAGGGGGAAATGAAGCTAGTGGTTTGGACGAACGAAGTTTTTGATCCTAGTGACCCAGACACCTTTAGAGAAGAAGTATAGTATAATCAAAATTATGACCAAAGAGCAGAACAAAAAATTGAAAGTTATGACTATTTTCGGTACTCGGCCAGAGATAATTAAGCTCTCGAGAGTCTTTGCAAAATTAGATCAATACGTAGAGCACGTTATGGTGCACACCGGACAGAGTTATGATTTTGAAATGAATCAGATATTTTTTGATGATTTGAAAATCAGAAAGCCGGATTACTTTTTAGGTATTAAGGCGGATACCCTAGCGGGGCAGTATGCAAATGTGCTTTTGAAAAGTGAGGAAGTTTTCCAAAAGGTAATGCCGGACGCTGTGCTTATTTTAGGCGATACCAACAGCGCCCTTTCGGCTATTGTTGCCAAGCGTATGAAAATACCCATTTTCCACATGGAAGCGGGGAATCGTTCTTTTGATGAAAATGTTCCAGAGGAAATAAACCGCCGAATCGTTGATCATACTAGCGATATAAATTTACCCTATAGTGAGCATGCTCGTTCAAACTTGCTCCGAGAAGGGCTCCATCCCGCAAAGATTTTTGTAACCGGATCACCCTCAGCCGAAGTTCTACATCACTATGGAAAACTCATTGACCAATCCCAAGTACTAAAAGAGTTAAAATTAAAAAAAGGAAAATATTTTGTGGTTAGTATCCATCGAGAGGATAATGTAGAAAGCAAAGAAGCTCTTTCGACATTAATTGAGTCTTTAAATGCCGTGGCCGAAGAATATGGTATGCCCATTATGGTTAGTACACATCCAAGGACAGCGAAACGCCTACAGGAGTACAAGATTGACGCACACAAGCTCGTTAACTTTCATAAGCCTTTTGGTTATTTTGATTATGTAAATCTTCAAAAAAATGCCTTTTGTATCTTGTCAGACAGTGGGACTATTCCCGAAGAGGCGGGAATACTGGGGTTACCTGCAGTGCAGGTAAGGCTTAGCTCTGAGCGACCTGAGGCATATGACGAAGGGGTTTTGATTCTCTCTGGGCTCAATAAAAACATAATTCTTCAAGCAATAAAAATAACAACAGAAGAGGTAAAAAATGGTGAAAAGTTTAAAGTTCCGGAAGTCTATAGTAATATTAATACTTCCAGTAAAGTTTTGCGCCACATTGTTGGATTGACCAACATAGTAAAAAGACGTCGAGCCAACGGATTTTACTAAATCTATGAAAAATATTTTAGTTGTTGCTGATATATACCCACCAGAAATTTCTTCGGCCGCGCATTTGATGCAGGAGTTTGCTGAAGGATTGCAAAAAAAAAGGCACAATGTTTGGGTATTAACTTCGTACCCTAAACATTATTTACCTAAAGAGCTTGAAGGTAAAACTTTCAATACTTGCAGTGAGGAGAATGGAGTTAAAATAATTAGAGTAAAAATATTACCGCTCCGCAAAGTCAACTTTTTTGTGCGTGGCATTTCACAATTATTATTGCCTTTTCTTTTTTTTCACAAAGCTAAGAAATATATAACAGGCAACATAGATGCGGTAATAGTGTATAGCCCACCTCTTCCACTTGCATTTGTGGGGAGCATGGTTAAAAGAAGATATAATGCTAAGTTTATCCTGCTCCTTGAGGACATCTTCCCTCAGAACGCGATTGACCTAAATATTTTAAAGGGTTGGAAACACTGGCCTGTAGTGAAACTCTTTGAGTGGATTGAGAAAAGGGTATATAAAAATGCTGATGTTGTTACTTTTCATTCTGAAGGTGGCAGGAAGTTTTTAATTGAGAAAAAGGGTATTCCATCTGAAAAAATTGTAACTATTTCAAACTGGGTAGATATTGATTTTTATCAAAACTTGAAATCAGGTATTTCTTTTAGAGAAAAGTGGTCCCTACAGAATAAATTTATTTTTGTTTTTGCTGGTATTATGGGCCCAGCGCAGGGTATGGAATTCATTGTGGAAGTGGCTAAGAAAGTTTCCGATTTAGAAGATGTAATATTTTTATTGGTAGGGGATGGAATGAAGAAAATAAAAATTGAAAATTTGGCGAAAAAATATAACTTAAAAAATATCGTTTTAAAATCTTTTATTTCTAAAGATGAATACCCACATTTAGTGAAGGATTCGGATGTTGGTTTAGTGTGTTTGAGTTCTGAAAATAAAACTCCGTTTATTCCAGGCAAGTTTTTGGGCTATATGGCATCTGGCAAGCCAGTATTGGCATTTTTAAATAAAGAGAGTGATGCATTTTTACTGTTGGAGGAGGCTAGATGCGGCTATGCTGTCATTTCGGAAGATGTGGATATGGCGGCAGAAGCGGTAAGAGAGATATATAATAACAAAGATAACCTCAACCAAATGGGCCAAAACGGCCTAATGTATGCGAAAAAACATCTAAGTCTAGAAGGAGTATTGGATAAATTTGAGGAGCTTTTCTAGCCAAGTTAGAAGTGATATACTTGTAATATTAAAAGTAACTACGGACCTTTTATGAGGCCCGACACAATTAGCTTATGAAAACAAAAAGATTTTTCTTAGTAGCGGGAATTGCAATTGTTCTTTCTAGTAGTTTAGTAGCTCACGCAAATTCTTTAATGTTTACGACAACATCACTAGCTGGAGAGGTTTTAACTTCCAACGGATCTGGAAATGAACCAACTTTTCAAGCTCTTGCTATTGGTCCTATTTTAACGCATTTTGTTAAACCTATTTTACCAACAAGTATTGACACTAACCAATCAGGTTCTTTCAATGTTAATACCACGGCGAGCTTAGGACTATTTAATGTTCCACAGAGTATTACCGTAAATAAGATAAGTATAAAATCAGGAAGTACAATTACAACAGCAGGAACTTATGATTTATCAGTATATTCAGAAGATGGACAGACACAAATGTTTTCGGTTACTACTTCAACTATTGATACTGCTGACACTATTTATTCTACTTCAGTTTCTAGTGTTACTTTAGCGCCCGGGAATTATTGGTTAATGCTAAACCCCAATAGTACAGTTGATGTAGCCCTTCATTCTTTTTCAGGTCCTAATGCACCTGTTTTAGGGCTTACAGTTGGTTTACTGGGGGATGTTTCTTCTGAGCCAGCAGTATCTGGTACTTTAACTATTACCGCATCGACGCCTCCGGCGACATTTACTCCCATAAATGTAACAGAAGGTACGTCCCGTCTTATAGTTGCTCGGTTTGATAATTAACTCCCAAGAATATTTTATTTTATCTTTTGAGCGACCATCCTTACTCCATCCCCAAAAGTGAATTGGAATGAGGGGTTTTTATACCTATTGCGTATACTTTTTACAAATAATGATAAAAATCTAATTATTACCCATTTTATAAAAGACCCAGACATTTTATATGTTTTTATTTCTAAAATGACAAATCCATTTTGTTTTAGAATTTCTTTAAGTGAAGTGATACCAAATAGAAAAGTATGTACCGAGGCTATACCCTTCCATTTTTCTTTATGAAAATACCTCACAAAGAAATCGTCAATATTTACAGTTTCAATGAAAAGAATCCCTCCTTCTTCCAGAGATTCGGAGATCGCCTTCAAATCTTTTTCAGGTTCTCTTAAATGTTCTATAACATCCATCAAAGAAACATATTTATATTTTTTAGATTTATCTCGGAGCCCCTTGCACTCATAGCAAGCTATATTTTTTTCTTGGAGAGGTAAAAACGCATCAGCTGCAAATTCACACCCTTCCATATTGGCATACCCAGCATTTCGTAGCGCCAGTATTAAATTACCCGTTGCACAGCCAAAATCTAAAAATTTTCCAGTTTTGTCTGTAGCATATTTCTTTATCCATGGTAGATAATGTTTTTCAAATATCGCAGGCGACCTGTTTTCCTCATAATTATCATAGCCGTATTCCGCATTAGGGTTTGTTTTTGCAAATTGATAATAATTTTTATAAAGATTCGCTAACTCAAGTTCACTAGGCATAGGGTTTTGAAAAACCATTCTACAAGTTCCGCACTCGCTATAATTAGGTAGGTTGAAAATATACAATTTAGAATTCTGGCAAATTGGACAAATTATCTGTTTTTCTGGTTTCATATTGTGGTAGTTTAACATAGATGTATTAGTTTTTCTAATAAAATCATCATTTCATAATCTCCTTTTTTTTAATTTGATTTTCCTTCTTTTTTTTGATATTCTTAGACGATGAAAAGAGCTTTAATTACTGGCATTACAGGCCAAGATGGTAGCTATTTGGCTGAACTGTTGCTTTCCAAGGGCTATAAGGTTATGGGTATACAGCGACGTTCCAGCTACTTTAATACTGAACGCATAGATCATTTGTTCAAAAATCCTAATTTTGATTGTGTCTATGGAGACCTTACTGACCCAATTTCAATAGCTAATGCGATTGAAACTTTCAAACCTAACGAAATTTATAATCTTGGCGCAATGAGCCACGTCAAAGTTTCTTTTGAGGTTCCAGCATTTACTCTTGCCACCAACACATTAGGCGTGTTACACATTCTTGAATATATCAAAAATCATGCCCCTAAAACTAAATTTTATCAGGCTTCCAGTTCTGAAATGTTTGGCGCTTCTATAAGCAAACCACCATTTAATGAAAATTCTGAGTTCAGACCACAAAGCCCGTACGGTGTTTCAAAGTTGGCATCTTTTCATTTAGTTAGAAACTACAGGGAAGGATATGGACTTTTTACTACCACAGGAATTCTCTTTAATCACGAAAGCCCAAGACGCGGGGAAACTTTTGTTACCAGAAAAATAACCAGAGGTATTGCCGCTATTTTGCGCGGAGAATTAAAACAATTAAAAATGGGCAACATTGAAGCAATAAGAGATTGGGGGCATTCAAAAGATTATGTTAAGGCAATATACCTTATTATGCAACAACGAAAGCCTGATGAATATGTGGTTGCCACTGGGGACGCTCATAGTATTAAGGAGGCGTTAGAGTACTGTTTTAAATTGGTAGGGTTGGACTGGAAGAAATATGTAAAAATTGATAAAAAATATTTTAGACCGAATGAAGTTCCTTATTTGGAGGGAGACTCAAGAAAAGTCAGAACTTTAGGGTGGAAACCAGAATATGACTGGAAAAAAACACTAAAAGAAATGCTTGAGAATGACATAAAGGAAGGAGGACATGAACCAAGTAAGTTTATTGTATTTAAATAAAATGAAAATCATAACAAACAATAAGAAGAACATAGCTTTTATTTTTGATGGAAAATATAAAAGTGGCACCCACGGGCTTACAGAAACGAAGTTGCCCCTTCAGGTAATTAGTCTAAATCATCCTAAGGGTAAAGTGTGGCCAGCGCATTTTCATAAACCACGACGCAGAGTGACTACTCAATTACACGAAGTGTTTTTTATTACAAAAGGTAAGGCGCGAGTGCAGATTCTTCTTAATAAAAAAGTTTTTAAAACTCTTACTTTAAAAGAAAATCAAGGAATTATGGTTCTTAAGGGAGCAATACAAATAGAAGCTTTAAGCAACTTAATTGCGCTTGAATTTAAAAATGGGCCATTCCTTGAAGATAAAGAATTATTATAAAATATAGTAATCATCCTATGACGAATCTTATACTCAATAAAATAAAAAATTTTGTACCTGCTGTTGTTAAAAGAGTGATAAAAGAGATTTTTTTTACCGACCAGAGTGAAAAAAAGGACTTTAATAAATGTTACTCATACCCTGAAGAATGGTTGTCTGCGCAACCAATTTTTTTTGGTCAATATGGCGAAGACTTAAAAATTCTTCCGTTGTTTTTTGGTAAAAAAGACGGTTATTTTGTTGAGATAGGGGCAATGGATGGACTTTGTTTCAGCAATACTATATTTTTTGAAAAAATGGGGTGGAAAGGCGTGTGTATTGAGCCACACCCTGATTACACACATTTATTAATAAAAAATCGTCCTGGCTCTATAGCTATTGCTGCAGCCGTTGGCAGGGAAGACAAAGGCGCAGTGGATTTTTATACAAACTATCGCGGCTCTCTGTCTACACTTGATAAAGAACTTGAAGGATATTTTAGGTCTAGTTATGGGAAATGGTTTGGCGGATTTAAAAAAATTCAAGTTCCATTGGTTAGCTTAAATACCGTGCTGGCAAAGCATAACATTCCTCCGGGTTTTGAAATTTTATCCATTGATACTGAAGGAACTGAAGCAGACGTTCTGGCTGGTTTTGATATTAAAAAATACTCTCCTCGGGTTATAATCGCTGAGATTTCTATTAAAAAAGAACCAGTTGAGGACTATATGAAAAAGCATGGATATATTCTAGCTTGCTCCAATCCATCAAATGCCATATTTTGTAAAAATGAACAGGACGCAGAGATTATTAGGCATACTAATGTAATTGGACATCAAGATGTGACAAAACACCCTCTTGATTAAATAATATGAGAAATCAATTAGAGCAACCATTGTCAGATTTTGAGTTAAAAAAAAGAAAATATTTTTCTAATTTTGCCCTTCATTACAAGAGTAAACTTGCTATGCACAGACGATATGGAGTTCTTGCTAAAAGTGAGGGATGGAGAAATGTAAGTGAGCATTGCTTGCTCGAGGCTGTTGAATCTGATGTGCTTGCAGAGGTTTTAAAGTTAAGCGAAGAAGACAGGAGTAAACTTGTTATCGCTGCTCTTTTGCATGATTTTTATAAAAAGAAAGAAATTGAAGCTTTAAAAAAGGAAGGACTAGAAGGGCAGAGAAAGTCTGAAGAAGAAAGATCGCGTATTCTAGCAGATGCAGGATTTGATGACGCAATTATACGCATAATCAAATCTGCCACTTATGTGCCTAGAATGCTTGATAAAGATGTAACTGAACTTGAAAAGATAATGCAATATGTTGATGATATAACTATGGGTAGTAGCATAGGTTCAGTTGACGAAAGGGTGGATAAAGTAGAAGCTGATCCTAGGTATAGAGAGGAAAATGAATCAGGGCAGGAAATTTTTGGCGATAAAACCTTTTCCCAAGCTCAAAGATACTTTGGTCATCAGATTGAAGCAGAGTTAACTAAAAAAATAGGGCTAGATAATCCTAGAGACCTTCCAAAATTTATTGAGGAAGAAATTAGGAAGCGCATTGAAGCTGGAAAATAATATGTTTAAACACATAAATTTTATTCCCCAAATGGAGCCATCGTTTGATGAAAAAGAGGCTAATGCCCTTTTTGAGTATATGAAATCAGGGGGCTGGGTTACAGAATTTAAAAAAACTAGAGAATTTGAAGAAGAAGTCAGAAAGTTTGTTGGCGTT
>DATDWM010000007.1:0-25651 GCA_036517375.1 Minisyncoccota bacterium
CCGCGCATACTCTTCATAGACTGCTCGCCTAGCACATAACGGATGGATTCCACTACATTGGACTTACCTGAACCATTAGGTCCCACAATGCAGACTATCGGGTGGGTAAATTCTAAAACAGTCTTCTTGGCAAAAGATTTAAATCCGTTTAATTCTAAATTTTTTAATCTCATCCGCATTATTCCAACCAATTTTTTACTTTTAATGCGGCTAGAGCAGCAGACTGTTCCGCCTCTTGTTTACTTTTACCTTTACCCTCAGCTATTAAATTGGGCCCGAAGAAAATACCGATAGTAAAATGCTTGTCGTGGTCCGGTCCGGACTCATGCAGAACTTTATATGCCGGCGTGAGTGAGGCAAATTCTTGCGCCTTTTCCTGTACCAAACTTTTAGCATCCCGCCAAAGTTTCTTGTTCACTATCTCCTCCGTTGCGGGCAGTAGTGTATCCGCCACGAATTTATTCACCACATCATATCCTTGATCTAGATACACTGCTCCCACGTATGCCTCATAAGTATTAGCCAGAATATACTGCCGCGCCTTACCCTTATCCTTAGCCTCACCCTTAGAAAGCAGCAAGTATTCATTCATCCCGATCTGGGAGGCGATTTCAGAAATAATAACCGCATTTACGAGCGCGCTTCGAACGGAAGTAAGCTCGCCCTCTGTGTAACTAGGGTATTTCTTATAAAGAAAGTCCGTAACTATGAGCTCGATGACTGCGTCACCTAGGAATTCCAAGCGTTCATTGTGCGCAATCTTTAGATTCGGATTTTCATTTATGTAGGAGCGGTGGACAAAGGACTGCTTGAGTAAATCCTTGTCTTTAAAAATTATTTTGGTCTTTTTTTCGAAATCTCCGAAGTTTATCATACCAAATTTTTATGAATGTTGATGAATAAAAAATTTGCGTACCCTGTTAAATCTTGCACATGGCAAGACCTCGCATAGCGAGGATTTAACAGGGTTTTTAAAAATATATTTGCTTTGCTCATTATTTTTTTGAAATTATCTCTACTGCCTTGGCAATAAGTGGAATAATGTCGTTATAGATGTGTAGGTCTGGAATCTCTTTCATTTTAAACCAGCGTGCGGCATCCAAGCCTCCTGAAACTTCCAAGGTAAGCTTTTGGAATTTAGCCCGAGCTAGGAAGTATGATACTTTTTTCAAGATCTTCCCCTTCTCTGGGTGGGAAGCCACGTATTGATTCTCCCCGAGCCTCTGTTCTATTTTTACTTCAATGCCTATTTCTTCTTTTATTTCTCGCTCGGTGGCCATCTGTTCATCTTCACCTTCCTCGATGCCGCCCTTGGTGAAAGTCCAATAACCGAAAACATCATGCACCATGGCAAAGTAGACTTCATTCTCATGTTCTGCATAGACCAGGCCGCCACCCTTCTTCTCCACTGGTAACTTAGTAATGTCTACCGGCTCGGCGTTCTTCTTTTCTTGTCTTTTTTTACTTACTTCATCCTTGCCGGGCTCGCCTATTTCTTTATACACCGCGCCCAATACGCCATTTACGAATTTCCCAGAATTCTCTCCACCAAATGTTTTCGCTAATTCTATCGCTTCATTGATCGCTACCTTAGGTGGGACTTGCGTCCTGTCGCCAAAAAGAAGCTCGGTGAGTCCAATGCGTAAAATATTTCTATCAATGATGGAAATTTTATTTATCGGCCAGTCTGGTGCGGCCTTCTCTATTATTTCATCGACAACCACGCGCTTCTTTAGTATCTGATTCGTGAGCGCTGTAACAAAGTTGTCATCCTCGAGTCCTGGAGCGAACTCTTTTAAATTCCGGTCTAGAATTTCTTTTACCTTTTCATCGCTGACATTGCTCACCTTGTGGAGAGAGTCGCCTTCACTCAGATTCTCTGTAGTAGACAAGAAATCCCACTCAAAAAGCGTCTGGAGCACTATTGATCTGGAAAGGTGCCTGTTTGCCATCGTTTTTAAAATAACAATTAATTACAAAAAACTTTACTACGTAATTAAATACTTGCTTAACTACTTACTTTCCGCCATCTTTGCCTTTGCTTTCTTTTGCTTCTTTTCTGTCTTTTTGACTAAGTCTAATACCTTCTTTCCACGGTAAAATCCGCAGGCTATACAGACAGTATGCCCCTTTTTCAGTTCCTTGCAGTTTTCACACTTGAAAAAGTTCGTACTCTTAAGAGCGTGGTGTGAACGCCTGTTTTTCGTATGCGATTTTGTATGCCTCATTCGTACTACCATAATGTGTATTATCCTATCATATTAAGGAGTAAATGCAAACATACTTTAAATTTGAACTGGCATAAAAGCAAAATAGTGATATTATAAGGGCTATGGAAAAAGACTTAGAAAAGAACGACAGTCGGGACCACAAGCGTATAGGCCGTGAACTTGAGCTTTTTACCTTCAGTGATGTAGTGGGTAAAGGCTTACCACTTTGGCTACCCAAGGGCGCAATAATCCGTAAAGAAATTGAGAGATTTGTCGTCGACGAAGAAACCAGGAGAGGTTACATGCATGTATATACTCCAGACATTGCCAAGCTAGAACTTTATGAAAAGTCTGGGCACTATCCTCATTACAAAGATTCAATGTATTCTCCGATAGAAGTTGATGAGGAAAAGTTTATGCTCCGTCCAATGACTTGCCCGCACCATTTTGAACTTTATCTTTCCAGGCCTCGAAGCTACCGTGAACTTCCGATGCGCATTGCAGAACTAGCTAAACTTTATCGCTATGAACAATCCGGTGAACTCATGGGGCTTCAGCGTGTTCGTTCAATGTGCTTATCTGACGCGCACATAATCTGCGCCACCGAAGAGCAAGCAGTAGAAGAAGCAAGTAAGGCCTTAGACCTCATTGAATACATGGCGGGAGTTTTCGGACTAAAGCTTGGAGAAAATTACAGTTACCGTCTTTCCTTGGGAGACAGAAATAATACAGAAAAATATTATAAAAACGATGCCGCGTGGGAGAAAAGTGAGGACTTACTCCGAAAACTCATGCAGAGCCGCGGAGTAAAATTTACAGAAGCAAAGGATGAAGCCGCTTTCTATGGTCCTAAAATTGATGTCCAAATGAAAAATGTAAACGGCAAAGAGGACACTGCCTTCACTGTGCAATACGATTTCTGCATGCCTGACCGCTTTGACCTTACTTACATTGGTGCAGACGGAGACAAGAAAAGAGCTTTCGTAATTCACCGCTCTTCTATTGGAACCATCGAACGAAACATGGCATTCCTAATAGAGTTCTACGCTGGCGCCTTTCCTCTCTGGCTCTCCCCGACTCAGGTCAAAATTATCCCAGTCCGCACAACTCACAACGAATACGCACAGAAGATTTTTGAATTACTACAAGAAAACAATATCCGCGCGGAATTAGATATTAAAGATGAAAACTTAGGCAGTAAAGTCCGCGATGCCAAGACGAACAAGGTTCCTTATTGGATAGTTATCGGGGATAAAGAAATCGAAGCCGGGAAAGTCACTCTAGAATCTCGTGACGCCGGCAACTTAGGCCAAATGACTCCAGTAGAACTCTTGACTAAAATCACAGAAGAAATTAAACAGAAGAAGTAATTATGCTCGAAAAACTTCCGAAAAATAATAGCATACCTAGTTCTAACGAAAATAGGTTAACGCCTATACAGGAACAAATTCTGTCTAAAAAATCTTTCGTAGACAGAATGTGCAAAAAATATTTAAATATCGCTAACCGTCTTGATATGGCGGGACCAATAGCAAATGAGGTAATGATGAAAGCTATAAGATCTTCTACTACTTATAACAATCAATCTTCTTTGGAAACTTGGTTAGCGGTAATATCAATAAATACAGTACGTGATCACTTGCGTAAAACTAAGAGAGATCCTATTGATGCGCAGAAAACATTTGATATAGCTGACTTTGATTATAAAATGGAGGATCCATCACTAGACCCTGAAGAGTTATTCTTAAAAAAAGAGAAGGATGAGTTGAGCGTGAAGATAATAAGAGATGCACTGCAAAAGTTACCAATTAAAACCAGAGAAGTATTAGAGCTAGAATTAAATGGGCTATCATACAATGAAATAGCCGAAAAATTAAATATACCTATGGGCACTGTAAAATCCAGAGCCTCTAGAGCTCGTAGAGAAATTGCTACTTTGTTAGGTCAATCGACAGATTTTAAACTTAAAAGAAAGAAGAAGTATGACTAACTACAACAAGCTGGTGCGCGATAAAATACCGCACAACATTAAAGTAAAAGGTAGTAGCTATAAAATTAAAAAATTAAAACAGAAGGATTTTGAGTGGGAATTATTAAAGAAAGTGGGCGAGGAAGCTAGCGGCCTACTTGCTGCTAAAACTAAAGAAGAAATTGTGTCAGAATTAGCCGACATACTTGCAGTGATTGAAGAAATTAAGAAACATAAAAAAATTTCACAAAGACAAATTTTAAAAGCAATTAAAACTAATTTTGAGCGTAAGGGTGGCTTTAAGAAGAAGATATTTCTAATTTGGTCGTCTGACGACGATTACAAAACTAACGAACGGAAATATGCTAAAATAAAATCATGAAAAAAAGATTATACAAAAGTGAAACAAATAAAGTATTCTTTGGAGTCATCGGAGGTATTGGAGAATATTTTGATATAGATCCTACACTACTCCGGCTCGGGTACTTACTTTTAGCAGTACTTACTGCGGTATTCCCTGCTATTGTGTGCTACTTTGTAGCTGCAATAATAGTGCCCAACAAGCCAAAAATATAATAAACGAGGAATCTAAAACTACTGAAACTAAAGAAACTGAGGATAAAGCTTAGGACGAAGTCTGGAGTAAGAAATCCCAAAATAGGGTCCAAGATTTATTTACGGCTTCTGGATACGTAAATTTAATTTCTTTTTTATTAACTTTACCCCACATAGCCAAAGTTTGCACCACCCTATGATCCTTAGAGTCAACGGACTCTCCAGCTTCGGCTTGCGCAATTGCTCTTTCCATTTCTTCTATTCTGTTAGTTTCATGTCCTTTGACGCTTGGAAACATTTTTTCACCTTCTTCTTTTGTCATATAATTAAAAACTCGCGCAAAACAATAATCTTCAGAGTGCTGAGAAACAAAAGCGGCCTCTTCCCCTCTGAGAAGTCTCAGGAAAGTTTCAGCTTGAATTTTTATTGTTTCGTCATATCTTGTGTCCCATACCAATCCCGCTTCTCTCTGTTTATTCCAGTGTAAAACTGCATCAAACGTCTCTTGTAATTTATTAGGAGGGTTAGGAATACGTTGCTCATTCCCCATAAGGACCGAAGCAGTAGCCCACTGTGAAGTTTCGTTATCTAACTTTAAAAGTTCTTCCAAGCTAAAGTTCATAATATTTGGATCATTTGTCATTGATCTGTCTTTAAGTGTTCCATTTTTTATAAAAACTTTATTTAAATTTAACTTCCATGATGCGAATTGCAACAAGCGATACAACGTGCCAGATTCACCAACGTCAACAGGAACATCTTTTTTCCAATCTTCAGCCGCACGTCTTACGGCAAGTAAATCATCGCTCAGATCTGCCTGACTATCTAAAAATTCCCTAATGTCAGAATATCCGTATATTATATCTAAAACACCCATACGATTTAGCCAAGACTTATCTAGTGGGATAAACTCCTTAATTGGAAAACTGTCTTTATTGCTGTTCATAATTATTTATTTTCTGCTTCTAGAATTTCTAAAAGTTTCTTCATCGCTCGTCCGCGGTGTGAAAATTCATAAAATTCTTCTGGCTTATACTCAAGCATCACTTTATCCATATCATCTAGCTTAACAAATAGTTCGAAGTCTCGGCCTTTGTGGTTATTATCCTTTGGGGCGATAATTGTGCCATGAAATGTACCTTCAGCTATAATCATATCGTCTTCTCCTCTACAAAGCCCCAGTCTACAAGTAGAACTAATTTTAGTACCCGCGAATTTATTTCCCATTTCATATGGAGTCATATGTTTCCAAAAGTCTTTCATGTATGGGCCTGGGAATCCGCCTAATGCCTCCATATCAACTGAGACATCATCCACAAGTACTGGATGCTTAAATATTTCGTAAGCTCTTTTTAATTTATGTCGAATTATTTCGTCTGGACTTCCTTGAATTTCATGCTCGTCCCAAACTTTTTGTTCACAATCAAAAAATTCGCCAAGCTTAGCAGACAGATCACCAAACTTAAACGGACTACCTGTGACAATAAAAAGTTTTGGTTTCATTAAATAGAATTATATATCGATCTCTGCGAGCTTCGCATTGGACTGAATGAAAGATTTGCGAGGAGGGACTTCGGAGCCCATAAGAATGTCGAAGATTTTATTTGCATCTTCCGCGTCTTCAATATCTACCCTCTTGAGCACTCGGTGAGCTGGATCCATGGTGGTTTCCCAGAGTTCTTCTGGATTCATTTCGCCTAAACCTTTAAAGCGTTGAATGTGAATTTTATTTGATTTCTTTTTGGTTTCTTCTTCTGTCTCCTCTTCCTTTGCCTCGCCAGAGCCCTGAGACTCTTGGGCGTCGGCAGGTTCTATTTCACTTATCTCCACATCCTTGCCTATTATTTTTATTTTATCGTCATCCGTATAGGCATAAGATATTTCCTTGCCTTTTTTTATTTTGTAAAGTGGTGGCTGAGCGATATAGATATACCCCGCTTCTATCACATGTCTAAAGTATCGGTAGAAAAGAGTTAGTAACAGGGTTCGGATGTGGGAACCATCCACGTCCGCATCTGTCGCGATTATTATTTTATGGTAGCGGATTTTCTCTAAATCAAAAGTGTCCCCTATGGATGTCCCGAGCGCTATCACTAGGGATTTTACTTCTTTCGAAGCGAGCATCTTGTCTATACGCGCGCGCTCCACGTTCAATATTTTACCGCGGAGGGGCAGTATCGCCTGGGTCCGACGGTCGCGGCCTTGCTTGGCAGAGCCTCCTGCGGAATCTCCCTCTACCAAGAAGAGCTCAGACTCGGACGCATCCTTGGTCTGGCAGTCTGCGAGCTTACCCGGAAGAGTCATACCTTCAAGCGCGCCCTTTCGTAATACGGAATCCTTAGCCGCCTTAGCCGCCTTGCGAGCTTTGAGCGCCAGAATTGATTTGTTAATGATAGTTTTAGCTTCGTCTGGATTCTCTTCTAGGAAGCTGGCAAAGGCCTCCCCGAATACAGTAGCCGTGGATCCCTGAGCCTCCATACTTCCGAGCTTGGCCTTGGTCTGCCCTTCAAACTGAATCTCGCGGAGTTTGACGGAAATAACTGCGGTTAAACCTTCAAGCACATCCTCCCCAGTAAAACCACCTTCAGACTCCTTCATCAATTCATTTTTCTTGCAGTAGGTATTGAGCGTGCGGGTAAGCGCAGTTTTAAATCCAGTCACATGCGTGCCGCCTTCAGCTGTATAAATATTGTTAGCAAAAGGGAAAATTCGGTCCGCAATGTCATCCACGTATTGAAGCGCGATCTCAACCCCTACTCCATCTAACTCTTTTTCAATATAGAAAATATTATTTTGAATCGGCTTCTGGAATTTATTGTAATACTTTACAAGTGAAATAAGTCCTCCTTCGAAATAAAATGAAACTGAAGGCAATTCTAGTCCTAAATCGCGGAAATAAAACACGTCTTCGTCACTCATCCCCTTCTTGTTGTCCCAACCCCTAGCATCAATGATTAAAATCTTTAACTTCTTTACTAGGTACGCTTGCTGTCGAATGTGGGACACAACAGTATTCCAGTCAAACTTTATATCCTTGAAAATTTCTACGTCCGGCTCAAAGGTAATGATAGTACCGTGGAGCTTGGAACTGCCGATTTTTTTCACCGCAGACTTTTTCTTACCCTGAGAATATTCTTGAGCGTATTGTCCACCATCACGATGCACTTCCGCGCGACAAAAGATGGATAAAGCATTTACCACTGATGCGCCCACGCCATGCAAGCCGCCGGAAACTTTATATCCTTCTCCGCCGAATTTTCCTCCAGCATGAAGTGTGGTCATAACAGTCTCCAGAGCTGAGACTTTAGTTTTCTTGTGTGTGTCTACTGGAATACCACGGCCGTTGTCCGCCACTCGGATACGGTTATCGGGTAAAAGCACCACTTCGATATCATTACAGAAACCACCCATGGCCTCGTCGCGAGAGTTATCAAAAATCTCCCATATGAGGTGGTGTAATCCGTCTGGGCCTGTAGTACCGATATACATGCCGGGGCGCTTTCTGACGGGTTCTAGGCCCTCTAGGACCGATATGTCCGAGGCATCATATGAATGAGCCCTGCCAGAGGCAGGTGAACTTCTGCTTTCATCTATTTCCTTTGCCATATATGCCCTTATTATAGCAAATGGGGGTAAGGAACGCTAGCCCTCTTTCCCCATAAAAGCTTTACATTTTATACCTTTTTTTCTAAACTGGGTAAATGGCAAATATTGTAATACCTTCCCTTTTGGAAGAAACTCTAAAAAAGGACTTAGAAGAAAAAAATGACGTATATTCTATGCGCTTAAAGCGCTATATTTCAATGCCCGATTTGTCCCGCACAGAAAATAGTCCACTCAAAGAAATTGTAGATCGCGCTTCAAAAACAGAAAGTCTGAAGGGTTTTGACGTAATCAAGATTCCAGAAATAATCCCTACCAATATTCTTTTCGATCTTTTCAATATGCCGGAAGGTCACCCTGCTCGCAGTTCATCTGACACTTATTATGTCGATGAGGAAAACGTGCTCCGTACTCACGATACTGTTTTTTGGTATTACTATCTAAATCAGCCCGAAATTAAAAAACGAATCGAGAACAAAGAAACCTTGGGTGCAATTTGTTACGGTAAAGTATACAGAAAAGATGAAATTGATAATCGTCACATGAATGTCTTTCATCAGTTTGGTGGTCTTTATATTGCTCCTGATGATAAAAAAACTATCACGCCGGAAGATTTGAAAAATGCACTTTCCGAAATCGCTCGTAGTATCTTCGGTGATGTAAATTTTCGCTTTTATGATCACAACTTTCCTTACACAGATCCGAGCTTTGAGATGGAAGCAGAAATAAACGGCCAATGGATAGAAATGCTAGGCTCCGGAATGGCGAGAAAAACTGTTTTATCAAATTTCGGCCTCGAAGGTTATCACGGCTGGGCATTTGGTTTCGGTCTCGAACGGCTAGCTATTGCCTCCATGTCCCTACCCGACATTCGCTTACTCTGGTCGGAAGATGAACGCGTAAAGAAACAGCTTAAACTCGGGCAAAAGTTTATTGAAGTTAGTAAATATCCGCCAATTGTCCGAGATATTTCTTTTGTGGTATCTAACACATTTATCCCCAATGATTATTTCGACTTTGTGCGGGAAGCAGCTCCAGGGCTCATTGAACAAGTAGAGCTATTAGATAAATACGAAAATGCAACCAAGTTCGGCGCAGATAAAATAAGTTACGCATACCGTATCACCTACCGCGCTCTCGACCGCACATTAACATCGGACGAGATAGATCAACTCCATAAAAATCTAGAATTAGAAACTATAAAAGTTTTCGGCGGAGTAATCCGCTAGTTAATTCGGACGCGCAATGAGTTCGTACTTGTCGTACCCAACATGCTTTAAAATATAGTTGCGATTTCCCCCACCAATCGATGCATTAAAATGATGCCCGAATTGCTGACCAGCTTCTCTTGATTGCTTTAATAAACCATGCATTTTATCTTGCTCCATATACCGTATATGATGAAGCCCTAGCGGCACATCACCTTTATGCACAATGGTTACTCCGTGAGTATGTATACTCTCTTCCATAAAGATATTATACTATGCTACTAAATTTGCTTCCAGTGGACTAATCTTCCGCCCATGACGAGAAAGTACACAGCCGCCTTTGCAGAAAACATTGCCTTCGGCATTTATACACTTTTCGCATGCTATAAAATGCCGGTGGCATACAGGATTTGCGCAGTTCACATAATTCTCCGATGGTCCTTGGCAAACATCGCACTTGCCTACTATTTTATGATTTTCGCAGTCGGTATAGAAACCCATTTTTACTCTATTATCGAAAACATACAATTTACCGCGAAAGTCTTCATTAGGATATTTTTCCATATAACTCACAATACCGCCGTCTAGCTGATACACATCCGTAAAGCCTTGAGTGATTAAAAATCCTGAAGCTTTTTCACAGCGTACTCCCCCAGTACACACCGTCAGTACTGTTTTATTTTTCAAGTGTTTTATTTGTTCCACCACCCGAGGCAAGTCTCTAAAATTTTCCATCGGTGGCAAGATCGAGCCTTCGAAATGCCCCACCTTATGCTCGTAGACATTCCGCATATCCACAATGTAGAATTCGCGTCCACTTTTTATCCACTCATGCAGCTCCTCTGGCTTTAAATGAGTACCCGTAATTTCATTTGGATTTATGTCGCAAGTGCCTAGGTGTAAGGAAACAATTTCTTTGCGAACTTTTATAGAAAGTTTCGGGAAAGCATTCCCTGTGCCTCGACTGTATTTAAAATGTATTTTTTTGAATCTTTCGTCTTCTCCTAATTCTTTAACGTATTCTTTTATATTCTCTACCGTGCCCTCAAAAGTAGCGTTGATTCCCTCACTCGCAACAATGCATCTACCCTTGAGGTCTAGTCGCGCGCAGATTTCCCGCTGTGCCTGTGCTACAGTTTCCGGACCTGATATGCCTACATATTTGTAGAAAAGAATTATTTGGTATTCCATTACTTCCTATACTAATACAAAAAGCTAAAATTACAAGAAACTATTTATAAATTTCTGCGCGTTTACAATACTCACACTCAGTGTTTTTACCATAAGACTTTGCATTGCATGGGCGGGATGTCCACTCTCCACTCTTGAGTTGGGTGTCGTAGTCTTTAATGTCTCGAACCAGAAGTTCGATCTGCTCTCTGGACACGTGGGTGGAATAAATAAAATTCTTGTCACCTTCCGGGGCTTCCAGATATAAAAGCCTAGAAGCAAAAACTGTCTTCCCCTTTTCCGCCCCGGCTACCAAGTAGGAATACATAGCAAGCTGGCGCATGTGTGAAGAAAGTCTATTTTCTTCATCTAATTTTTCTATTACACTTTTTGTTTTACTACTGCCGGTTTTAAAGTCGGTAATGGTTATCCCCCCATCTTCGGCTCTCTCTGTGAGGTCAATCTTCCCGTACATCAGTAAATGAGGGAATTTATTGTCGCGGAATTGCACCGGGCGCTCGGGCGTGTAATCCTTGGCTAAATTCCTATAAAATTCATCCACAAATCGCATTACTGCTCTCTCACCATCTTTTATAAGTTTCTTTAACTCTACCGCTGAATTGATTCCTTCTTCTTCGAGCGAACTTTGAATCTTTTCTTTAATTGCCGAGCTTGATGGTAGGGATTTATTTTTTAATATAAATTCGATAGCTCCGTGCACCGCTGATCCTAGAGCCAAGGATTTGGTTTTTATTTCCGGCAAACGGAGGAAATTCCTGAAATACCATTTCCAAGGGCATTCAAAAAAGTTATTAAGTAGCGTTACTGAGATTTTAGTACTGGAATAATTTTCTTTTACAAAATCTTTCAACTCCTCTAGGTTATTATTTTCTATTTCCGGAGAGCGAGCGAGGTAAACAGCCGGGCCAAAAGACAATATCTCTTTTTCGGTTTCCGCTTGATTTTTCTTCGTAAAATGCGCATCTGGTAACTCCCTAATAATCTGGGCCAGTTCCATAGAATTTCCTCCATGCCCCATCGAGGCATAGGACAGCGTACAGTCTTCTCGCGCACGAGTTATCGCTACATATAGCTCCCTCTTGGCGGATAAAACATCGCGCTCTTTAATGTGCTCTTTAATTTTCAGAGGTAAAGTGAAGGCGCTTCGCTTTGTCGACATGAGAGTTTCTTCATTTAAATGCGCCACCCAGACTGCTTTGTATTCCAGACCTTTGGATTTATGGAGGGTCATCACCTGTATGCCAGTCCCTGAGCCGAAGGTCGCAAGCGCTACATGGCTTCCATAAGACTCAAGCCTTTTTAAATATTCTAAAAATTCTGAAAGTGTTATATTTCTTTTCTTTTCACCGAACAACATAGCCACATGAAGCAAGCTCCGAACTACTTCTACGCTCTCTAGTAACTCTTCATGATTTTTTGCCTGATCGATCAGTATTTTATTCCCCACCTGGCTCACTATTTCGAGGACGCTCTTAGACGATGCGTCTTTAATAAATTCTTCGAGGGTGTTGCCCCACTTAGCAATAATATTATTTTCATTAAAAAGGGTTGCCTCTGCCTTCGAAGACTTCAGTTCTTCCAATGTCAGCTTGTCGGGCTTGGTACTTCTTAGAAATTTGTGCGCGGAAAGTGGGTCGATGCCACTTGTCTTATCCAGGAGAGACTCTGCAATTAAAACAGAGTTATATGGATCAGCTATAATGCCCAATATTCTTATAATACTTTGAGCTTCCGTGGCGTCAAAGAGTGAAATATTTTTACCGGAAGAAACTTTCAACCCCATATTCCTAAATATCGAAAGCGCCTCCCGAACATGGTAATTCCTAGGTACTAAAAGAGCGCATTCTTCGGGCGGGAGCCCTTCCGATATTCTATCCTTGAAATATATCCCGGCTCCGATAATTTCATCCCGAGGATAGGCATATTCACTCAGGTAAACGCTGCCCCCTTCTTTGGTATTACTTTTTAATTTATCGCCCGACATAGAACTCTCTAGTAGTTCGTCCGCGAGCGCGAGTATTCGGGTAGTGGAACGATAGTTTTCTACTAGAGTGATGAGCTTAGTTTTACCAAAGATGTGGGAAAATTCTTCAAAATATGAAAGCGAGGCGCCAGAAAAGGCATAAATGAGCTGTCTATCATCCCCCACCACAAAAATATTTGGACTCTCAACCTCCCCCCAGACTGCCTTCAGGAAATTATTTTGCACCCCGCTGGAATCCTGATGCTCATCTATTAAAATATACTGGTAATTCTCATAAATATCCGCCCGGATATCCTCATTTTCCCTCACCAGAGTGACTGCATATTCCAAAATATCATCATAGTCCATGAAGCCAAGAGTTACCTTCCTTTCTTCATATATACGATAAAATTCCACCACCTCGCGCGTACGCCCGAGCGACTCTATCTTCTTTTCAACTTCTTTTTTAATTTTACCTTTACTCTCCCCTCGAGTAGAAATACTATCTGGATCAGACTTTAGACTTTTTATTTCTTGTTCAATACTACCCAGGAAAACCTCTGGCGTTAACTGCTCTCTTTTTAAAATAGATACGAGTTGCTTGAGCTCCGAAAAGTACATTTCCGGATTTACCCGCGGATGAATATATTCCCAATCCCTAGAATGCAATATTTCATCCACCAGAAAGACAGCTTCTTCGTCAGAGAGAATTTTGGGCTCGATATTAAAACCAATCAACTCATAATGCTTTTCTACAAGTTCTTCTAGGGCAAAGCTGTGAAAGGTAAAGACTTTAACTCCGCTCGCTCTGTCAGGAATGTAGTCATCGAGTCTACTCTTCATGGCTTTAACTCCAGAGTTAGTAAAGGTGAGGCATAAAATAGCACTCGATTCTGTGTCTGTCTCTTCTAGGATCTTGCCGATCCGTAGCGCCAATATCTGCGTTTTGCCGGTACCTGGACCGGCCACCACCATGACAGGTCCATCTATGCTGTCGACCGCATCTTTTTGAGCAGGGTTTAGCTTTTCGTACTCGATATTATATTTTCCAGTAAATTTAGCTTTCATGAATTTATTCTAGGTTATACCATCCGAAGTTCTAGTCTAGATTTCCAAAAGAAAAAACCAATGATAAGGAAAGTAGCAAGCGGAGATAGATATTCCGGTATATGGAAGCTGAAGCTGTGCAATAGCATAATAATGCCAAGTACGAGTATAGAATACATAGCGCCGTTTTTTAGATAGACGTACTTTTTAATATTCTCAATATTCCGAATAGTGAGTTCTCGCACTAAAAGCGCGCCAAAGCCATTGCCGAGCAAAATAAGAGGCACAGAGAGAGTGAAGGCAAATGCGCCGAGCACCCCATCAATAGAAAAAGTAGTATCAATTATTTCTAGAAAGAAAAGCTTGGAAAGGTCAGAGTGCGCGCTACCTAGGAGCTTTTTCTCCTGCTCTTCGGCATTTTGTTTAAATCCATGAGTAATGAAGAATAAACTGGACCCCACCACCGCGCCGAAGCCCATTAGGTTACTCTCTTGTAAGGCAAACCAAGCAATCACTGAAAGCAAGACAGAAACTACTGCATAAAACCAAACCCCGCGCGCCATAAAAAACTTCTCCGTCCGAGGCAAACCTAACTTCTTATCTTCCAAGAAAAGCCAGTGCAAGAAAAGGAAAAGCAAAAACACTCCGCCGGCCGCCAGTAGAATGGGGGCAGACTTTTCTATTGATTGAAGCACAACAGGGTCACTAGACCAAGCAGCCGAGAGCACCTGCATAGGGTTAAGTGTTGCATTGAAAGCCCAAATTATTAGAAACGGAAGCAAGCCTCGCACCATAAACACCGCAATAAACATACCCCAAGTAAGGAACCAGCGACGAGCCCGCTTACCCATAGTGTTAAGCACCTCGGCATTAATGATGGCATTGTCTACTGAAGAAATAGCCTCAAAAAGTGAAAGCCCCAGTATTGTAAGTATGGCGCTAAATATCATTATTTTATTTTACCCCATTTACCCAATTTTGTCCTTTTGATAGAAAATGCTAAGGTCGGTACACCTAGGTGCTCTCCCAATGCCTGAGCTATGCCCCGTACATAAGTACCACTACTACAATTTATTTTAAAGCTCGCAATGTTTAATATGTCAAACATCCGATCTTTGACATATAGATTTTTACGCCAAATTTTTAGAATTTCTTTCTGTCTAAAATCCCCTTTCACTTTACCTACCCTCTTTTCAATATTTTCTAAAAGTTTTTTATTATTTATCTTTCTTAACTTTATAAACTTTAAACTCTTTACCTCGACCTCGCGCATCGGGGCGTCCACAGCCTCGACCTCGCGCGCATAAGTCCAGAGCGCCTTGCCTTCTACTGTTTTTGAAGAATACATCGGATACTTTTGTTTAAATTTACCAGTAAAATTTTTTAAATTATGCTTTATGTTTTTTGTAAGTTCTCTCTCGCTCAGCATTCTCACATTCTTGAGAATATGAGAATGCTCTACTTTACCTAGTATGTCATAAGTATCGGTGGCAAAGCCGAAAAGCACTTCGAATTCATATTCTTTACTCAATTTTAAATACTTTTCTTTATTTTTTACCTCCTCGCCTACTAAAACCAGAAGAAGGCCACTTGCCATTGGGTCCAGGCGCCCAGCGTAGGTCATCTTTAAATTTTTATATTTCGGATTCTTCTTACGAAAACGCCCTAGACATTCTAGGGGCGTTTCGCCTTCCTTTTTATTAAGAATTAGTTCCATGCACCTATAATAGCCCCGGCAACTAATAATGTTACAAGCATATTGCCAACATTAATCCAGAACAGAGTCATCTTACCACCCCAAATAGCCTCACCTAAAGCAAGCGGCAACGCAAAGCCAACCCAGACCCACAGACCAGTGTGAATACCTGCTTTAAGCGCAGATACGTCAGGATAATAAACCATACCTAATCGAATAAAGTGGGCAAGCACATAAAACATAACCAGACTTGCAATAAATTGCCAGATGTAAGTCATAGTTATACTCTTTTTCATTTCAGCCTGCTTCTCTGTGCTCCAAGTGTCCATACCCTTCTCTTTCATAAACTTCTTACCAAACAAAGGTCCATACCATATAGAACCCATGACCATACTAGCTACAGCAGAGACCAAAACTGCCCAAAAGTTTATAGAAATATCCATATTTTTATAAAAATTGATAACCTAATAATGATTTAATTCTAACACAAAAGCTTTCTTTTTGACAAAAAAGAAGGTAGATTAAATGTGCTGGAGGCGTCGGATAGCGGTTTATTCCACTACCTTGGAAAGGTAGCATACCGAAAGGTATCGAGAGTTCGAATCTCTCCGCCTCCGCCAGAAATCGAAATCGGATTTTAGAGCCGAAATGTCACTCAAAAAAGATAGTGGGCACATCAAGGAAAGAACCTAAGAAAGCTTATGCAAAATTCTACAAGGCTCGACAATGCGAGGGTCAATGATGTTGTAGTAGCCATTCAGACCTTCACGCCGCACGGTGACAAGCTTGGCATACCGAAGCAGAGCAAGGTGCTGGGACACGTTTGCTTTGCTGATGCCTAATTCTTTTACCAAAGCTTCCACAGGCATCTCTTGTTCTCGGAGAAGATTTAAAATCTCGAGCCTCTTAGAGTTTGCCAATATCTTATAGATTAGAGCATTTTTTTCGTAAGCGGAGCGTGGTAATGGTCGCTTTATTTTCATGCTTATATCTTAAGACAAGTTGCAGAAAATTGCAACTATGTTTTATGTAGAAAATAGCGCTTCCCTAAGTAGAGAGCAAGCCCGAGCACTCCTGCGAACAAAGCTAGAATGGGTAGACCGGGAGAGCTTCCACTAGAAGAGCTGTTGTCTACAATGCTGGAATTTTCATTTTCTTCTTCTTTCTGCTCAGGTTCACTGAAAAAAGAACTGAAATAAATTTCAATTTCTTCACCTCCGGAGAGAATATGATTGTCCATTCCTAGAGACGGCGACTCACCATCTATTTTATAAAGCCAGTTGTCGCATTTTTCCTCTCCATTCAGTCGGATACACTTCAAATAAAAAGCGTTGAATGATGCATAGTAAATTAACTCGGAAATTTCAAAAGAATCGTTAGTTTCATCCAGCTTGTAAATGGTTGCTAGAACGCTTCGAGCATTTACTGGTTCGGTTTTTCCCTCGGTATCAGAGATTATAAGGGAGCCTTCCTCTAGTAAAGAAATATTTTCTATTGTGAACGAATGATCGCCATCGTTAATGGTAAGGCTTTCAATCGTCGGAGGAATATCGTTCTCTGCCTCCAGATTTTCTATTTGTTCCGAATCCTGTGCCTCAAGAGACTCTTCTGGGGCCGGATTTTCTGTTTGCGTTTCTTCAGATACAAGAGACGGGGGCGTATCAGTAATTATTTCTGTTTCCTCCGCAAAAACGATACTCAAAGGGATAAGTAACAAAGCAACTAGAACGAATACTATTTTCTTTATATTTTCTTTTTTCATAAAATAAAAAACCTGGTTAAAGCAGGTCTTAGTATAAACAAAGTCCTGCTCGGGATAATAATGATTCTGAACAAAGACCGGACTACTGCTCTTAGCAGAATACCGTTGCGGCACAGTGGAGGAATCTCACCTCACTTCCAAGCTCAAAATTTTAAATTGTTAAAAATCTAAACCCTTTTCTGCCACCTTTCCTTTGTCGAACGGATGCTTGATGGTTTTCATCTCTGTCACTAAATCCGCTCGATCGATAACTTCCTTAGGCGAATCCCTGCCGGTAGTTATGATGTACTCGACCTTGCCTTTGGCATAATCTAAAAACGCCAAAAGATACGAAAGGGGTAAAAGGTCTAAAGAAACCGCGTTGTGTACTTCGTCTAAAATTAGAAGATGATACTTACCTGAGGCAATCTCTTTCTTCGTCAGAGCAAGGCCCTCTTCGGCAGCTTTCTTATGTTCTTCGATTGGCAAAGTATCTCCCAAAATTCCAACAAACCCCTTGCCAGTTTTTACAATTTTAAAATCTGGAGAAAGGCGTTCGGCAGATTTATGTTCTCCCGATTCCCAGGGTCCTTTTATGAATTGCACCATGAGCGCCTGTTTGCCCGCTCCCAAAAGTCGAAGGGCGTTGCCAAGAGCAGCCGTTGTTTTTCCTTTTCCATTCCCAGTAAATACTAAAAGCATATTGTTATATTTCACAAAGACCGCCTACACAGGCAAGCTCTCTTTTAACTTCTGTCTCATCATCTTTTTCGTAAGTAACAATTTTTGAAAAATCTAACTCACCAAGGCGTTTTTGCATTTCCTCGTACTTCTCTTTCGTAATCGTTTCATAGGGAGCAAGTTGGTATACATGGTTAGACCGCGGCAGAAACGATAGTCCTCCGACTAAATCCCAATTTTTATACACCCAGTTGGCAACTAAAATCCATTCATCTTCCCCAACAGAAACAGTAACTGACGGATTGTGCTCGGTAAAATGCTGTTTTACAATCTTCCAATGTTCTAATTGCTCGATGGCATTTACGTCATCTTTACATATTGCCCCATCGGGAGCCTTGACTGGAAATTCCAGTACAAACGTTGAAGCTGTTTCAAGTGTTTGTCCAACTTCTGGGTAGAAAGGCACTCCCTGATCTTTTAACATTTTAAACAGAGCATCGGTAGCGGAAATACGAATACGGCGAATATAGTACGGCGAATGGCGGGGATGCATTCCGCTTGCACAATCAACGGTTTGGGAGACTGTCCCCGACGGCTTTACGCAGGTAATACAGGTTGATTGACTAATACCAAAACGCTTCGCATACTTTTTATTTGTTTCAATCGCCATCATCTTCATTTTTTCGAGTACTTTTGGATCACGAACTAGTTCAGAGTCCCATTGTCCGGTGATAGATACTCCGAGCAGTCGCTCCTTTTCGCAGTTTTTCTTCCATTCTTTAGACAGGTACGGGAAATAAGTCAGGGTTGACTGATATGTACCTATAATTGTTGCTATACGAATTTTCTTAAGTAATGTTTCTTCGGTGTCATCTGCCCGGGCAACGACTTCCGAAAGGTTGCAAAATTGTTTTGACTGCAAAATAATTTCACCGCATGGATTTGTTCCCCATGACGGGTATATACCACCCTTAAACTGACCGAGTCTTCTCTTTGGCAACGTGCCAGCAAGCCCTCCGCGATTGAATATTCCTCGCTCACCAGAACCACTCTTTGCAAGAGCTATCCACTCATCAAGAAAATCTGTTGTGGTGGGTTTTGAAACATAAACAGCAGAATTATTGGCGAGCATACGCTGTCCCTCCGAGATATAAAACTGACCTTTTTTAGAATCACGAATAGCTTCATCATCTAAATCAGAAAGTGAGATCATTGCACTTCTGCGGACACCACCCGCCACGACGCACTCACCTATTTTGCAAATAATGTCATGCGCGTCCAAATTCGACAAATGTCTACCTTGACGACGCAACACACGTTCACGAGTGAAATCAAGAAGCGAATGAAGTGGGGCGGGTCCCGAGCTTTTACCACCCATGGTTTTCAAGCGTGACCCGGCGGGACGAATGAGAGAATAATCAAACACAATATCATTCCCTTCAAACCATGTTTTGAGACCGAGGGTAAATGCATCTGCCCATCCTTCTTTACTGTCGGGAATAATATATTCAGGTAATTTTTTACCTGTTTGTTTTTTAATTTGCGGAAGCGCTTGGATGTTTTCACTTTCTACCGACCAACCGACACCGGTTCCACACATAGAGATATACATGATCTCTGCAAAATCTTGAAACGTTCTCGGTGCTATGAAGGAACAATTATATGCGCAGACATTTGTACGCCGAGTAGCTTTCCCCGCAAATTGCAAGAGGCGCATAGACGGCATCGCTTCTTGTTTTAGGATTGTTTCGCGAATCTCTTTATACTCTACTTCAGAGAGTTTTCCGTTTAGATTATCACGCATAAAATCAACATAACGATCAACCGTTTCAATCCACGTTTCTCGACGACCTTCTTCTCCTATCCACTTGGCGTAAGTGCGATAGTAGACAAATTCAGCAAGTGGATTTCTAAAGTATTTTTTGCCTTGCAAAACTAATTCTTTGACTTTCTCTGGCACGAAACCAACCTTCTCTCGCACTAATGATCTTTCTTTTCGATATAAAATGTAGGATTTTGCCGTTTGTAGAAAGTTAGAGGCAATAAGCTCATTTTCCACGATGTCTTGAATTGTCTCAACATGGGGAATAAAATTTTTTATGTTTCTTTCCTTTCTCAATAGCAGAAGCGCATCTAATACTTTATGCATCACTTTCTCAGCATGTATCTCGTCACCCTCTTTAACTGATTGCATTGCGCGAAAAATAGCGCGAGTGATGTGTTTCTCGTCAAAAGGGACAATCATATCGTCACGTTTCTGTATGTGTCGAAGCGAAGAATATTTTTTTCTATTTAAAGTGTTCCTCATGCGCGTTTTGGATTAAAAATGTTTATTAATGACTCGGTTGCGATCTTTTTATTCTCAATAACGAATCGGTAAATGAGCGGAGAAAGAAAAACCGCGAAACTTATATTTCCAAGGAGATGCATTGCAGTAAATGGAATCTGTCCAATCAATGCTTCTGTAAATGGTTGGTGAAAAAATAGGGGTCCAACAGAAAAACCGGTAACAACATCAAAAGCGAGCGTTCCCATAATGGCAAATTTCGCATAGTTCCATGAGTTATTGCTTTTGTTTTTAAAATAAAGTGCTGCCCACAACCCTAAAAGCCCATACGTGCTGGCAGTTATTAAAGTCCACACTCCGACTTGAGTAGTTATAACATCGTATAGAACCATACTTAGAAATGCGAAAGAGAATCCAGCGATTTTTCCGTAAGCTTTAGAAAATGGCATCTGTGTTGCAAGGATTGGCTCAATGTTTGGGGGACGAAATGGAAGAAGGCGAATCAAAAGACAAGCAATGAACCCGATAATATATTTGAGCCAATTGTTTTTGTAGGTTTCCATGATAAAAGTTGTTAAAACTGCTTGGTAAATCTTTAAGCAAAGTGCTATAATGGGTAAAGTTGCAAAGTTTCGCAACTACTAAATCAGTATACCAGACGCACCCCGAAATAAGCAAAAGTGGATAACTTTTTCTCTGATATAATTGTATTAATTACGGGGGTTTATGACTATCAGTAATTTATATATTACATGTGTTTAAATATCTTGTTTTTGAAGCAATTGCCGCACTGGTTGGAGTTGTAGCGCTTATTAGTTTGATAATCCATTTACTCCGATGGCCTGGTGCACGGTTTTTAAAAGAGAAAGGCATTTATATACCAGTAATTTTGTTTACATTGGCCTTTTTTACCGGCCTCATCGCCAATCGTACCTATCCCCCCGATCAGATACATTAATAATTAAGACCCTCCGGGATTCGAACCAGACGGCTAAGTATATTTTATCGGATGACTCGGACGGTTCGGATATCGGAGCCTCCACATTGACAACAAAGTCTCGAAGTTGTTTATGTTATACTCTAATAGTAATGAAGAAAACCGACGAACAATTAATAATGGACTATCTAGAAGGAAACGAAAACGCACTTGGTGTCCTTGTTGATCGTTATCTTTCTCTTGCATATAATTTTGCCTTTCAACTAACACGCGACAGAGAGGCTAGCGAGGACGTTGTTCAGGAATCATTTATAAAAGCATGGAAGAACATTCGTGGATGGAAACGGGAAAGCAGTTTTAAGACATGGCTTTTTGCGATTACCCGGAATACTGCTATTGATTGGTTACGCAAGAGAAAAGATTTAACTCTTTCGACGTATGAGAATGAAGCTGGGAAAAATCTACTGACGGAAACACTTGTTGATGAAAATCCATCACCCCTTGAACTTTTGGAGCGAGCAGAAGACGCCACTTTTGTGGCAAATCTCTTGGAAGAATTAGATCCGCTTTATCGTGATGTCATCAATCTTAGATATGGAGATAATCTTACTTTCAAAGAAATCGGAGAAATATTAAGAAGACCGCTTCATACTGTTAAAAGTCAGCACCGTAGAGCTATTATCGCTCTTCGCCGCGCCAGAACCAAAACAGCTTAGTTTTACACTCTGCAGATTCAGAATGCACCAAAATGCATCCTGCTTTCGTCTAATTAATATGCCACCAAAAGGCCTTAAGAGTCTAAGGAGTAACATTATTTCAGGAATAGTGCGGGAGGAGCATCGCCGAGCAAAAACGTACCTTATCTTTTTTGCTACCACTCTTTCCCTGTCTTTGGCGGGAGTAATACTCTCTCTTAAATACCTCGCAGAAAGCTTTTACCAGTCAGGATTTTATGAGTATACATCTCTTTTGTTCTCAGGGGATAGCGCGGTCTTTCCATACTGGAAAGAATTATCTCTCTCTATCATTGATTCAATGCCAATTATTGGAGTAATTGCATTTCTGGGAGCTGTAGGATTCCTCGTTTGGTCAGGGGCAAATACATTCACAAACACTCGTCGTTTCATTTTACAAGCTAATTAAAATTAACTAAAAAATTATGTTAAAAAACATACACAATTCAAAGTCAGTGCGCGGAATCATTATCGGGCTTGGGGTTATCATCCTTATCCTTGGTATTTTTAAACTTGGACAGGTTTCTGGGTACCACAAAGCAAGATTCTCTCAAAGATTCGGAGATAATTTTAATAGAAATTTTATTGATCCTCGTGGCGGCGGATTCCTGAAAGATTTTTCTGATAGAAAAGGTCCTCCTGGGGGCAATGGCGCGGTTGGGGAAATTGTAAGCATAGGGCTTCCCCTTGTCGTTGTGTCTGGACCAGATAATATTGAAAAAACAATTGTGGTAAGCGAGAGTACCGAGATACGGAAGTATCGTGACGACATAGCCACAACTGACTTGAAAGTCGGAGATTTCATTGTTGTTTTAGGAACCCCGAACGAGAACGGGCAAGTGGAAGCAAAGCTTATTCGTACTGTGCCTCCCCCACCTGATAAATTGGGAGCTGATAAACCTGCCCAATGATTATGAAATCATATTTACCGAAACTGAAGAGTTGGGCTTCTACCCACAAAAAAACAGCGATTCTTTTACTGGTTGTTGTTCTAGGAAGTATCTACGGAGGTTTCAAGGTTTTTAGTGGTTCTACAGAGGAAACTCGATATGTGCTTGGCACAGTCGAACGAGGAAGCATTATTTCTTCAATAAGTGGAACAGGCCAAGTATCTTCCTTAAATCAGGTTGATGTAACAAGTAAATCTTCGGGAGAATTAATATACCTTAACGCAAAATCCGGACAAGAAGTTAAAACGGGTGCTCTTATAGCGCAAATTGATTCCGGCGATGCAGCCTACGAACTTGAGACAGCAAAGCTTTCATATCAGGAACTTATCACTGTTGATGATGGCGAACTACGCGACGTGGAAGATGCCGTAGAAGAGGCTGAGGTCAACTTGAAAGACGCATATGTGGATGGGCGAGCTACTCTGGCAACGGCTGTAACCGATATGACTGATGTTATGGCTGAGTTAGACAATCTGTTTGGTGGGTACCTGAGTGAAAGCCGTTTCGGACTTAGTAACACAGAAAAGGAATACACTGGTCGAGCACGAGAGGCATGGCGTGACGCTGATGACCTATTGGACGAATTTGTGAAAATATATCGAACTGTGTCGAATGAAACAAACGATGGTACCATAGAATCAATGGTTTCAGAAGCGAATCTAATTGCAAATGCAGTGGCACAAGCCACAAAATATTCCAAAGATGCAGTAATTTATCTTCGTGATCGTGAAGATAACGAAAGCGCCATTGCGGAAGAGGCCTATACCGCAGTAAGTGGATTGGTAACAACAATTAACGGAGCGGTCTCCGAAACTCTTTCCGCTAGAAATACACTTACGGATGCTAAAAAGACGCTAGATAACGCACAGGATGACTTGCAAGAATTAAAAGATGGCCCTGATAATTTGGATGTTCGCACCGAGGAACTCTCACTCAAACAAAAACAGGATGCTTACTCGGACTATTTCGTCCGAGTCCCTTTTGATGGAATCATCGCCTCTGTGGAGGGTAAAAAAGGCCAAAACGTAAGCAGCGGAACAACTATTGCTACTCTTATTACAAAACAAAAGATTGCAGAAATTTCACTGAATGAAGTCGATGCGGCAAAAATAAAAGTTGGACAAAAAGCCACACTCTCCTTTGATGCAATTGAGGATCTTGCTATTACAGGAGAAGTAATAGAAGTTGATCTCATAGGTACAGTCAGCCAAGGCGTAGTTAATTATATCGTAAAAATTGGTTTTGATACGGGTGACGACCAAGTGCTATCAGGTATGACTGTAAGCGCAAATATTATTACCGACATGAAGCAGGATATCTTAACTGTCCCCTCCAGTGCTGTGAAAACGGAAGGCAATAAAAATTATGTCGAAATTGTTGAGGAAAATATAGCTCCAATACAAGCTAATCAAGCTTTAGGTGTTCTCTTGTCTACTCTTCCAACTAAGGTACCTGTGGCGCTAGGTCTTTCTAGTGACCAATTCGTGGAAATAGTTTCAGGGCTTAAAGAGGGTGATCAGTACGTGGTTCGTAAAATTACAACTACAACAACTTCACAATCAGCTTCTACTTCTGCTCCGAGTCTTTTAGGTGGAACTGGGGTCAGAACAGGGGGGAATTTACCAAGATAGATAACATGATTAAGGTCAATGCTATTACAAAAACATATGGCTCGAGTGATACGGCATTTCAAGCACTCAAGGGCGTTTCTTTTACAATCGAGGATGGAGAATTCGTAGCTATTATGGGTCCTTCTGGTTCGGGTAAATCAACATTGATGCACATATTAGGGTGCTTGGACACGCCTACTAGCGGTACATATCTTCTTGATGAAAAAGATGTATCTACACTCACTGATGAGGAACTTGCTGATATACGCAGGCTACATATCGGCTTTGTTTTTCAAGCTTTTAATCTTTTGCCCCGCACGACAGTAATACGAAATGTTATGCTACCGCTCGTTTATGCGGGAATACCAGAAGCAGAACGAGAAGACCGGTCGCGAAAAGCGCTTCTTGCTGTGGGCATGACGGAAACCCATTTTGCTCATAAAAGCAATCAACTATCAGGCGGTCAGATACAGCGTGTAGCAATAGCGAGAGCTCTTGTGAACGACCCGTCTCTAATTCTCGCTGATGAACCTACCGGAAACCTCGATACAAAAACGGGAGAAATTGTCCTGGGTACATTTCAAAAATTAAACAGAGAACATGGTCGTACTATTATTTTAATTACTCATGAGCATGACGTGGCGGAATACGCAGAACGCATAATTACGCTCCGTGACGGCGTTATTGTCTCAGATTCCAAGTCCCATGCTCGTAAGCGTGCCCAACTTCACCAAGGTTACGATGGGCAAGCAAAACACCATGAAACTTAGCGATATTATTCACGAGACATATGTGGCACTTTCGGCAAACAAAGTTCGATCTCTACTTACAATGCTTGGCATTGTAATAGGTATTTCATCAGTCATTGCGATGGTGAGCATTGGGACAGGTGCGTCCAACACAATCTCATCTTCGATCGAATCACTCGGATCGAACCTCATTCAAATTACACCTGGCGCAGAGCAGATGCGTGGGTTTGGTGCAACAAGCGGTCGCGGAGATGCGAAGACTCTCACAAATGCAGATGCAGCTGCAATTGCGGAGCAAATTAGGGATATCGAAGCAGTAGATTCACAAGTGTCTGGACGATATCAAATTACTGCTAAGGGTACAAATACCAATACTACAGTAACAGGTGTTACTTCAAAATATTCTCAAATTCGCAATGTGGAAATAGCAGAAGGATCATTTATTTCTGACATCCAGAATAATTCTGCATCAAGAGTTGCAGTACTTGGACCAACTACTCGTGATGATCTTTTTGGGGAA
>DATDWM010000008.1:0-6309 GCA_036517375.1 Minisyncoccota bacterium
CATCAGTAACTGCACCTTGCAATTCTTGTAGCTCTAGCGCCGCTTCAAGGGTAGCTTCTGTGGTTGCATCAATTGCATCAAGGCCATTGATAGTACCGGTTCCTGTGAGGGTTAGAGTTGGAGTAGAAATAGTACCCGCTGTAGTTACAGCATGAGAAAATGTAACGAGTCCGCTTGCAAAAGTCATAGTGGTATCTGTTCCAGAAACATCAAAAGTCCAAATGTTTGAAGCATTGCCTCCGTCAGACCACGTCGTGGCATCTATGGTTGTAGAATCAAAGCCGCCACCAGCCGAACATCCCGCAGCAGCCACAGAAATAACTCCGCTGTTATCAGTCTGCAAACATCTGGTACCGCTACCGGCAATCGCAGATGAAGTAACTTCTCCGATACTCAAGTCTCCAGCTATGCTTAAATTTCCAGAACTCAAAACTGGAATCTGGCTTCCTGTCGGAGTTTGTGATGGAGTGAATCCTCCGACTGTTCCGGAATTTATCGCGTAAGCGGCAGCAACTATTTGCGGTCTCGGATCTAATGTTTCGAAAGTTACTCCAACACACGAAGATGCAACCTGCGCCGCAACTTCAACGTTCATGTAGACAGTGTCGTTGTCTTGGAAATTATAAGTCAGTGCGTCTCCGCCCGTTCCTCCAACTTCCGCATCAAAAACTCCGGACCGAGTGAGTATGGTCATGGTAGTAGGAGTGCCCGCTGGCCAGAGTTTCGTTCCAGACCCTACGTCTGGGTCATCATAAATTGAAAACCTATAGCAATAATTCGTACCGCTCGAACTGCCGAGCAAGTTCCCGCTTGAATCTAGGAGTCTACCTTGGAAATTTATTATCTCTGGAATCCCAGTCGCGGAGAATACTTTAGATATTGGCAATAAGCTCAAAGTTAATAAAACTAAAATAAAAATTCGCACAGAAAAAAAGCTTAACCGCCCTAATTTGCTGGCAAATTTGTTATTTCTTAATTTCATTAAAAATTTAACTTTTTATACCCTTAAATTATAGCATATTTTACGCATAAAAAGCCGTTTTTTATGGCTTTTGTGGATAACTTTTCTTCATTTTTTACCCTTCTCCGAGCCTTCAAGCTTTAATCCTCCAAAATTTCAAAATCTTCCACTTTTTCGGGTAAATCTTTCCGTCGACGTAGACGATAAACCGCTCCCAAAGCCATGCTTATTAAAAGCACAAGAGTTGCGATAAAAAGATAGGGTCTACTTTCTTTTTCAGTATTATTTATCTCCGGCGCATCGCCCAAAGTAGTGACGCTTTCTGATTTATCCAACACAGTTTCTGATATTTTTTCTGGAACTGAGGTTGATGCTTCATTTTTAGATAAATTTTTTTCTGGAATAGCGACTTTGGTAAGTGGTAGAGTCTTCTGCGGTGGTGTGGACGGAATTTTATTTTCTATCCTATTTTCTATTCCGGGAGTAGGTGCGGTGGCCATCCACACTCCATTTATTTTTTGCAATGAATTACCGTCACCCGCCGCGCCCAAGCTCGATTTATAAATATATTCATCGACAACCTCATCATCATTTTTTATCGCCAGAGTTTCCCCAGTATTGCTCAAAGAAAAACTTGAATCAAAAATTATTCTAGAAAAACTGGATATGCTAACCCAGTCAGTTTTAAATTTATTAAAATCCGACACGATAACCGCGTACCCTTTCGGGGGGATTGTGCCGCCACCTTCTACTAGAATGAGTTTATGATTCACCTCACTTTCGAAAAGTTTATACTCTGAGAAATCAACTCCCTTTCCAGAATTATTGAAAACCTCAATCCACTCCCGACCTTCGTCGCTAGCGCCATTTAAGTCATACATTATCTCGCTTATTTCTATATCCGCGAAGATGGAGGAAGATGAAAATAATATAATTATGGCCACGAATATAATAAATAATTTTCTAATTTTATTCATTGTGATATAATTATAATATCATGGAAAAAATCGATTTTTTGGCTGTTGGGGATATTGTCATAGATGCGTTTATAAAATTAAAAGATGCTCACGTACATTGTAAAATAGACACCGACGCTTGTGAACTGTGCCTGCGTTTTGGCGACAAAGTTCCATATGATTCCGTCACAGTAGTTGCGGCTGTGGGTAACAGCCCGAATGCTGCCGTCTCTGCTTCCCGCTTGGGCCTTAGGTCAGGTCTAGTTACAAATATCGGAGATGATGCTAATGGAAAGGAGTGCTTAGCCAAACTAGAAGAAGATAAAGTTTTGACTGATTTCGTCACAACCGAAGTAGGGAAAATTACAAATTATCATTACGTTCTCTCTTATGACGTAGACCGCACAATTTTAATAAAGCACGAAGAATTTAATTACAAATTCCCTGCGCTCCCCCAGGTTTCCTGGATGTATTTGAGTTCGACTGCTGAAAATTCTATAGAATATCAAAAAGAAATAGCGGAATTTCTAAAGGCTCACCCAGAAACCAAGCTCGCCTTCCAACCTGGAACTTTTCAAATAAAATTCGGTACGGAAAAGCTGAAAGATCTCTATGCTCATACGGAAATATTCTTCTGTAACGTCGAAGAAGCGGAGAAGATTCTAGAAATACAAACTAAGGATGTTTTGGAATTGTCCAAAGGCCTCATGGCTCTCGGCCCTAAAATGGTTTCTATCAGTGACGGTCCGAATGGCGCATACTTCTACCTTAACGATGAGCTTTGGCAACTCCCAATTTACCCAGACATCGCTCCACCTAGGGAACGCACTGGCGCGGGAGACGCCTTCTCTTCCACCTTCACTGCGGCTTTGGCTCTGGGCATCGACCCAGTTACCGCATTTTCTTGGGGACCAATAAATTCTATGTCCGTAGTTCAAGAAATAGGCGCACAAAAAGGATTACTTTCTCGCGCAAAGCTCGAAGAATATCTCAAGAACGCTCCAGCTGAATATAAGCCGAAGAAAATTAACTAACTATTCAGAAATTAAATTTTCCTTTTTAGAACTTTCTTCACCGACGCTTTTATAGAATCTTTACCCATATCATAGTGCTCGATAAGCTCATCCGGTGTACCACTCTGTCCAAATTTATTTTGTACTCCAACAAATTCCAAAGGCACTGGGAAATTCTGCGCCAGAACTTCTGCTACTGCGGACCCCATCCCTCCGGCAACCTGATGCTCTTCCACACTTACGATGGCTCCGGCTTCTTTGGCAAGCGCGATGACTCCCTTCATATCCATTGGCTTAATGCTCGCCAAGTTCATTACTTTTGTTTTTATTCCTTCGGCCTCCAGTTCCTTGGCCGCGAGTAATGCTCGATACATAAGCCCGCCGGTCACAATGATACCAACCTCTGCAATACCCACATCTGGAAGCCAGAAAATCTGACTCTCTCCTATTTTAAAAGGAGTGTCGGGAGTTGTAATTATTGGAGTTTTCTCCCGAGCCAGGCGTATATACGCGGGACGTCCAGACTTAGCCAGAGCTTGAGTAGCTTTACTTGCTTCGATACTGTCACACGGAGAAACTACATCCATGTTGGGCGTGATCCTCATAAGCGCTATATCTTCAAGAGCCTGGTGGGTGCCACCATCAGGCCCCACGGAAATTCCAGCATGAGAACCAACTATTTTTACCGGCCTGTCGTTGTAGGCTATCGTCGTCCGGATTTGTTCCCAGTTGCGTCCAGGAGAGAACATTGCATACGAAGAACAGAAAGGAATCTTGCCCATAGCCGCCATGCCGGAAGCCACTGTCGCTAAGTTCTGCTCCGCTACTCCTATTTCTACAAATCTCTCTGGAAATTTATCGGCAAATAAATGCATTTGGGTGGACTCTGTTAAGTCTGCGCACAATGCCACCACATTTTTATTTTCTTCTCCTGCGGCCAGCAACCCCAGTCCAAATCCTTTTCGTATCGGCACCTGCTCGACATCGGCATTGAAAATTTTAGGATTTAATTTTAATTTTGGATTTAACATTTTAGTTTATTTATAGTGAGTTTATCGAACTATTCATGCTCAGACTTTATTTTACCGCCTAAAGTTCGCAGTTCCTTGAGCGCCATGTTGGCTTCTTCTCTTGAGGGCGGCTTACCATGCCACTTATAATCTCTTTCAAATTCCTTCACACCTTTACCTGGAATGTTGTGTGCGATTATAACCGTTGGTTTTTCGAATACCCCCTTTGCTTCTTCTACTGCCTCGCTGAGAGCCTGGAAATCATGCCCGGAAACTTCGATCACGTGCCAATTAAATGCTTTCCACTTATCTGCGAGCGGCTCAAGCGGCATGATGTTTTCCGTATAGCCATCTATCTGAATATTATTTCTATCTATTACCGCAATTAAATTCCGAAGTCTGTTTTTCCCTGCGAGCATGATGGCCTCCCAGGAATTTCCTTCATCGAGCTCTCCGTCTGACATAAAACAATAAATATACCGGTCGGCGCTCATACCATTATCTATTTTTTCCGCCAGAGCCATACCCACCGCCTGAGAAAGTCCAGCGCCGAGCGGCCCGGAGGAAGTCTCGAGCATTGGTAAATATTCTCGATGCGGGTGACCCTGGAGCCTGGTCCCAAATTTGCGCAGAGTTTGCAACTCTGAAACCGGGAAATACCCCGCATGCGCCATTGTCGCGTATAAAACCGGACAAATGTGGCCATTTGATAGCACCAACCGATCCCGCTCTTCCCAATCCGGCTTCTTAGGATTGTGTTTCAAAACATGAAAATAAAAAAGGGTAAATATATCCGCCATGCCGAGTGGTCCTGCTGTGTGCCCGCTCCCCGCTTCTACCAGCATCTTGATTATGCTTTCACGAATCTCGTTGGCTTTCACTTCGAGCTCTTTTATTTTATGTTCAGTTAGCACCTTGTTTTAATTATACCAAAGTTTGTAAAGTTTGGAGTGTGCCAATAGGGTCTCCGCTTTTCCAAATTCCAGAACCTATGGCAAGCCTGTCGGTACCCGCGTCTAAAATCATATCCGCATTATCCAAATTCACCCCGATGTCAACAGATATAACGACTCCGGGTAAATCTTTTTTAAGAAATTTTATATTTTCTAGAGCTTTTTCATCGAAAGTTACGCCTTCACCCTGAAATCCAACTTTATCTGAACCCATAGCGTGCAAGAAGTCCACCTTACTAGAAAGACGGGATACAACCGTCAAATCATCGCTTGGCCTAAAGGCCAACCCAAATTCTACATTTTCTCGTATATACATATCTATACCTTCTAAGAAGTTTTCGAATCCTTCAACGTTTTTCTGCGCCATTAAATGAAAAATCATACTTTTCGGACCTAGCTTCATATAGGTATCGAAATTCTCTACTGCGTCCTCTACCATTAGATCGAATTCAAAATCAAAATCTGGCCAAAACGGAAATCCTTCTTCCTCATTTATAATTTTACTAAAATCAGCATCTTCGAACCCGCCAGAAGTAAATGGCCAAGTTTGATTTGGTACTGCCACGCCATCACAGATATCTATATGTACACGTTTTACCCGCTCGCGTAAAATAGTAAGTTTGTTTTTTATTTCGTTAAGATTTTTTTCCAATATTGCAGGGGTTATGTCAGCCATATCTTTTATTATAACCCAAATTTTCCTTTTTGCCGCCCTACTTCATCTACCAACACATCCATAAACTTTATTTTTTATCTAATTTAAGACTATTTACCTTTCCTATGCGGCGAATATGCCTCTCTCCCTCACTGAAAGGAGTGTTAAGCCACAGCGTCACAGGAGCCATGACAGTCTCTTCCGTTAGATACCTGGCACCCAAAGATAGAATATTAGAATTATTGTGCGCTCTAGATCGAACAATGACATCGGCTTCATCGTCTACCACGCATTTTGCATCTCCATAATAAACTACAGCTCGCACATGCGGGAATTTATTTGCGACAATGGCTTCACCTTGACCAGTCGCGCCCAGGATAATCCCCTTCGCATTGTCCGGATCAGCGGAGACCTCCCGCGCAACAGGAACCACGAAGTCTGGGTAATCATCATTTTCATTATACTCATAGGCGCCCTTGTCTATGACTTCATGCCCCTGCCCTTTTAGAAATGCCACAATTTTATCTTTCAACACATAGCCTGCATGATCCGTACCAATAAATATTTTCATAAAATTATTTTATCATGTTCCCTGTTTTAATAACATGCTCTACTAATGTATAAGTATACCCCGATTCATTACTGTACCATGTCATTTTTATCATAAAAGTCTCTAAGAAAAGCCCCTGTCGAGCTCACCTAGATACATTGTACCAAGAAGGTTTTATATAGCAACTGAATAAAGGGAATGAGGCAGACAC
>DATDWM010000009.1:0-3447 GCA_036517375.1 Minisyncoccota bacterium
AACTGAGTCTCCCCCCACCAAATGAAACTGCCGTTCTGTTGACTGTCATTTGCGCCTGAGGGCCGGGAGGAGAAAGTTCTTCACCGGTTTTCCCTTGCGCCCACAAAAGATAATTGCCTGGAGACAAGAAATTCGTATGTCGATAGAACCAGTCGCCTTTATTATCCGACTCAGTATATTGGCTGAATGTCTCGCCGGTTCCTAAATTCTGCAGATAAATAACCACCTGTGCATTGGCAAAATCCGTCTTTCCGCCGACATAAAATATTTCTTCGTTGGAAATATTTTTGGAAAGAGTGGTAATCAAGGGCGGAGCAATTTCTGGAGTTTGCGCTTTTGATAAATTAGGAGACAGAAATATTGACGAAATAATCAGAACTATAAGCAACGTCTTGGCTCCATACTTGGCTCGATATTTTTTCAACTCTTCTAGCTGTTCAGTAATATGGCTCGGCAGCTCCTTGTTTTCATGCGCAAAGTGCGCGTAATACCTCCATAAATGCACTCTATATGCCGCATAAAGGAGAATCGTTAAAATTAGCAAGGAAATAATCAAAACCCATATCAACGGTATGGTGAAGTTGCCAAATTTTATTCCCACACCGCTGATAAATGAAAAGAATGGAGTCGTTATGCGCAGACGTTCTGTCACTTCTTGATAATTACCGGCTTTGTCATAAGCTCGCACAATCACGTCATAACTGCCGAGCGAGAGCGCTGATGGAACATGAGGACTAACTGCTTCAATAAATAATCCACTGACATCATCTCCGCCTCCGCCAATAGAAAGCGACACAATCTTTAAATCATAATGGTCCATGCCAGAAAGCGCGTCAGTGGTTGGAAATTGGATAACGGGCTGTCTGATAGTGGTGCGTGAAGAAGGCGCTATGTCTATTTCAAATAGAGCCGGCGGAGTAGCATCAATTTTCATAGCAAAATGAGTTACCCCACCCCACACACCCCCGCGCAATGACTTAACATGAAAGTAGTGTATACCGTCGGCCAGATTGGTATAGGAAACTGAATTCTTTTTCCCTTCACTAATATTGTCAGGCGTTGTGGTCGGGTCATCAGAAAGTATATAACTATATCCCTCTACGCCGGGAGCTTCGTTTATAAACTTGAGAGATACTGTCTTATTCGGATACCAAGTCGCCTGGTCGGGATTGGTTTCTGAAACAACTTCAGGACCAGCCGGTGGCGGAAGTCTGAATTTATACACTGCATTCGTCGTTTCCGTAAGAACATTGGTGCCCAGTCCGTCATTCAAGAGAGCTTTTGATTTGTCTAAAAATTTAACGACGCCTTCACCGACAGATTTCACCCTGAAGGTAACTGTAGAAACGAGTGCATTTCCTGCTGTGATACCTCCCGGGATACCTCCTTGGAGCTCCATCATTCCACTGGTATTGTCAAATTTCGGAGTATCTGTCCATACGCCAATAATAGATTTCCCTGTCGAGGGCGATACAATTTGTAACATGTCGGGAGGGAAAGACAAGGCAACCTCTAGCGCATTTACTGACTGCCCTTCTGTATCTAAAAGTATTGAAACATTAAAAGTGGAACCGATAGAAAAGTTTCCATTGGAAGGAGAAAGAAAAAACGTCGCCGCCCAGCTTGTGGATGGAGAAAATAAAAAAACAAAAAGAATTATTAGAAAAATTCTACGGCTCATGTTTAAAGCTTGCGCTTCCTTTTATTATATACCGCCCAGATACAAATAACAAAGATAAGAACTGCTAGAATTATAAATGGAATAAATATCTTTTTAGCCACTCTGTCGGATTTAAAATTTTCTAACTCCTTCTCAATCAAGGCATTTTCGGGAGTGGTTTGAAATGGAGTGACAGGAGAAGAAATGATTTTACCACTCTCTGCTAGATTAAGAGAGAAGCTTGATTTAGAGGTTTCCACCTTAGTCCCCTTGCCATCAGCTAAATATAGGTCACTTTTACTAAAGCTAAAAGATATCTTGGAATTCTCGAGAGGCTCTCCTCCATCTAAAACCTTAAAAGAAAGATTAATTATTAAACCACCTTCTCCAGAGAAAGCTTTTAAAATGCCACCAGAAAATCCTACTTTTCCGGGAATCATGATGCTGGGTTTATTCTGCCAAATATTTACGATGGAATCTATGTTGCCAGATCCTAGAAACTCTAATTTGTCAGCTCTATAAGTAACTTCTAAATCAAAAGCGTTGATGGGCACTGTGCTGTCTAAAAATATTCCGAGAGCAACAGTAGACCCGGGCGCGACAGACCCTTCCGGCCCTCTGAAATAAATTTTGGAACTTTCTTCGGCAAAGATCCTTGAGCCACTTAGGAAGAGAGTAAAAAATAAGATAACTAAAATAAATTTTTTCATATGACTTTACTCATCCCAATAATAAAACAGGATGGAAATATCTGTTAAATCAAACTTGCCGTCTCCACTCAAGTCATAAGGCGCGAAAGCCGGGCCGGATTGCTCTATATAGTAAAGCAAAATACTCAAATCAAAAATATCTACACGTCTGTCACAATTAAAATCAGCGGTCCTGCAGTAGAGCAGGAGCCCTCCACCGCCCCCACTTCCGCCACCCCCCGAGGGAGTAGGTGACGTTATGATGTCTTCTGCTGGAAAATAAAGAAACCCATAACGACCAAGAAAAGTAGTAGAAGACCCGCTGCCGATGATAGACTCGTCTTCCGATTGAAACATCTTAAAGGTGGCAGAAGATCCGTATCCACCGCCAGTACCGATAACTGGGTCGCGAATAATAAAGCTGGAACTAGTTAAGTCCGAAGCCCTAGCAACACCGACAACAGATACTCCGAGTGTAAAAGTTAAAAGCAAAAGAAGTAAACAGGAAAAAAGATTAAAGTACGTTTTCTTTGTCATACACTATTCCACATATTCACCCGCGACCACCCAATTTTTAGTTTTCTTCAGAGGTAGGTTCTGGAGTAGGGGCCTTTGGGGTTGGAGTAGAAGCTTTTTGACTCTCTCCGATATCAAGAGGAGCCACTTCTAGAATTTTATCCAGTTCTACACTATAAAGAAATGCTTTCTTGGCAGAGGTATAGATGAGCACTTTGTCACCTTTAACTGCTTTAGCAAAAAAGACTTGGCTCTTTAACGCCTCTGGGTCAGCCACGGTTGCAACCGTTGGCGTTTCGCCTTCAGGAAGAACTATCAGGCGACCCACTTTCGCCATCAGGGCCTCTACTTCTTGTTGAGCCAAAACTTGCTGATCTTGCTTTAACATTCGCACTTGATTATAAAAATACCCAGCCACAAGGATAGCAGCTAACGCTATTAAGGGAACCAAAACTTTGAAAACTTTTTGACCTAATGTATTATTTTCCATAAATAAATTTAATTAACTAATAAAAAAAGCAGACCTATATATATGCTTACATTATATAATAAACATTTTCAATATGCAATGTGAAAAAGCTA
>DATDWM010000010.1:0-28626 GCA_036517375.1 Minisyncoccota bacterium
CCCGCCTCTCCGATTAGGATCGGATTGTTTTTTGTACGACGAGAGAGAATCTGCATAATGCGCATTATTTCCGTATCTCGGCCGATAACTGGATCAAGCTTGTCTTCACGGGCTAGCTTGGTAAGGTTGCGAGTGTATTTAAGTAGTAGCCTTAATTTCTTCGGCTCAGAAACATCAGTAATGTTCTGACTGCGGAGTTCTTCTAGAACCTTAAGCACTGCGTCTTTGTGAATTCTAAAGCGAGATAAGGTTTCGCGTGATTCCCCAGCGACTTCCAGCATAGCAATAAATAAATGCTCGGTTGAAACGAAATCATCCTTCATCACTTCCGCAAATTTTACCGACTGCTCGATCACCTGTGCCAAGTCTGGGTTAAGATAAATCTGGTACGAAGGTGAAAGGGTGTTATGAGAGTCCGGTAGTTCTATAAGTTCCAGCACTGAATCCGTAAGAAGTATGGTATCAATTTCCAATTTATCTAGAATTGAATTAACCATACTCTCTTCTTGGAGTAAGAGGGACGCAAGCAAATGGAGTGAAGACACGTGATTCTGTCCACGCTCAATTGCCAGCTCGTGAGCTTTTTTAATGGCTTCCTTTGCTTTAGTTGTAAATTTATTTAGTGGTGGCATAAATTTTTAAGGATTTATATTTTTTAATGATTCATTGACAGCTGTTATTGACGCAAAAGATGTAACTTCATTATATAGCGCGATGCCTAATGCTTCTCCGTCTAGATTTACTACCATCCCTCCGGCGCTGGACTTGTTAAGTGGAACGGTAATATTTTTTTGACCGTCGAAAATAAATGAAGATATTACACTGCCCAATACTATCACCTTTTGTCCTGCTTTCATTTTATTTGTGTCTCCGACAGATGGTAAAGTGAAAGCGAGTTTATCTTTCAAGTCCACTGGCGCGCCTATCCTAAGAAAAGAAAATCCTGCAGAGTCAGCGGAAATAAAATCTGCTGTAAAGGTACCACTGCTATTTTTCACAAAGTATACTCCCTCTGACCCAGTAAGTACGGAGTCGGCAACGATAATTCCAGTACTTGAAACCGCAAATCCTCTACCGGCAGAAACTTGGGTAACTTCTCCGTCCTCACCTCTTGAGTCTTTGGTAATAGAAAAGACGGCGGATTTATTTTTCTCGATAGCGTCTACCACTAGGTCCTCTTCTTTGATCACGACTGTATTCACGGTGGTTTTACCTTCTACTTGCTGGATTTTCTCCACCGTCTGCTGTATTACTCTGTTTATCGGCACAGTCACCGAATCTGGTGCTTGCTGCATGAGTGTCACAGTAACAATGCCGGTAGCAATAGACGTCACGAAACTAAGTAAAATCGCGAGCAATATAAGCTGTGGTTTATTTAAATCCTTGATGTCCATAATGAGATTATAGCATACAAGTCAAGTGCTTCAAATCTCTATCTCAATACCACTTTTGTAGTTTTTCTAAAATATAGCGTAGCGCGCGGAGAGTGTAATCAATATCTCTTTTAGTAGTCTCTCGGCCTAAAGAAAAACGCAATGATCCCGCCGAAGCTTTAGCTTCGGCGGGCAAGCCATCTGCCGTGCGTAGGGCTCTCACCACGTGGGAATCTTTTCCATCACCGGACTTGCACGCGCTTTTAGCGGAAGCCATTACTCCCCGCGCCGAGAGCTCTATCACTAAGAGGTCGCTCGGGATTTTCGGAATAGTAATGTTTATATTATTCGGTAATCTATTTTGAAGATCACCATTTATTATCACACCCATAAAATGCAATTTATTTATAAAATAATCCCGGAGGAGAGTGAGTCTTTTTACTTCTTTACTTTTTATTTTTTCAATAGTTTCGAGCGCCTGGGTAAATTCTAAAATACCAGCCACATTTTCCGTACCCGGACGGAGTCCTCCTTCCTGCTCACCGCCAAACATGATGGGGGAAATGGGCGTACCCTTCTTTACATAGAGCGCTCCTACTCCTTTAGGCCCGTAAATTTTTGCAGAGTTCAGAGAAAGCATATCCACCCCGAGCTCTATGACATTTAGGGGTAGATAATTAGTCGCCTGGGTTGCGTCAGTATGGAAAAATATTTGCTTCGCGCCAGAGCCAGTATTTCTAGAATGTAATTTATTGAAATGCCTTATTTCTTTTGCTATTTCACGGATGGGCTGTATTGTGCCTATTTCGTTATTAGCATACATCACAGAGACTAGAATTGTGTCGGGCCTTAACGCCTTTTTAACTTTCTCTGAGTTCACTATGCCATTTGCTTCTACTTCTACATACGTCACCTCTCCTCGATGTTTACAAGTTTCAAGGACGGATGCGTGTTCAATGTTAGTCGTGACAATGTGTCCGCGAGGCATACCCAAAATAGCAAGGTTGTTACTCTCTGTAGCGCCGGAAGTAAATACGATTTCGAAAGCGCGAGCGTTTAAAATTTGAGCTACCCTGACCCTAGCATTTTCTAATTTACTTTTTTCTTTTACACCTAATTCATGAATGGCGCCGGGGTTGGCAGATGTGGAGAGTGCGCTCGAAGCATAGTCGAGGTAAATTTTACGCCTTATTTTACTCTGTTTTCCATTTGATTTGAGCACCGAAATAGTATATATTGAAACGGTATGAATATAAAGCTCGACAATATTGTGCTCTTGGCTTTTTTTGTTTTAACCGGAATTGCTATTTTGTTTGGCACTATCTGGATAATAACTACTGAAAAGCGCTTAAAGAGATTTTTCTTGGGTAAAAAAGCCAAAGATCTAGAAGACACCATTGTGATGCTCCAAGATGAAATTACTAAATTGAAAACAGCGCGAGTAAACGCGGAGAAAGAAATTTCTATAATAAATACGAAGCTCAAGAAGAGTGTCCGTGGAGTTGAAACTATCCGCTTCAACCCTTTCCCGGACCAAGGCTCGAACCAGAGCTTTGCTATCGGCATGTTGAACGAAGACGGTGATGGTGTAGTGATCTCTAGTTTATATTCACGCGAGCGCATGAGTGTCTTTGCCAAGCCAGTAAAGGATGGTAAATCCGAGTATGATTTATCTGAAGAAGAAAAGGAGGCGCTAGTGAAAGCTAAAGTTAGTTAATTATAAAATATGGAAGAAAATAAAAACAACAAAATAGCCGTACGCGCGCCAGTAGTGGTGGTGATGGGGCACATTGACCATGGTAAGTCAACGCTCCTCGACTACATTAGGAAGACAAACATTGTAGAAAAGGAAGCTGGCAGTATCACTCAGCACATCTCGGCCTATGAGGTAGTGCACAAAGACAAAGAGAATAAGGACGGCAAGGACAGGAAAATAACTTTCTTAGATACTCCAGGGCACGAAGCTTTTTCTAAAATGCGCGAGCGTGGAGCCGAGGTAGCCGACATTGCCATCCTGGTAGTATCTGCCGAAGACGGAGTAAAACCACAAACTATTGAAGCTTGGAAAACAATAGTAGAAAGCAAAACGCCTTCCATCGTGGCAATAAATAAAATAGACAAGCCTGGTGCCAACATTGAAAAAACAAAAACAGAATTAGCCGAGAATGAAATCTATTTGGAAAATTACGGCGGCAAGGTCCCCTTCACTACTATTTCTGCTAAAACCGGAGAAGGTGTGGATGCGCTGCTCTCTCTTATTTTAATTCTTGCAGAGCTTGAAGACTTTAAAGGCAATCCCGCGGCAAATGCATCTGGGTTCGTAATAGAAACCTCACTTGATTCCAAGCGTGGAACGCAGGCGACCCTCATCATTAAAGACGGCTCAATCAAGAGCGGTATGACAGCAGTCGCGGAAGATGCTATATGTTCAACCAGAATAATGGAGAATTTCAAAGGAGAAGTTATCAAATCTGCTACCTTTTCGTCCCCGATACGCTTAGTGGGTTTTGATAAAATGCCTAGAATCGGAAGTGAGTTTAAATCTTTCTTGAAGAAAAGTGAGGCTGAAGAATATGCAAAGGAATGGAAAAACAGACCCCCTCGCCCTTCAGGCACTCCCCCTTATAAAGGTGGAGAAGGAAATCCTCCCCTCCTTACGAAGGAGGGGTCTGGGGTGGTAAAGAAAATAATTCCGATAGTGCTGAAGGCTGATGTGGCAGGCTCGCTCGAAGCCATAGAAAAAGAAATAAAGAAAATAAAATGTAGTGGCACAGTAGATAATGCAGAATTCCGCATTATCCAGAGAGGTACTGGCCCGATCTCAGAATCAGACATAAAAAACATTTCAGATGGAGAGAATGCTCTAGTCATAGGCTTCAACGTAAAAGCGGACAAGAGTGCAGTGGAGAGCGCCGAGAAAAGAGGGATCATTATTTCCTATTTTGATATTATTTACAAAATGACCGAATGGCTTGCAGTGGAAATGGAAAACAGAAGACCCAAGGTAGAAATGGAGGAGACCAACGGTCGCGCTAAAATAATAAAGGCCTTCAGCCGGACCAAGGAGCGCCAGATAGTGGGCGGTAAGGTGGTAGAGGGACGGGTGACACTTAACAGTGTGGTGAAAATAATGCGCCGAGAATTCGAAATAGGAAAAGGTAAGATAGTGAATTTAGAAAAGAATAAGGAGAAGGTGAGCGGCGTCGATGAAGGTTCAGAATTCGGCATGATGATAGAGTCTAAAATCGAGATCGTAAGTGGCGACGTATTAGAGTCTTTTAGTGTGGTACATAAATAACCATGCAAGCTCGCAATGAAAAAGTAGCCAACATGATAAAGGAGTTAGCGGCAGAATTCTTGGTGCGGGAAAATAACGGCACCTCCCTCATCACCGTTACTTCCGCCGATGCCTCCCCTGACCTCAAGCGCGCGACAATATTTATTACCGTCCTTCCGGACAAAAAAGAACCTGAGGCATTAGAATTTGCCAAACGCAAGAGGGGTGAGCTACGTGAAGTTCTGAAAAAGAATATGGAAATAAAGACAATACCTTTTATTGATTTTGCCATCGACCGCGGAGAAAAGAATCGTCAGAAAATTGACGAATTGTTACGAAACAGTTAGGATTTAATAGTCTTTAAAATCCGTTGGGCCTGGTAGCCAAGTGGTAAGGCATTCCTCTGCAAAAGGAATATACGGCGGTTCAATTCCGCCCCAGGCCTCCCTAAAACATGTTAGAATATTTTAGGACTTTGCCCGAGTGGCGGAATTGGTATACGCGCACGACTTAAAATCGTGTCTCGCAAGGGATGTGGGTTCGACCCCCACCTCGGGCACCAGGAGAGTATTTTGAAAATTAGAAAGTAATATGCGTCCATAGCTCAGCTGGTAGAGCAGATCCCTCTTAAGGATAAGGTCCCAGGTTCGATCCCTGGTGGACGCACATTGCAAAATTATATTTTGCAACATGGGCGAGTGGCGGAATTGGTATACGCGTTAGTCTTAGGAACTAATGTCGCAAGACTTGAGGGTTCGAGTCCCTCCTCGCCCACCATAATTTACAAAGTACTTGCCCCATCGCTCGCGAGCGATGGGGCTTGACTTTTAGTATGGAATATGCTATACTACTAGTATGAGTAAAGTAAACAACAATAAAATATTAACTTTCGTGGTTTTCAGCTTGTTAATACTGCTTATTTTAGCAGTTGGGACAATAGCTTTTATGCCGACAGCTGCAAGCGCTAGAGACCGTGCTGGTTATACTAAAGCATACAGTAACGAGTTCAATAATACTTTTTATGATCCTAATGATTATGAAATAAACACACCTCCAGCTCCCCCAACCTATTCCCAGCCTGCGCCTACAGTAAAACCTAAACCTACCGGCTCAGTACTAGGTACCTCAGTTTCTAGAAATTCTAGCAATTCAACATCTACAACTAATACAGAAACAGCTGAATCTGCCCAAGAGATCAAGAACCTGACAGCCAACGTACTCTATGGAGAAGGTAGCTTTATGCCTTCGAGTCTAATAGGCTGGATCTTCCTAGCAATAATTATTCTATTAATAGTTATTATTACTAGAAAAATCCTAGGATTAGACCAGAAGTATCACGCCGCTCCGCTTAAGCATTCCTAAGCGAAAAACCTATAGATTATAATGCTAAAAGTCAGCCCTTAGGGGTTGACTTTTGCGTTCTATTGTGATACAATATTTAGGAGTTCTAGCACGTCGTCAACTGAATTTTACCCGCGCCCCGCGGGCGCTTTACACAAGCGCCGTTGGCGCGAGGAGAACAAAATGAGATTCAACCCGAACTGGAACAGCTTCCTCATGCTGCGAGAAATGGAGCAGATGGGAAAGGTAGGGTTCGCCCTGGCCTACTTCCTAGTGCTCCTGGCGGTGTCAATAGCAATATCGCTCATCGTATTCTCGTGGGGTTTTGGGGGTGGAGAATTGAATGCCTTCATCCTCGGCATCGTGATCTGGCTCTTCTGGATGAAGCCGACCCTGCCTGATTTTTTAGTGTCAGTACCGGAATACACGGTACTCGTCACGGTCAACCTATTGAGGGAAGACCAGCTTGAGGATTACCGAACGGGAATTCACTTCCGGTACCCTTGGGAACAAGTAAAGGTGGGGAATTACATCAACACCCGGCTCGAGCAGATGGACCGAGAAGAGGATTACCCAGCACGCGACGGTCCCAAAATGCGTGTAAAGTGGCAAGTGCATTTCCAAATCGTGAATGCCGTCACGTTCATGAAGGTGGGCCTCGAGACGATCGAGACATTCCTCACTGGCATCGGAAGCGGCCTTCTCGGTGCCACAATCTACAAAAAAGGGTCTAAACGCTCGAAAAACCAGCAGCAGCAAATCGAAGTAGCCCTTACGGAGAAGTTCGCGAACCTCAAGACTATTGAAAGCTACGGAGTCGAGGTGACCAAGGTCGTTCTGGTTGACATCGACTACGAAGATACAGTCCAGAAGGTCCTCGCGACGCAGTTCGTTGCTAAGAAAGTGAAAGAAATTGGAAAGGACTTTCGGGAGGGACAGCAAGAGATTAACCCGAAGGATTCTCTCAACGCCGCCATGATCATTCACGGCGACTATACGAAGCACATCAACGAAGTCGAGGGTGAAGGTGGCAACGCTTTGGCGGCCCTCCTCATGGGAATGGCGCAGGGTGGAGGACGCAAACAAGGGAACGAGAAGAAGGAAGGGAAAAAATGAGTGATCATTCTCATCATGGAGATGCGTCCCACCCCCACTCGGGGCCGGGCCACAAGTCATCGGCTAAAGATCAAGGCATCGTCCAGGAAGCTCAGAAGCCCCTGGGTACGATTGCTGGATTCTTTCCGAAGATCGGTGTCCTGGTACTCCTGTTGTTCGTGATCTTCAACATCAGGAGTTGCAGGGAAAGGGGTGCCGAAGCTGAGGCCGAAAAGACGGCACAACAGGCCGCTGCTCGCGCAGCTACCCCAGGCCAGGCTCCAGTACAGAGGCCGGGAGTGCAGGGCTGCAACATGCCTTGCTCTCTGACCATCTTCGGACCCTTCAACATCGAGGGGCCGGGGACGAAGATGGAGGTTACTGCCCCGCTCAAGGGCGGTAAACGACACACCTTCTCGTTCGAAGCGGACGGAAAGTTCGCGAAGCAAGAAGATGAAAAGCTCTGGGCTACTCTCTGGAACGGTGAATACGACTTCACCACGCCAGAGAGCTCAGGGCTCCCTGTGTACGTTGTCAAACGCTAGTACCGGCCTAACGCGTCTGGCCAACACAACACATCAAGAAAGGATGTGAATCATGAAGCAAAAGGGCGATCGTTCATAGAACGATCGCCCTTTCACCATTTCTACCTAAATATTTTATTTAATTCCCCAGATCCACTGTTCCGCTTTCTGGGTTTATTCCCGTGATGTTGAATGTGCTCAAGACAATATTCATAAGAGTAAATACACCCATCATAATAGCAATGCCGACAACTCCCCACAGCATGTGACTCTTGCCCGTTGTCTTCTTTTCTTGATTGGATAAATTTAAAATAAATTCAAATGTACCCCAGAGGAAGTAAGCAATAGCTAGAGCAAAGAGGACTGTAATTAACGGATTTACAATCTCCCTATTTACATTAATTAAAAATTCATCGAAACGAGGCATTTTTAGTAAGGAACAGTAGGTAGTGTGATGTTGGTGACGTTGTTAAGTCCGAAGGTGTTGGTGACAATTCTTACAAGTCCCCATAGTCCAACGATAACCGCGAGTCCGATGATGCCGTATATGATACGACTTCTTCCTTTCGCTTTTGCTTCTTCATCTCCACCCACCACGTAGGTGATAACTCCCCAAACGAAGAATACTACTCCGAGAGCGATCATGAACGGCAGAACGGCGCCTAGAAGCTCATTTAACTTACAGAGCAAGCTCTGGAGAGTAGTTATCTGACCTCCAGTACAGACAGTAGGCGTACCACCCGTAGTCTGCGCAAATGCTATAAAAGGAGTAGAACTTAAAACAAAACCCGACAACACCATTAATTTCTTTTTCATTTGTTTTTTAATAAAACCTTCTAATAATTTTAATAATTCGACTACTTATAATAAATAACTGCCTAAATTATAACACAACCCATAATAAAAACACTACGGCCTTACCTGTGGAAGAAAGGAAGTATCTTTTACCCCAAAAGTGCTTCCTAAAATGCTTACCAAACTCCAAACTCCCATCATAACAGTAAGGGCAATAATCCCCCAAATCATAAGTTGCTTACCTTGTGTTCTCTTTGTTTCGTCACTGCCTCCGATAATTAAAAACTGCACGACCCCCCAGATAAACATTAATACTGCTAGGGCGAAAATGAGAGGGATTACTGACTTGCCGATAAAACACGTAACGTAGTTTAGTAAATCAGCTAATTTAGGACTACCACTTAAATCTGGGCAATCTGAATTAGAAGCTGGAGTAGCTATCAAGCTATTAATTTGTTCCGTGGGGGCACTTGCTCCACCCACTCCAAAAGTAACCACAACAATATTTACTAAGCCCCATATGCTGACTATCACAGCGAGTCCGATTATGCCGAAAATCATTCTGTCTCTACCCTTCTTCTTAGCCTCATCGCTATCCCCGATAACGTATTGCAGAATTCCCCAAATAAAATAAATAACTCCTAAGGAAATAAGTACTGGTAGAGCGTCCCCGATAAGCTCATTCACTCTGCACAGCATGCCACTCAACCCTCCCGGACATGTAGTAGAACTACTAGTAGCAGTAGCTTGAGCAAAAGCGATTAAGGGAGTTAAGATTGCAAGAGAAGTGATAGGGATAAATTTTAGTAAATTTTTTTTCATAGTTAGTAACGTGATGGTGGTAATAAGTTATTAAGGTTACTAGGTGCAGCATCTCCTCCTAGTCCGAAAGTATCTAAAACAATGTATACAAGCCCCCATAAACCTACGATAACGACCAAGCCAATAATGCCGAAAATTATTTTGTCCTTCCCCTTCTTCTTGGCCTCATCGCTGTCCCCTATGACATACTGCACTACTCCCCATACCAGATACACTACCCCTAAAGCAACCAAAACAGGAAGAACAGAATTGAGTAAGGTGCTTATTCTACAAAACATGAAACTTAACCCCTCAGCTCCAAAACAACGATCTATCATTGGCATAAAAAATAAAAGTTAATTTATAATGAGAGCACAGTTGCTGAAATAAGCTCGGCGATAGCCCACGATCCTAAAAGTATTGCAGCGCCGATCAATGTATAAAGCAGGGCATCCTTGGCCTTGGTCAGCTTTTCAGAGTTACCCCGAGCTGACACAAAAAGGAAACCGGAATATATGATCGCAAGCGCTATGAGGGGTATCCCTACCCTAAGAGCTCCTTCGAGGATCTTTTGAATAAATTCTTGTATGGTATCGGAATCTATTGGATTACAAATTGTTCCGCCGGATGGAATACAGCCTTGAGCATTGCCTGGAATTGTTTGGCCCCGGGGATTACCTGGAATTGTTTGACCACCTGGACTGCCACTTTGAGCCAAAGAAACAACTGGCAAAAGTACAAAAAAAAGAATAAATATTACAGTACCCAGGTTTGTCTTCAAAAATTGCATTGCTTTATTATAACTCAACTTTAAGCCCAATCCAAGAGCCGTCGTAGCCCAAAATTGCTAATATCGTACTGACAATGAGCCAAGCTCCCACCGCTAGCATGAGTCCGAGCGCAGTATTCCAGAAAATTCTTTTAGCCTGACCTCTGGCTTCCGTACTACCACCCGACGTAACAAGCTTAAACCCAGCAAAGGCAAACATGATAGCAGCTAAAGGTAAGGCTAAGTAAACCAAAGTAAACTTAATAACATTATTCACCAGAGCCATAAGATCTTTAAAGTCATCGCACGGATTTTTTATTTCCCCAGTTGTCTCATCTGATTGCCCACAGGGAATAATCTGAAAGTTAGTATCCTGCGCTAAGGATAGAGCCGGGACAGCCAGTATTGCAAAGATAAAAATTGAAATTAAAAATTTATTCATATCTACTACCTTAGTAATAATAATCCTAGTTTCGAGCTTGCATCTTTCATTGCATTCACGGGAGTCATATTATTCGAAAGCACTGATTCCACCATGTTGCGGAAAATGTTATCTGTGTCTTCTGGTGACGGATCAAGCCAGCTCCTAGCATAGAGAGCGGAGGAATAGAATGTCGGGGAATACGCATCCTTGGGCACCTGAGCAAGCAAGTCTCGCCTAGCAGGAGCTACACCTAAGGCTAGTGCAAACTTCTGCGCAAAGGGACCAGTGGCCATCTGAGAAGCTGCAATGAAAGCCGTGTTGAAGTTCTTGGAAAAAGATGAGAGCGCTACTCCAGTGACCTTGGCTCCTGTGAGTTTAAAATTTGAATTTTTTATTTGTGGCACCGGCGCTAACTGAAAGTTCTGATTTGGATTTTTATTCACCAGAGACTGGAACTCGCTCGCGAATCCGAAATAAAAAGCGAGCTTCTCTGTACTGAAGAAGTCGTGGGAAACAGGAAAAGATTTATTCCAAGAATACACCACCTTGCCTGGATCAGCAAAGTCAGTGTAGAAACGAAGCGCTCCTTCGAGCCCGCCACTGCTGTTAAGCACAGAAGTAAAGGAGCCATCTTTTTCAACTACAATTTTATCTCCTAATTGCATAAAGAGCATAGCTATAATATCCTTGGCATTGGTAACGTTGGAAATATGTCCGAGCGCCGTACCGTTTTTGCTTATCTTGTTTTCGTCGTCCTTCTTGGTAAGAATTGGAACTTGGGTTATAAATTCGTCCCAGTCCTTGGGCGGAAATATAACATTATCTGCGTCCAAGATACTGCGGTTGTAATACATCACCAATGGGTCAATAGCTAGTGGAAAAGCTAGAATGCCGCGAGAGGTTAAAAATACTTCCCCCGCACCCGCGAAATTGTTCTGGAAAGATGCCAGCGGATAAGTTTCATACGGAATGGTAAAAATTTTGTTTGAGTAATGAAAGGCTAAATCATTCGGTAAGAAAAACATATCCGGTCCAACTCCTGCCGCCAGCGCTTCTAATAAATCCTGGTTAAAGGTCTCGGCCTGCTTTTCTTCATAACGAACGGTGAAGTTTCCGTTGTTGAGGGCATTAAACTCTTCAATAAGCGGGCCCATGGTTTGCCCCCTGACCGTGCCCCAGAGCACCACAGTGCCTGTACCAGTAGTTGTGTCACTACCACCGCCTATGGGTATCGCTCCAGAAAAAACCATAATGCCGAATACCGCAGCCGCGATGAACACTATTACCATTATTATTTGAAAATTATCTTTCATATTCTAGTTCTTAGTGAATATCATACCATAGTGGTGCACTCCTGCATCCACATCACGCACATAAGTAAAGCCTTTCCGTTCAAATATCTCTCGCGCCTTTTGTTTCGGTATTAGATTTTTTATTTTTACTGCTTCAGTATCGGACCAGTCGATGAGTAGTACTCGTCCTCCTGGCTTCAGAATTCTTCTAGCTTCCTCGATGAACCTTTCCCTATCTTCTACTTGAAAAAGTATGCTGGAAGCAATGACTGCGTCCACAATGCTGTCACCTATCTTGGTACCCCCAATCTTTTCTACATCTCCCCAAAGGCATTCTACGTTATTTAAATGCGCCTCCTTTGCCTTATTTTTAATAGTAGATAAGAAATCCTTTTCAACTTCCACTGCATAAACTCGGCCCTGCGGCACCATTGCCCCCGCCGCTACAGAATAAAATCCTGTCCCAGCGCCCAAGTCCGCCACAATATCATTTTCTTTTAGTCCGAATATTCTTAAATTTTTTACCGGGTTCGAGAACATGTAGGTATTATAGTATGAAAACACCTACGATGCATGAAAGTTATTAACAAAAACCCTTGATGTCAAGGGGCATCCTTGACATAATATAGAAATGAAAAACAGAGATTACAAAAACTTGGCGCAAGGCGCAATTGTCCATGTATATAACAGAGGAAACAATCGCGAGAAAATTTTCTATGACAAACAAGATTATAGAGCATTTTTGTATAGACTTGGATTAGCCTTGGGATTTACCGAAAAGGAACTTAACCAAGAAAAATTACTTTCCATCCCCTATTCAAGAATCCGGATCACAGACATGAAAAAAAATAATTTCAAGCTCCACGCTTTCTGCCTAATGCCAAACCACTTTCATTTAATTATTGAACAGTTGGGAGATGTATCTATCTCAAAATTTATTTCAAAAGTTTGCACGAGTTATGCTATGTATGTGAATAAAAAATATAAAAGGGTTGGACATGTGTTTCAAGATCAATTTAAATCAGTACTAGTAGAAGACAACCCGCAATTGATGTGGTTGTTCGATTACATACACACAAACCCGGTTAAGGATGGCTTAGTAGACCATCCAAGTAAACATGAATGGAGTAGCTTTAGTGAATTAACGGGGAAAAGAAAACTACCAATTATCTGCACAGACCTACATGTCAAGGATGCCCCTTGACATGATCATTTAAATACACGCAAGTGAGGCAATGCCGTCCCCTGCGCGGAGGCGCATGATGGTCACACCTTGAGTCTGACGTCCGAGAGCAGAAATATCTTTGAGCGCGGTGCGGATGACTTGTCCTTTCTTAGACATTGCTATTAGTTCCTCTTCGTCGCCGGAAAGAACTTTTGCCACGATCAGGTTGCCTGTTTTTGAAGTCACCTTGGCAGTTTTCACCCCAGAGCCTCCACGCTTCTGAACTTTATATTCTTTCAAACTAGTTTTCTTGCCGAAGCCATTTGCGCTCATGGTCAGGAACGAACCGGAAGTTCTGCTTGCCCCGTCACCTTTCTTGATAACATCCACACCTATCACCATATCCCCTTTACCGAGCCTAATACCGGTCACACCACCGGCAGTTCTACCCATTTCCCGCACATCGGACTCTTTAAATCTAATAGACTGTCCGGCGGCCGTAGCCATCATGACCTCATCGCCTTTCTCGGTTACAAGCGCCGAAATTAGACTATCATCCTTATCCAGCCGTATTGCAATAATTCCGCTTCGGCGCACATCCTTGAAGCTCAGACTTGCCATCTTCTTGGCAGTACCGTTCTTGGTCACGAGCATAAGTGAAGTCGCGGACTTATCCACGTCTTTCGTCCCTCCTATAGGAGACGCAGGCATTGCTAAAATAGAATTAACCTTTTCTTCCGCGCCGAGAGACAAGAAGTTCATAATGGATTTACCTTTGGTTGCGCGGCGGCCTTCCGGAATGTCATACATTTTCATCTGGTAAACTTTTCCCAAGTTGGTAAAGAATAAAAGGTTGCTGTGAGTGGAGCCAGAGACGAGCATGGTTACGAAATCCTCTTCCTTGGTTTCGAGGTCTACTACACCCACCCCACCTCGCTTCTGAGAGTGATACTCTGACGGGTCAGTGCATTTCACATACCCACCTGCGGTGAGTACAAGCATTGTTTCTTTATCTGGCACCAAGTCCTCATCGGAAATTTCTTTCACTCCACCTTTGACTATCTTGGTTCGGCGTTCATCAGCATATTTCTCCCTGATTTCTTTCAGCTCATCCGCGATGGTCTTTAATATTTTCTTTGGGCTTGCGAGCAAGTCCTTCATCATTGCAATAAAGTCCTGCTTTTCCTTGAGCTCGTCTTCTACCGCCTTACGCTCAAGGCCTGCGAGCTTGGCGAGCTTCATTTCGAGTATTGCGGCTGCTTGTAAATCCGAGAACTTAAATTCTTTCATCAAATTCACTTTGGCAATTTGTGAATTTTTCGATCCACGGATAACAGTGATGACACGATCTATTTTATCGAGTGCTTTCTTAAGGCCGAGCAAAATATGCTCGCGCTCTTCCGCCCGACGCAAATCATAGACGCTTCTCCTCTTCACCACTTCTTTGCGGTGAGAAATAAATTCGTTCAGTATCGACTTAAGAGAGAGAGTCTGCGGCACGCCGTCCACGAGCGCCACTATATTGAAATTGAAATTCGATTCGAGCTGAGTGTTTTTATAAATATAATTTAAGACTTTCTCGGGATGGGCGCTATTTTTCAAATCAATAACTACCCGGATGTCCGAAGTCGACTCATCGCGTAGACCCTTGATGCCTTCAAGCTTCTTTTCTTGCACTAGCTCCGCTATCGCCATAATCAAGTTAGACTTGTTTACTCGGAAAGGAATGGAAGTGATAACTATTTGAGGATTACCATTTTTATCTTCAGTTATCTCTGCCTCGCCTCGGCAAACAACTCCTCCCCGGCCAGAAGAATACGCATGCAACATGTCTTTATAACCATAAGCAATTCCGCCTGTCGGGAAATCCGGACCTTTAATAAATTGCATCAAGTCCTCGGTGGTAGCGTCTTCGTTGTCTATTAGATAATTCGTAGCGTCCAAAACTTCAGCCAAGTTGTGTGAAGGAATATTCGTCGCCATTCCGACAGCGATGCCCAAGGTGCCGTTAAGCAAGAGCCCTGGCACAGCCGTAGGGAAAACTATTGGCTCCTTGCGGGTCTGGTCGTAGTTCGGCCTGAAGTCTACGGTTTCCTTTTCAAGGTCTCGTAAGAGCTCGCTTGAAATCTTGGACATTTTAGCTTCCGTATAACGCATCGCAGCTGCGTTGTCACCATCAATAGATCCGAAGTTCCCCTGACCTAAAATAAGAGGATAACGATAAGCGAATTCCTGGGCCATACCCACCATCGAATCATACACAGCGGTGTCACCGTGCGGATGATACTTTCCTAACACATCTCCCACCACAGTAGCCGACTTTCGGAATCTAGAAGAAGCAGTGAGCCCCATTTCATGCATGGCAAATAAAATACGGCGGTGCACCGGCTTCAGTCCATCTCGCACGTCTGGTAGCGCACGTGAAGTTATAACCGACATGGCATACGCCAAGTAGGACTCCTTCATCTCTGCTACAATGTTGACTGGGCTTATCTTGTCTCCTTTATTGTCCTCGTTGTTTTCTTCTATTGTTTCTGTTCTCTTGGCCATAATTAATTTGCAATGTTGTTATATCCCCCAACTAAGTTTGCTTTCAAAGCGGAAAATGGCTCTAGGTCGTTCTTTACCTTTACTTGTGTCTCTTCACTACTAAGTCCAGTACCTAAAGAGTATACCCAAAGAGAAAACAATATCACTCCAGCTACCACCGTCAGGAAATGCAGGATTTGTGTCCTAACTTCTTCCGGCTGTCTCCTTAAATGATAAATAAATTTTTTCATAAATTTAAATTGCTTTTAAAACAACCACCTCGCCTTCCTTGCCCTCTAAATCCTTACGCTTAAGTGTGAGTTTGTCCACCACCTCTGCTTTTTCTTCACCAATTTCTTTTAGAAATGCCTTAAGCGCTGCATCGTCATAGTCCATGGGGATTATCATTTTAGGCTCTAGTGTCGAGGCAAGCTTGGCCGCCGCTTTAGCATCTAGAAGCCCTTTACCGCCGATAGGGATAAAAAGAATATCCGGCCCATCCACTGCTTCGTGCACATCTTTAGAAATTTCCTCACCTGAGAGCGCTCCCAGAAAGGCAACATTTATATTATCCACCGATAATGAATAGACAGTGTTAATATATTTTTTATCGCCAATTTCTCCCCCAGACAGTGCGCCTTTAATGAAAATTTCTTTTACTTCGTAGTCTCCTGGGCCCGTAACGGCAAAGGGTGCACGCTCTCCATGGCTCAACTGGTCTATACCATTATAGTCAGGGTGGTTAGTGGTGACAAGTGCTATGTCTGCTCCGAAATGGGCTGAAACGCCGGATTTAGAGCTTTTACTGACGGGGTTAAAGGCGAGGACCATTTCCCCCTGGGTAATCTTGAAAAACTGCTTGCCGAAATATGTGATTATCATTACTAATAATTCTATCAAAAAAATTAAGAAAAAGATAGTAGAAAATTAACGAAATAAATGAATAAAAATTCTGAACCGGCGGGCACTCCTCGAAGGGCGCCCACCGGTTGTCGATCTTCCTGTTCATTCGAACTGAACTCCTTACCTTATGTTACCAGCCGAGCCACGAGCCACCACGCCAGGGCGGTGGTAATGACAAACCACACGAGCCCTGTTCGAATCCCTCCAAGGTACTTCCTCGTCTCCTCACGTTGAATGGACATCGTACGCTCCTCTCCTCACTTAAATCGTATTCCTTTCTACGCCTTTGTCAATGCAAAGCGGGCAAGCCCTGTCATTCGCGAAAGACGGGGCGAGCGACAGGGCTTGCTATTTAGTAGCAAATATAGTAGTATCTCCTTACAAAGTAATATATTAAAAGCATGGATTTAGGATAACACTCTCGCCTCGTGGGCGGAACACCTAGGCCTCAAGTCCGCTTCATATTTTTATTGAGCGGATATTTTATTTCACCCCGTCGCTCGCGAGTGACAGGGTTAAAAAATTATTATGGTAAAAATTATTAAAACTGAAGACACAGTAGAAGAAAATCTAAAGGACAGCGTAGTGCTGAATTCCGTAGTTGAACGCAGTGGCCAGAGACCTAAGGTAGATGTGCTTGTCGAAGGACCAGTAATCATAGTTAAGAAATCCTCTGTTTTTGTGGACCTCTCACCATATGGAACGGGAATAATTTACGGCCGCGAATTTATCAATGCTAAGGATATAATCAAGAAAATAGCTTTGGGCGACATTATTAAAGCCAAGGTTGTAGAAACGGAAAACGAAGACGGTTATACCGAACTCTCTCTTAAGGAAGCCAAGCAGGCTCTCATGTGGAGTGAAGCAGAGAAGGCTATTAAATCTAAAACAGTGCTTAGCCTAGAAATCAAAGACGCCAACAAGGGTGGACTTATTTTGGATTGGCAAGGCATTGCTGGATTCCTACCAGCTTCCCAGCTCAAAGCTGAACACTATCCTCGCGTCTTAGACTCTGACAAAGATAAAATATTAAAGGAGCTAAAGAAACTCGTCGGACAGAAGATTTCCGTTATGATCATTTCTACACTGCCTAAGGAAGGCAAGCTTATCTTCTCCGAAAAGGACAACAACCCAGAAGAAAAGAAAGAAATATTAAGTAAATATAATGTGGGCGACGAGCTAGATTGTACAGTGGCAGGTATTGTGGATTTCGGAGTATTCTTGAAATTAGAGGACGGACTCGAGGGGCTGGTCCATATTTCCGAGCTTGACTGGGGCCTAGTAGAAGACCCTCGTAGTATGTTTAAAGTTGGTGAAAGCGTAAAGGCTAAAGTAATAGATATCAAAGATAGTAAGATTTCCCTCTCTATTAAGGCGCTTAAGGAAAATCCCTGGAAGGAATTTGAAGGTAAACTTAAGAAAGGTGACATCATTAAAGGAGTGGTAATAAAATACAACAAGTACGGCGCGCTAATATCGATCAAAGAAGGAGTAGCCGGACTTGTACATAACTCCACTTTCGGATCGGAAATAAAGCTCCGTGAGAAGCTAGAACTCGGTAAGAATTACAACTTCCAAATCACTCTCTTCGAACCAAAGGATCACAAAATGACCCTCATGCATCTGGAATAGATTCAGAATTCTGAAACTAAAAACCCCTCGCCGGTTGGCAAAGGGATTTTTAGTTTACCTGGTTAGGCAGTAGTGTTGTCAGTAAGTTTTATTTCCATTGGTCCGATGGTATCCATAATCTTGATCACCTGTTCACCATATTTCGGAACGACAGAAGGAGGGTTATAAGCGCGAAGAATCTGGAGAGTAGTTTTGTTATCGTAGTGATAAGCAGTTCTTGGGTTATTACCTCCCAAATTTCTAGCGACTGTTTCTATCGCATCGTCGTTAGACTTGAAACCAATCTTACAAGACCCCCAGCCGAATGGATTGTGAGCTGCGCGTTTACAAGCGAACTTTCCACCAGTAGATTCACGCACCGCAATAGCAGCTACGAGTCTCCAGTCCAGGCCATTCTTCTCAGCCTCAATAACCATTTTCAGACCGTTGCCTTCGAGAGGCATGTCATACTTATCAAAGTAAGCATCAACAGCGGCGGCCTTAACATTGGTTATCTTCTCGGCCTCTCCATCCAGGGTATCTTTAGTAGCAAAGATAGAATTAGTAGTATTATTAAGTTTTTGCGAAAATACGCTTTCGGGAGCAAGAGAACCTTGCACTACATTGATCGCACCTTGGGTGACTGGACCCACAGGTACAGAAGACATAGCTGTCATCGGCAATAATATTAATGACTGCACGAAACGTATTAATTTTGTATTTTTCATATATAGCGCCTGTGCTCGCTAGTGAAAGCAAACCTAAACGCCTAACTGATTGTTTTAGCCTGGTTTCCCTTAATTAGGAGCCTAGAACTAAAAAAACCTTTATCAATAAGGCTCAGCCCTACTAATAAGGTTATACTTATATACTAGCATATTCTGATTCAAAAGTCAATAGTTAAACCATATTTTCTTTCCATGTCAAGCTAAAATATCCTTATATTATAAGGATATTTTAGAAAGTAGTGCTTGACATATAGTATTAAAATATGGCTAATACAAGGGTGTGGAAAAGGGCTTGACGGATTTTTAGACCAATTTCCAAATTTTGGCTGCCACTTTGTACGCTTCCCCTGCCCCCATCGTTACCAAAACGTCATTTTTACCTAGGTTTAGAGCCAGAACTCCGGCTTCCGCAGACTCAAAACTAGCATAGGCTTGGGCCTTCTGCCCTGTTGCCCCTATGGCTTCTGCTAATTTTTCACTGGAAACACTTTCATCCTTGTCTTCGCGAGCAAAGTATATGGGTAGGAGTAGAACTCGATCCGCACCCTTGAAACATTTAGCAAAGTCTTCAAAGAATGCCTTCGTTCGGCTGTAGAGATGTGGCTGGAAAAGAATGGTAATTTGTTTGTAGGGATATAGTTCCCGCAAAGCCTGCAAGCTTGCTCGGACTTCCGTCGGGTGGTGAGCGTAGTCGTCGTAGACGATGGTGCCTTCCGGGGTCTGCCCCAGCTTCTCGAGTCTGCGCCAAGTACCAGCGAAAGTTGATAGTGATCTTTGAGCCACCTCAAGGTCCACTGAAAGAAAGTCTGCCACAGCGAGGGCCACAGCTGCATTTTGGCGATTGTGTACCCCGGGCACGAGAAGCTTGGGTACTTTGTCTAAATATTTGGAATAATCTTTAATAACATTTTTGCTCTGATTCTCTAGCTCCAGAAATACACTCTTTATATCCGCCAGATCTTTATAACAATCAAGGTGGTCCGCTTCAATATTTGTGATGACGGTAATAAATGGATTGAAATTTAAAAAGTGTCTGTTGTATTCATCAGCTTCTACCACCAAATATTCACTCTTTCCACTTCTGAAGTTTGAGCCGAAGTTTTTTACAAATGAACCCACGACAACGGTAGGGTCTATGCCAGCATCAATCAAAATTCCGGCTACCATAGCGGTGGTGGTGGTCTTGCCGTGAGTACCAGCGATAGCTATGACTTTGTATTCTTTTGCAAATATTCCAAGCGCTTCAAAGTATGAAAGCACGGGAACTCCGCGAGTCTTGGCCTCCGCTAAAATTTCCGGACCTCGATAAAGCCAAGCGTCACTGTAAACATACATATCTGCCTCAGGCAGTTCCTTGAAGTCTTTTTGTAAAACGACTTGTATCCCAGCCGCCTCTAGGGATTCAATAGTCTTACCCTCTTCGTCATTTACTCCAGAAACTTCAATCCCCCTAGATAGTGCCATCTTGGCTAAGGCCGAAATACCGATACCGCCAATACCAATAAAAAAAATCTTTTTAACTTTTGATATGTCTAGATCCATACTATTTGAGCTTTTTCACTATTTCCATAAATTTATCTCCTCGATCGTATTCATTGTTGAACATTCCGAATGAGGTAAAGGCGGGACTGAATAGTATAATGTCGCCTCTTTGCGCTACTTTGTAAGCTCTAGCTACCACTTTACTAAGATCTACTTCTTCATAAACACGGATGTTTTTTATTCTCATTAAATCTTTCATTACCCTGTCCGTACCTTTCCCGGGGATTAAAACTAGGAACTTTACATATTTATCAATGTCTTTAAATAAGTTTTTAAAACTCAAATTTTTATCTGAACCACCCATCACTAGAACAATATTTTTATTTTTAGCGTCCCCTAAAGCCGTAAGCGCAGCTGATGTGGCTTCCGGGGTGCAGGAATTTGTATCATTATAAATATCTACACCTTTCACTCTTTTCACTTTTTCCATACGACCAGAAGGCGGCTTAAAGTGTTCCACTGTTTTTTTTATTATATTTTCTGGAACTTTTAAAAACCTAACTACTTCTAGCGCGCAGGCAATGTTTTCTAAATTATGCTTTCCTTCTAAACTCACTTTCCAAGACTTGGGAATAATCTTCGTATTGGCATTTCTCACTTTACTTTTTACCCCCTTAACAAGCCCCTTCATGTCGGGACCTAAAACAAGCAAGTCCTGCTTATTTTGGAATTTATAAATATAAGATTTATCAGTGAAGTATTTCTCCAAATTATTATTGTAATAATTCATATGGTCAGGCATGAAATTTGTGAATACGGAAATTGAAGGTGAGATCTTTGCCTCCGCAAATCCTTGTAACTGCCAGGAAGATAGTTCAAAAACAACAACGTCTCCAGATTGCCCCTCCCTGGCGTGGGTTTCTACAACTTTCAACAGTGGCAAGGCGGCTGTGCCACGAATATTCCCACCCAAATGCACTTGAAAACCAGCCTTCCTTAGAATTTCATATATTAGAACAGTTGTTGTTGTTTTACCGCGAGTGCCTGTTACTCCGATTATTTTTACCCCAGGTGCCAATTTAGCAAATAAAGATTCATCCATCTCTACAGGTATGCCGAATTTTCTAGCGTGCGCAATGTATGGTGAATCAAGAGGTACTCCCTGGCCCTTTAGAATAAAGTCACAATTTTTAAAGTCTTCTAGCCGATGTTTACCTAAAACATATTTTATTCCTTTATACTTTTTTAGTTTTTTAATTGAGGGCGCCAATTCTTTGGCTGTTTTTAAGTCCGTTACCAACACCTTTGCTCCGCACTCATGTAGAAAGACAATGTCCCCCAGACGCTTACCTAGAAGCCCCAAGCCCACCACCGTAACCCTTTTACCCTTGAAAAATGTCCGAAAATCCTCCATAAAATTATATTAGCACAAAAAAAGCATAAATAGTTCTTAAGAAAAGCCTTGCGCAGGCCGACGGGCCGAGCAGTTCGCTCCGCCACGCGGGCGGAGATAGATTGCTTTTTGAGAGAAGCTATTTATGCGAAAATCTTCTTAAATTCCTCCATATCATTAAAATGATGCTTCACACCCTTTATTTCCTGATAGTCCTCGTGCCCCTTGCCGGCGCAAAGAATTATGTCACCACGTTGCGCAATTTTTACTGATTCTTTAATAGCTTCCAGACGGTTTGGAATTGCTTTTACTTTACTGGAATTATTCATCGATAAATCTGTTTTCATTTCCGCAATTATCTTATCTGGATCTTCGCTTCTAGGATTATCTGAAGTAAAAATAGCAACATCAGAATACTCAGCACCAATTTTACCCATAATCCTCCTCTTGAGTGGATCCCTGTCCCCTCCACAGCCAAATACGGAAATAATCTTGCCCCGCCCATCCGGACGGGGTGAACCGTTTTCTTTTCTTAAATTTTTTGTTGTTTTTAGAACATTCTCTAACGCGTCTGGTGTATGCGCGTAGTCCACAATTACAAGCACTCCGCCAGAAGATGTAAAATGCTCAAATCTGCCACGTGGAGGTGTTATATTTTTTAAAATTTCTTTTACTTTTTCTTTATCAAAACCTAGTAAGACTAGAGAGGCATACACTGCCAAAGCATTGTATGCATTAAATTCCCCCAGCAATTGGGTCTCCAGTCTCTCATTAAAATCAGGATTGTCTTTAAACCCATAAAAATATTTTTTAGCCTTGATTCCCTCCAGCATCATCCTGCCGTGTTCGTCGTCCGAATTCGAAAGAGCAAAGGCGTCTGCGGGAAGCATTTTAAAAAACTTCTTTTTTGCTAGAAAATAGTTTTCTACACTTTTATGATAGTCGAGGTGGTCATGCGTTAGGTTAGTAAATATTCCACCGACAAAATTTACCCCTGCCACACGCTTCTGATCTATCGCGTGTGAAGATACTTCCATGAAAACGTATTCGCAACCGCGCTCAGCCATTTCCGAAAGTAATTTATTTAAGGCAATTGGGTCCGGCGTAGTGTGGGTGGCGGCCCTCACCTCGCCCGCAATAATATTTTCTACAGTTCCAATAAGCCCCGCCTTGTAGCCTAAAGCTGTTGTAATTCTATAGAGCAACGTAGCTGTAGTTGTCTTGCCATTTGTGCCCGTCACTCCCACGATTTTTAATTTGCTCGATGGATTGCCGTAAAAGTGCAGAGCCGCCAGTGCTACAATAGCTCTCCGCTTTAGCTTTAATTTTTTTATTAGCACTCGCATTTTATTTTTGTTTTTAATTTACTAAAGCCTTTCGATGCTGTGGAGCGTTGATGAGGCCGCATTTTTTGTATTTGTAGACTTCACCAGTAGCAGGATTTATCGCTCCGCAGGGACACGGGTCATTACGGCCCACACCCTCTCCGGCTTGAGCTGGAGCATCATTCTTACCACTCAGACTAGATGACTCCGCCTGACTGACCACCAAATTCTCGGATGAAGTACTTGATTCATCATCCCCCTTTGCCGGCTCGGTGATAGAGCCAACTAAAGAGAAAACTTGGTCTAGGAATGCGGATTCCATTTCTTTAAACATAGCCAAGCCTTCTTTCTTATATTCAACAATAGGCTCACGCTGGCCATAGGCACGTAGATTTACAGAACTGCGGAGGTAATCCATAGCTTCTAAATGCTCCATCCATAGCGCATCGTTCGAATAAAGTGCTATGCGGCGCACTGTCTCGAGGAAAGCTGCCTCGCCCAGCTTGCCCTCCTTCTCTTCCATAATTTTATCGAATCCTTCGTGAGTGGCCCGAACCTTATCCAGCAATTCTAAAATTTCTTCTTTATCTGAGAGTAGCATTTTCTGGCGTCTTTCATAAATAATTTTACGCTGATGGTTCATCACATCATCGTATTCCAGTGTGTGTTTCCTGGCATCGAAATGAAAGCCTTCAATCTTAGACTGAGCACCCTCGAGCGAGCGGCCAATGAATCTGTTTTCTATCGGCTGGTCTTCCTCAATACCAAAGCGCCCCAACATATTCTTTATTTTCTCCGCCCCGAAAATACGCATAAGGTCATCCTCAAGTGACACGAAAAACTGGGTCTCACCCGGATCCCCCTGCCTACCGGAACGGCCACGGAGCTGGTTGTCTATTCTGCGCGCTTCATGCCTTTCCGTACCGAGAACAAAGAGTCCGCCTGCACTTTTTACAAATTCATATTCCTCCGGCACAATAGGATTACCACCTAGCTTGATATCTATTCCGCGGCCAGCCATGTTGGTAGCTATCGTCACACTAGCCCTCTTGCCCGCTTGCGCGATAATCTCACCCTCCTTTTCATGATTTTTTGCATTCAGTATTGTGTGTGGCACGCCTTCTTGTTTCAAATATACGGAAAGTAACTCGTTCTTTTCAATAGAAATAGTACCAATAAGGACCGGCTGACCTTTCATATTTAATTCCTTTACTTTCTTCGCGATGGCTTGGAATTTACCCTTCTCGGTTTGGAAAATCGAATCTGGATGGTCGATACGGACCACCGGGCGATTGGTAGGAATCACCACCACATCAAGCCCGTAAACTTTTATAAACTCTTCCGCGGAAGTTAGCGCCGTACCGGTCATGCCGGCAAGCTTTTTATAAAATCTAAAATAATTCTGGAAGGTAATGGATCCGCTAGAACGTGTTTCCTTTTCTATTTTTACTCCCTCCTTAGCCTCAATAGCCTGATGTATACCCTCGCTCCAACGACGGCCAGGCTGAAGACGCCCAGTAAAAGGGTCCACAATGATAACCTCTCCCTCCTTGACCACATAATCCTTGTCGCGCTCGAATATGGCCTGCGCTTTTACTGCCGTTTCTAGGTGATGCACATATTTAATACCTTTCTCAGTATAAATATTGGAAATTCCGAGCAAACTCTCGGCTTTATTAATACCTTCGTCGGTAAGCGATATAGCGCGCAACTTTTCATCTACTGTATAGTCTGTATCCCGCTTGAGCTGTTTAGCAATTTGGTAGAATTTTACATAAAAGTCCTCAGAGTCACCAGAAGTTGAAGAGATAATGAGTGGAGTGCGAGCTTCATCTATTAAAATAGAATCCACTTCATCGACAATGGCAAAGTGATGCCCCCTCTGCACTAGATTATTTTTAGAAGTAGCTAAATTGTCCCGCAAATAATCAAATCCGTATTCGTGATTCGTACCGTAAGTAATGGCTGCTGCGTAAGATTCCTTCCTACTAGAAGGTTTCAAAAAATCATACACAATTTTAAATTCTCCAACTGTATCACGTTCCTTATCTTCATCTTTATGAGTTGGATCATACATATATGAAACATTGTTGGAATTTATTACTCCCACTGAAAGGCCGAGGAAATTATAAACTTGACCCATGAGCACCGCGTCACGACGTGCCAGGTAATCATTGACGGTGACGATGTGCACACCTTTCCCCTCAAGCGCGTTTAAATATGCTGGCAGTGTGGCCACCAGAGTTTTACCTTCACCTGTTTTCATTTCCGTAATTTTCCCTTCGTGGAGCGCAAGTCCTCCTATGATTTGAACATCATAGTGGCGCTCGCCCAGGTTCCTCTTAGCTGCCTCGCGCACGAGGGCAAAGGCTTCTGGCAAGATGTCTTTGAGGGTCTGCTTCTTATCTTCTGCTTTACTTAAAATATCTTTGAACTCTTGGGTTTTCCTCGGGAAATCAGCATCCGCCAAGGAAGAAGCAGAAGCCTCAAGGGCGGCTATCTTGGCTACCATATTAGCAGTGCCCCCAACCCACTTAGAGCTGGAATCACCGAACATTTTACTGAATAAACTCATGAGTGTACATATTAACATATTTGAGCATAAAATGAAAAAACTCCCAGACTTTCGTCGGGAGTTTTTTCTAGAGAGGACTAAGCTCGCTTCTTCTTTGAAGCCTTCTTCTTTCCTTTCTTTGCTGCTGCTTTCTTTTTCTTCTTTGCCATATTAGTTGTCGCCGTAGCGAAATTTAAATTATTAAATTAGTTTGCAATAATCACGACCCAGAATTTTTTAAAATTATTTCTGAATAATTATTGCGGACACAATATAATTATCTCGCATATAAAACATTTACACAAGACTTTTTCACACAAACTGTGGATAACTTTTATAATAAAAAAAGATTCCTCAAAATTTCTTTTGAAGAATCTTTTTTTATTATTTGCATTTGAAGCGGGTCATGGCGAAACTCCAACATATGTGCCTATGCGAGTGCGATGACCCGCTACAGATATAAACAATGCACTTGTATTATATCACCCTTTTAAACCAGAGACTATTTAGATTTTAATTCGTGTCATCTATGCTTTGCTCTTGTGCTTCTGGATCGAATTTATATTTATCCTCAAGGTTTTTCTTGGTATCCTTGGCGTCCTGTATTGCTTCTGCCCCTTTTTCTAGTATACCTTTACCATCGTTGGTAAAAAGGTCGGTTCGTACTATTAAAGTAATGATAAGCACAAGCCCAATCATAAGGAGCAGTAACATCATGTACCCACCATTTAAATTATTTTTTGCTTTTCTATTCATATTTTATTTCTTCCACTCCTTAATAATGATTTATGTCATGATAAATTATATCACTTTGTGGACCCACGGGGAATCGGACCCCGGCCTCGTCCATGCCATGGACGCGTAATACCATTTTACTATGGGCCCAGTTCATATATTCTACTCATTTTATGGTACAATTCAATTATATGCTTGAAGGGAAAAAACCAGCAGAATCTGAGCTCCAAATACGAGCAGAGCAAGCTTTTAGAGATCGAGTGGAAAATGCTATGAGAATGGATCCTATGTCACTCTCAAGACCGCTTAAATATAAACCTGGGATTTACGTACTTATTGATGATAAAGAAGGGGAAGAATTTAAGGTTAAAATAAAAAAAGGTAAGGCAGGTATCTATATGGCAGAACTTACTGATGAAAAAAGTGGTGTCACAACACCAGTAGTTTTCAACGAGCAAAACGTAAAAATGGATATAAATTAATTTATTACTCCTTCCAACATATGCTCCACGATATTATTCATTTTGGCACCAACGCTCTGGCAGGCTTGATGTAGATGCGAGTTTGCACGCAAGTCTGGTGAGAAATCTATATTAGTTACAACTAACCCCCTGCGCGGGCTTAGAATAAAATCAGTTTTTAAGTAACATTCTCCGCCCAAGTGCCCGTGTAAATTGCGAGCCAAGACACCTATTTCTTCCTTTTCACTTATCGAAAAATTATCCGGAATCATTACATAAACTTCCTCCCCACGAAAATCCGGAATGGTGTGTACCGCAGACGGCTTGCCTTCTATAAATTCTTCCACCAAAATGCCTTTACCATGGTTAACCCCATCCTCGATGGCACCCACTAATTCATTAAAAGTTTTAGCCACGTGTATGCCCATAGATTTATCCTCAGCAAAAGACTGAACTATCCACGGCGCACCGAATTTTTCATGCACGGCTTTCGCTTTTTTAATTGAGTATCTTTCACGCGGGCCATCCATGTCCGCCTGATATGGAGCGATGAGTATTGAGCGAGGCATGCCCACACCTATTTTTTTTATGTGTTCGCGTAACATCTCCCTACTATTTAGAAGTGTATGTGAAAAAGCGCTTTTACCTATGTAAGGAATCGAGAAACTATCAAGCACCGAAGAAGCCTCCGGATGCGCCACATTCCAAACCATATCTACCTTGTAGGGTAATTCCGCCGCTCGAACCGGCAAGCCATTAAGATGCCAAAATCCATCATGATCAATTAAAATATCTACAGTTTTATATTTATCTCCTAAGTTTTCCAAAATATGCGCAATAATCCCCCCGCCTTCATTTAAGGAAGAAACGTAATTCTCTCCTACTCCACCTCGTAAAATTCCGATGCGTTTTTTAATGTCTGATTGCACACTTTTATTTTAGCATAAAACGAGAAAACCAGCGGCGACTGGCGTCTCGCTGGTTGTTGTTTGGCCGTCTTGCATTCGCCGCGACCATTCCTGATCACCTCAGAGGAATCCAGATCCTGCTTAATTTCCCCCGCCTGCCGACAATGAGCACTATTGCGTACTTGCTCGTACCGCTGAGACCTTCGAGCTTCTTCTGACGCGTCTTTTTGCCCTTCTTCTTGCTCGACTTCTTGGCCATAGGCTTCTCCTATCCATACCTTACAATAGGTTGTGGGCTCTGTCAATCAAAAAACACCCCGCTTACGCGAGGTGTTTTTTGATTTTACTGTTCTTTGTTTTGTTTCGTTCCAAAACTTAGGGTCTTTCCCCTTAGGTCAAATAGTTTTTAAGACATTCTATTATTGTCCATTGTGAAGTCAATTGAGCTTCACAATACCGACTCAATAAGTTCGATCAAATCCTTGACCTAGGTCCCCTTTTTGAGGGGACCTTCAACCAACAAAATAAATTGCGTAGTTTGAACGATTTTCAAATTGAATTAATCCACGAGCAGCTTCCGCTACCCGTGCCTTGTTACGACTTAGTCCCTGTTACCGAGCTTACCTTAGGCCCCACTTATGTGGAGACTTCGGGTACTCCCGGCTCCCTTGACTTGACGGGCGGTGAGTACAAGACTTGAGAACGTATTCACCGCAGTTTAGCTGACCTGCGATTACTAGCAATTCCAGCTTCATGGAGTCGGGTTGCAGACTCCAATCCGAACTGAGGCCATTTTTATACGATTAGCTCAGAGTCGCCTCGTCGCTGCGCGTTGTAATAGCCATTGTATTATGTGTGTAGCCCAGGGTATCAAAGGGACATGCTGACCTGGCGTCATCCTCTCCTTCCTCCCCCGCCTGAAATCACAATGCACATAACACACAACACATAACATCTTTTATGTTACGAGCTACGTGCTACGTGATTTATGAACTCGGGCGGGGGCGGTCTCGTGTGACACTTGTAACACACAACGAGGGTTGCGTTCGTTAGCCCACTTAAGGGTACAATTCAAACCACGAACTGACGACGGCCATGCATCACCTGTCCTACTGTCTTGCGAGGGCCAATGTTTCTAAAG
>DATDWM010000011.1:0-14157 GCA_036517375.1 Minisyncoccota bacterium
CGCTTTGGGCTTGGGGTGGTTTCTGGGGCTCTCACGTGCGCTCTCTGGAGTGGTGGTAGCTTTTTGGTCTGGGGCAATTATCGGAATTATTTTAATGATTTTTTCCAGAAAATACGGCATGAGAAGTGAAATTCCCTTCGCTCCGTTTCTGGTACTGGGTGCAGTTATCGCTTTTCTTTTTGAGTTACATCTTTTCCCGTTCTTTTAATGCACTTAATTTTCTATTTTGAATGAAAAAATTTAAATTACAAACAAATAGAGGAATGACTTATGTGGAGCTCATAGTTGTCTTGAGTATCTTCTCTGTGATGTCTGCTGTGGTGATGTATAATTACGGCGCCTTCCAAGGCAAAGTGGATATTAAAAATCTTGCTAACGACCTTGCTTTAAAAATGGTTCAAGCCCAGAGAGATGCTTCTTATGGAAAGTTTCCTTCACTTGCTCAGCAGGGCTCAATAGCTCCGACCTGGAAGCCCGCTTACGGAATATACTTTGACCTACCAGTCGACAACAAAAGCTTTTATTATTTCTCTGATCTCAATAATGATAAATTATACCAAGGCACCAACTGTACTGGGGAGTGTGTAGAAAAGATAAGTATTACCAAAAATAACATTATCTCTCTATTGCGAGTAGTGTATCAAGACGGTTCAAGTTCTACTCCTACTAAAATGACAGTATCTTTCACCAGGCCTAACTTAAATTCCGAGGTGGTAGTAGATGCTGGCACCACTCCACTCGCCAATGTATCTTATGTGGAAATAAGCACTACTTCACCTAAAGGCAATATTGCTAAAATATTAATATATGCTTCTGGCAGAATTCAAATAAATTAATATGCAATTTCATAATTTACAAAAAAATGGTGGCTATACAATAATAGAAACAATGGTTTCCATTTCTATTTTCTTGGTTGTTGTTATGTACGGTATGGCCGCGTTACTTAATGCGAACGTTGTGCAGAGGAAGTTGCAAGATATGCATTCTATTATTGACAATATGAGCTTCATTATGGAAGACATATCCAGAAACTTGAGGACGGGTTATAATATTAAATGTTTTCAAAAAAATGTAGATACTATTTTATCAACAGCAACCATTAGTGCAAGCCCTACTACTCGTAGTTGTACCGATGGTTGGGCTATCGCTTTTGAGCCTACTTTTGGGCATCCTTCTTCTTATACTGATCAATGGGTGTACTATTTAGATAGTAGTGGCAAACTTTGGAAGTCTACACAAGGAGTTGTAGCTGGTAGTTCTATCCAGCTAACTCCGGATGAAGTCGTGATAGATCAGATTTCTGGTTTTTCTGTCTTGGGTGCTGTGCCAGTCGCGCTAGGAGACTCACAACAGCCTATGGTCACCATCAGACTTAGCGGTAATATAACTTATAAACCAGGCACCCCGAACAGCATCGTCTCACCATTTTCTCTCCAGACTTCTGTGTCGCAGAGAGCAATAGATATTTAATTATATGAAATTATTTTTTAAAAAATTTGATAAATCTAGTAGCGGGTTTACTCTAGTTGAGACACTGGTTGCTGTTTCTATCTTTACTGTCTCTACGCTTGGGTTGATGGTTTTCTTGGGTAAGAGTATGGCAGATACGGGATATGCTAAGAAGAAAACTACAGCCGCTTATCTAGCGCAAGAAGGCATAGAATACATTCGTAACCTGCGGGACACCCATATTCTTTATTCTTCTACAAGTTCAGACGCTGGCTGGAATAGCTTTGTTGCTAAAATTTTAAGTGGATCTTGCCAGAATTCAAATGGGTGCTATTTTAATGTTGACAACATAAACTACTCTGATTCTTCACAGCCGATCATAGACATGACGCTTACGGCTTGTGGCTCATCCTGTACACCATTACTCTACAACAGTGCCACTGGTAAGTACGGATATACTTCTGGCGCAAACTCAGGCTTTATTCGTAAGATTTATATTGTTCAAACTAGCGCTGACGAGATGAAAGTTTCTTCTACGGTATACTGGACGCAAGGGTCTGGCTCATATAATATGACTTTTTCACAAAATTTACTTAAATGGGTAGAATATTAGTAATGATTTACCAAATTGAAAAACAAAATACAGGCTTCGTAATGCTCTTTGCAGTCACGCTCTCGAGTATTATTTTAGCGATAACTCTGGGGGTGGCCAATATTGCACTTAAGGAAATAAACTTCAGCACTTCTGCGAGGGAAACCAACAATGCTTTCTTCGCAGCTGATGCAGGTATCGAATGTGCCTTATTTAATGACCGGGTGTTGAGTCGTTCTTTTGTGGAAACAGGGAGTACTGGGGTAGTATCTTGCTTGAACAATCCCAGCATAGCTTTATCTGGTTCGTATCCATCATGGAACTTTGTTTTACCGGGACTCGCTGGATCAAGTTGTACGAAGGTAAATGTGGTTAAAGATAACGTGACTAGTTTCCCTTTAATTAAAACTACCATTATCGCTAAGGGTTATAATATCGGCGATGGATCCTGTAATTCTACTAGCGCAAACCGCATTGAGCGTGAAGTCCGGGTCGTTTATGGCACTCCGGCTATATTCTTGGTAGCATCTTCTCAATCTACGGCCGCTCTAAATTCAACTTCGATTGTAGTTGATAAACCAGCTGGCGTTATCCAGAATAATGTTTTAATAGCATCGATTGCTTTTATGCCTAGTACGGCCAATATATCAAGTACTCCAAGTGGGTGGACTCTAGTTCGTCGCATAAACAATGCAACCCCGAATGGCAACTCTTTAGCAACTTATCGCAAGGTCGTTGGAGCGAGTGAGCCTAGCACTTACACTTGGGGCTTTGATGTACCAACTACTGGTCTAGTGGGCGGGGTACTTGGGTTTGCTGGAGTTAGTACTTCAAATCCCATAAACGTAGAAAACGGTCAGACTGTTCCTTCTAGTGCTGGTCTTATAGTTGCAACCCCAAGCGTGAACGCGACAGTTCCTAACACGATGGTGGTAACTATACACAGCGTGGCAAATGGTACCACATGGAGCTCGCCTTCTGGTATGACCGAAGGAGTAGATACAACCAATGTTCCTCCTTTTTCTAGCACCGGGCAATCTATTGAAATGAATTATGTAAATCAGCAATCATCTGGCTCGACCGGAGTTAAAACTGCTACTCAAAACAGTAGTGGAGGACTTCCAGCTCCTGATAGTGGAAATTCGCAAATTATTGTTTTACAGCCTTAGTGTAAGGTTATTAAATATTCGGCCATGGATAAATCTGAAGTGAAAAAAGAAGCAAAGCAAAGAATTAAGAAACTGCGAAATGAAATCGATAGACTCCGACAGGCTTATCATATAGAAAATTCCCCAGAAGTCACGGACGATGTGTATGATTCTTTAACCCGGGAATTACGAGGGATTCTTGACGAATTCCCAGAGTTCGCGTTAGAAAATGCGCGAGAAGATAGAGTGGGCGGGAAGCCGCTCGACAAATTTGTAAAAGTGAAACATCAAAACAGAATGTTGTCTTTAAACGACGCCTTTTCATATGAAGAATTATATGATTGGGAAAAGCGAATCAAGAAACTCTTGCCTCCTGGAGCTCGCTTTAGTTATTTCTGTGAAGCCAAGTTCGATGGACTGGCCGTTTCGCTCATTTATGAAAAAGGTAAGTTCTTGCGGGGCGCTACTCGCGGGGATGGATTTGTAGGGGAGGATATAACCCTAAATTTAAAAACAATACATTCTATCCCGCTTATACTCCAGAGTCCTTATCCCTCTTATATAGAAGTACGAGGCGAGGCGATAATGTCTAAGAAAACTTTGGAGCTACTAAATGCAAAAAATGAAAAAGAAGGTAAGACGCTGTTTGCTAATACTAGAAACGCGGCCGCTGGAAGCTTGAGGCAGTTAGATTCCAGACTGGCGGCTTCACGGAAGCTTGACTTTGTAGCCTACGACATAGCAGGGGGTGATTCACTGCCTAGCCACTCTGCGAAGCATAAATTTCTTCGAGAGCTCGGATTTAAAGTAGATCCAAATGAGGCCTTGAGTAGTAATTTAGAAGAGGTCATTGCTTTTATTAAAAAATTTCAAACTATTAGAGAAGATTTCCCATATGGCACTGATGGGATAGTGGTTGCTGTGGATGATTTAAAATTCCAAGCAGTGCTAGGTGTTGTGGGCAAGGCTCCTAGATATTCGGTCGCTTTTAAATACCCAGCGGAGCGAGCTACAACTACCGTGAAAGATGTCAAGATTAATGTTGGACGCACCGGTGTACTAACTCCACTTGCCATATTTGAGCCCACTTTGGTGGCTGGCTCTCTGGTGTCTAAGGCGACCCTCCATAACATGGATCAAATCGAGCGCTTAGGGTTACGCATCGGTGACACAGTGGTGATAGAAAAGGCAGGGGACGTTATTCCTAAGGTGGTAGAGGTGCTGATAAAAATGCGAAGCGGTAAAGAAAAGAAAATAAAAATCCCGGAGTCTTGCCCTGTGTGTGGCGGAGTGGTGGAAAAGAAAAAGGCTTTGCAGGCACAGATTTCGGTAGCATATTACTGCGCCAATCCTAAATGTCCTGCCAAGAATGAGCGGTATCTAGAGCATTTTGTTTCTGTTTTTGAAATTTACGAACTTGGCCCTAAAATTTTAAGACGTTTCAAGGACGAGGGCTTAATTACTGACGCTGCGGATATTTTTACCCTGACTCGCGAAGATATTGCTCCGCTTGAGCGCTTTGGAGAGAAGTCGGCGGATAACATAATCGAAGAAATAAGAAATAAAAAGAAAATACCACTTTCTAAATTTCTCTGGGCGCTCGGAATTCTCCATGTGGGGGAGGAGACAGCTCGAGACTTGGCGCTTCACTTCGGAACATTAGAAAAAGTAATCCTGCGAGCCAAGCAAGACCAAGGCGCAGTAGCTAGTATAGAGAATATAGGTCCAGCCGTTTCTAAGAGTATTCATGAGTTTTTTCACGATAAAAATAATTTAAAATTTATAGAAAAACTTGTGAAAAACGGTGTCGTGGTAGGGAAAGAAGGGAAGAGAAAGGCCGGCCGCTTCACGGGGCTGAGCTTCGTACTTACTGGCACGTTATCCCAAATGTCTAGAGAGATTGCGAAAGAAAAAATATTGGCCCAGGGTGGTAAGGTTGTGGGCTCGGTGTCGAATAATACTTCTTATGTTGTAGCAGGTGAAGAGGCTGGGTCTAAACTCGCCACTGCTAAAAAACTAGGCATAAAAGTTCTAAACGAAGCAGAGTTCTTAAAATTACTCTAAAGGGTCAGCTTACAAAATATATTAACATGTTTTGGCTTGACAGTACCCCCTAGGGGGTATATACTTTAGGTATGCAGGTAAATAAACAAAAAATTTCAAGAAGACTAAAAATACTAGAAGGCCAAGTTCGAGGTATTCAAAACATGGTCGATAAGAATGCATACTGTATTGACATCATTACTCAGACCTCAGCTATCAAGCAAGGCCTCTCGAACATAGAAGATGCTCTCCTAGAAGGACACCTAGGGCATTGTGTGGTGAATCAAATCAAGAGCGGACAAACAGGTAAAGCTACCAAAGAAATTTTAAAAGTTTATCAGCTTAAACGCAAGTAGAATTTTGTAAAATTATGCAAACACAAACTTACAAAGTAAAAGGAATGCACTGCGCTTCTTGCGCAAGTATTATTGAACGAACCGTCAAGAAAATAGATGGTGTGGAAAACATAGCTGTAAACAATGGTACTGAAAATGCAAAAATATCATATGATGCAAGTAAAACAAGTCCAGAAGATTTTAATAAAAAATTAGAGCCTTTAGGATATTCGCTTGTTGCGCCAAAGGCTCATGATATGAGCAATATGTCTGCAATGGAGATGGGAATGAGCGCAGATGAGCACGCTGCACACCTTGGACTCAATCAGTCTAAACAAGAGAAACTTGCGGAAATTAAAGACATGAAAACAAAAGTTATGTCCGCAATTCCTCTAGCCATCTTTAGCGTATTTGTGATGAGTTGGGAGATTTTGGCGCAATATAATGTTGTCTCTGAAATGAATGGAGCGGTGGAAGAATTTTTCCATCATCTTTTGCCTTTAATGGCGACATATATATTATTTGTGGTAGGTAAACCTTATCTTCTAGGGTTTTATAGATTTCTGCGCTACGGCAAGGCCAACATGGATACCTTAATAGGAATAGGAACGGTTGCGGCATTTCTCTATAGCTTTGCTGTAACTGCATTTGAAGATGTTCTTAAACCTTTTATCAACGTTGATGCAACATACTACGATGTAACTATTATTGTTATAACTTTCATAGCATTTGGCAAATATCTTGAAGCGCGCTCAAAACTAAAGACCGGTGATGCTATTGAAAAATTGCTAAATCTCCAAGCAAAAACTGCACTAGTTGTTCGTGATGGCAAAGAGGTAGAAATACCAGTGAGTGAGGTAAAGCATGGCGATCTGATAATCGTAAAGCCGGGAGCAAAGATTCCGGTGGATGGAGTGATTATCGAAGGCTCATCATTTATTGATGAGTCAATGGTAACCGGTGAACCCATGCCAGCTCAAAAGAAAGTTGATGACAGCGTTGTAGCTGGCACAATCAACACCAGTGGGTCATTCACTTTTAAAGCAACTAAAGTGGGATCAGAAACTTTACTTGCACACATTATAAAGATGGTGGAAGAAGCGCAAGGAAGCAAAGCCCCAATTCAAGCCCTTGCCGATAAGATTTCAAGTGTTTTTGTACCTGTCGTGCTTATAATTGCTTTTATAACTTTAGGTGTATGGCTTTTATTAGGTACTAGTTCACTTGGATTTTCTCAAGCCCTCTCTTTGGGCCTTGTGTCCTTTGTTGGAATTTTAGTTATAGCTTGCCCTTGTGCCCTAGGTCTTGCTACTCCAACTGCGATTATTGTAGGAGTTGGTAAAGGGGCCAAGGAAGGAATATTAATTAAAGATGCGGCAACTCTTGAAAAGCTTCACAAGGTTGATACAGTGATTGTTGATAAAACAGGGACTATAACCATTGGCAAGCCTACATTGGTTGATATTCAAAACTTCTCTAACTTAAAAGATGATGAACTTGTATCCATTCTAGCTTCGCTTGAGAAAAAATCAGAACATCCTATCGCTCACGCCATCGTCAGTTACGCAGAAGAGAAAAATATTAAAATAGAGAGTGTCTCAGACTTTGAAGGAGTTCAAGGTAAAGGACTCAAGGGGTCAATAAACAGTAATCAATACTTCGTTGGGAACACTAAATTAATGAAGGACCTTGGTGTGTCTTTTGATGTTTCAAAGATTGAAGAGTTCACAACACAAGGTAAGACGCCAGTTATCATTTCTACAAAGGAAAAAGTGCTTGGGTTCGTGATGGTTTCTGATGAAATAAAAGCGGAGTCAAAAAAAGCAGTCGAGGATCTCCATAAGCTTGGAATTAAAGTGGTTATGGTTACCGGAGATGATGAAAGGGCTGCAAAGTATATGGCATCACTTGTTGGTATTGATGAGGTGGTAGCTCATGTATTACCACAGGATAAATTAGAAAAGATAAAAGAGTTTCAGTCGCAAGGTAAGGTTGTAGCCATGGCTGGAGACGGCGTGAATGATGCCCCAGCGCTTGCGCAGGCTGATGTTGGTATTGCTATGAGTACTGGAACGGATGTGGCGATTGAATCCGCGGGCATTACGCTCCTTGGGGGAGATATTTCCAAGCTGGTTAAAGCAATAAAACTCTCAAAGATTACCATGCGGGGAATAAAGCAAAATCTTTTCTGGGCGTTTATTTACAACATCGTCGGTATTCCGCTCGCGGCAGGAGTATTTTACCCGGTTTTCGGCTGGCTTTTGTCTCCGGTCTTTGCAGGATTCGCTATGGCAATGTCTTCGGTTTCAGTAGTCGGCAATTCATTACGAATTAAAAGTAAAAAATTATAATTGGCAGCGAGTGAGAAATTATAAATTTATTTAATAATTATGAACGAGTGAACCAATTATATTGTACCCAGTTATATAATAAAGTCGAAAGTATTAATAATTAATCAAAATTAATTTAAAAAATTTATGAACAACAAAATTGCGTTTGGGGTAGTGGGCATAGTAGTGGGAGTGATTGTCACTTTATCACTGGGATCGAGAGGGGGATATGGATCAATGATGTGGGGAGGAAATTATTCAAATAATCCAACTTCAAGCAGAACTGCCGGGGTGATGAGTCAAATAGATAAACATTTCATTGAACAGATGATTCCTCACCACGAGGGAGCTATTGCCATGGCAACTCTGGCACTCCAAAAAGCAAAGCATACGGAGATTAAAACTTTAGCCACAGCAATCATTGAAGCTCAGACGGCAGAGATTCAAAACATGAGCGTCTGGTATCAGGATTGGTTTGGAAAAACTGTGCCAAAAGTAAGTACCGGAATGATGGGCGGGGGCATGATGTCGCAGAGCGGAATGCATATGGGTGGACAGGAAGATATGACGGCATTAGAGAATGCATCTGACTTTGATAAGGCATTTATCGAAGAAATGATCCCGCATCACCAGTTGGCGATTATGATGGCGAATATGCTTCAGTCTGGAACGAGTAGGCCTGAAATGCAGCAGCTTGCAAAGGATATTATTAAGTCCCAGTCGGAGGAGATAGAAAAAATGCAAGGTTGGTATCAAAATTGGTATTAATAAAAAATTAAAGGTCGAAATTATAAAAAATAATTAAAATAATTTTATGATGGGATATGGATACGGGTACAGCGGGATGATGGGAGGAGGTTTCGGCTCAATTGTTGCTCTAATAGTATTAGTGGATTTGGTCTTGCTTGGTATCTGGCTTTATAAAAACATAAATAAGTAATGAATATGGGCTTTAATAATAGAAAATTATTTATAGGTGTCTTCATTTTACTTACTTATGTAGGTATAGGTGTTTTTGGTTTGTTAAAATTTAGCCACAAATCTGAAATGCCTATGCCTAATTGTCTATATTCACAAGGTAGTTTTTCATTATGTGAAAATAATTTTGCGCATATAAATAATTGGCGTCAGTTTTCAAAGGCGGTTATTCCGTTTATATTAATTCTTTCACTTTTAGTGCTCGGAGTGATTTTATATTTTTACAACAAACAAAACTTTTTAAAACAAAACCAGTATTTTTATAGATGGAAGTATTACCTATACAATAAAAAATTAGATACTTACAATAATAAAATTATTAAATGGTTATCTCTTTTTGAAAATAGTCCACCTCTTTCATACTAAGGCATAGCTCAAACTACTTTGTCGTAAAGTTTTTGGCTGTGTCTATTAAATCCTCATCAAAGGATTTTTTACCATTCTAACCAAAAAAATATGAAAGAAAAAAATAAAATTGTTACATTTATCGGTGTTATCGCGGTTCTTTTTATCGGGCTTCTATTGTACGCACAACCTGGTAAAAATCAAAGTAGTGAAGTTAGCGCAAAAAATATCCCAGTAGGAGCAGAAGAGTTGTCAGATTCACACACAGCTGGGTTGAATAGCACTCCAGTCGCCGCTCTATCGGCTACGGAAACCTTCTACGATTTCGGTACTATCTCTATGAAGGATGGCAAGGTTAGCAAAATATTTCAAGTAATCAACTCCACAAATGAGGACATAAATATTCCGAGTTTGTCCACTTCTTGCATGTGCACAAATGCATATATAGTGAAGTCCGACGGAAGCAAGAAGGGACCATTTGGAATGCCTGGTCATGGCGGGGCAGTTCCTAGGGCTAACGCCATCGTAGAAGCCGGGGGGTCACTTAACATTGAAATTGTGTATGATCCTAATGCTCACGGCCCGGCCGGTGTCGGTCTAATCGAACGTTCCGTGTATCTAGAGGATGAGAGTGGCAATATAATTGAATTCAAGATTAAGGTTAACGTAACTCCATAATTGTATGAAAAAAATAATTATTACAATTAGTATTGTTCTCGTCGCTATAGTGGGGTTGGTTATTTTGAAAAATAGCTCGGTAACCTCATCAATAATTTGGGAGATGAGTAGGGGAGGAACGTGGCTTCTACCACTTGTTGTCATATCTGCCCTTCTAGATAGTGTGCACCCATGCTCATTCTCGATTCTTCTTATCACCATAGCCTTTCTATTCGGGATACAAATGAGTCGTAAGAAAATTCTACAACTGGGAGGAACGTACATTGCCGGTATCTTTGTTGCTTATTTCTTAATTGGGCTCGGCATATTGAAGGTACTCCACCTCTTCAATACTCCGCACTTTATGGGCAAGCTGGGGGCGACGCTCCTGATTGTCTTCGGGGTGGTCAACTTGCTTAATCGTTTTTTTCCAAATTTTCCGATTAAAATGAAAATTCCGGGCGTAGCTCACGGCGCGATGAGCAAATTGATGGACAGAGCTTCGTTTCCTGCAGTCTTCGGACTGGGGCTCTTGGTCGGCATCTGTCAGTTTCCGTGCATGGGTGGACCGTATCTGATGGTTATCGGGCTCTTGCGTGACCAAGTGACATACTTTTCCGGATTCGGCTATCTCTTGTTTTACAATTTGATCTTGATTGCTCCGCTCGTGGTGGTGCTATACATCTCTGCTCAAAAAGCGCTGGTCGAAAAAGTACAAATATGGAAACGAGACAATGTTGGTGGGGTTAAGTTATGGGCCGGCATTGCCATGATTATTATTGGCATCTTAATCTTCTTCATCTAATTATATGATTGTTGCAATATTATCAATCCTTATTCTTACGATCCTAGTTTGGATTCTGAACAAAAAATTATCTGTTCAGGTGTGCTCAATTTGTGCGGGAGTAACTCTTACTTGGCTTTGGATGCTCGTTGGTTTGTGGCGTGGGCTTCTTCCCGTTCCAGGTAACGAGTTTATTGTCGCAATTTTGATGGGTGCAACGATAGGCGGCATAGTAACGGAGCTGAAGAAAATATTCCAAAAACACAGAAGTCGATCCAAAAACACAGAAGTCGAATTATTAGACGATAAACTAAAAGATTGTTGCTAACATGAAAAACAAAATAAGAGAAATATTGTATTCATTCCTTGCTATTGTTGTAATAATGTTCTTGGGTTTTGTGCCGGTCGGTCAGAAAGCTTTTGCTCTTAATTGGAGCAACATGGGAATAAAAATGTTGGAAACTAGAGTAATCGATAAAGAGAAGTTTGAGAATCTCTATAACCAAAGGGGCGGACTAAGTGAACCAGAAAAAAAACTACTCTATGGCACGGGCAACAGGGACCTCGTTATTACTTTGGAGAACTCTGGCATGATGTTAAACATGCTTTGGGCGTTAGGATTGGGAAATAAAAATCCTATTCTGGAAAATGGTCCGATGATGGATTCTAGATACGGCGGAGCGGAGCGCTTTGCCTCCACGGGCGGCTGGACGCTCTCCGAAGGAAATGCAATGAACCATTATAGTATGCATTCGCTTGTAACACTTACGGATGAGGAGCAGGCTTTGGTTGAACGTGTTGCAAAAAATGTTTACCGCCCTTGTTGTAAGAATTCTACTTATTTTCCGGATTGTAATCACGGCATGGCCATGCTCGGATTGATGGAGCTTATGGCCTCACAGGGTGCAACGGAGGATGATATGTATAAGCAGGCGGCGGAGGTAAATGCACTTTGGTTCCCCAGTCAATCTCAGAAAGTTCCAGCTGGTTGTGCAGCATAATTTTTCGTGATAGATTGTATATATAATGTTAAAAATATATACATTCCATGTCTCCGGCACTCACTGTGCGTCATGTAAAATTTTTATCGAAGATGCCTTAAACGAGCAGGATTTTATTCAAGATGCTCGTGTTGATCTAAAGAAAGAAATTGTAGAAGTAAAAACCGATAGCAACCAAGCCCCCGAGGAACTTGCAAAAGTTCTGACAAGTAAAATTGAGTCGAATGGGTATGTTCTGTCAGTAGAAAAAACTGCCAAAGAAAGACAGAACGGTGATGTGATTTGGAAGGCCTTACCGATTGGGTTGGCGTTTCTCATTTTATTCTTTCTTTTGCAAAAATCAGGAATTTTAAATCTTGGAATTGGCGGACAAACAACGCCGACCACAAGTTTTATCATTGGCCTCATAGCTTCAGTTTCAAGCTGCCTCGCCATAGTTGGAGGATTAGTTTTATCACTTTCTGCGAAAATATCAGAAGATAATGTAAGCGATACTAAAACTTTTTTGCTTTTCCACACAGGCAGACTGGTAAGCTTTGCAGTACTGGGTGGGATTCTGGGGCTGATTGGTAATGCTATAGGTATCAACTTCACGTTCACTGCAATATTGGGACTCATTGCGTCTCTGGTAATGCTCTTGCTTGGTTTAAACTTAGTGGGAGTATTTAAGAAAAATAAAGTAGCTTTACCTTCTGGAGTCTTCGGTTTCTTCCGAAGAATCGAGCACAAAACTTTTACTCCTCTAGTCATTGGATTTGGGACATTCTTTCTGCCTTGTGGCTTCACTCAATCAATGCAGGTCGCGGCAATTTCAAGTGGTTCATTCATGTCTGGTTTCTTAATTATGCTTGCCTTTGCTTTAGGCACATTGCCAATGCTTGCATTTCTCTCCTTCGGATCAGCATCTTTTGCTCATGGGAAACATGCACCACTATTCTTTAAGTCCGCTGGGGTCGTTGTTATAGGACTTGGAGTATTTGCTTTACTGGCTGGGCTTGCAGGACTGGGTATTATCAATCCATTATTCAATATTTAGCTTTGGTATAATTATCTTATGAACAAAACAGTTTCAATTATCATCACACTCGGTCTCATTGTTGCTGTCGGCATAATTTTTGTCGGCGGTTCGAAAACAAAGAACTTAGGTCAAATAGTGCAAAATAGTGAGATAAAAGATGGAGTCCAGTACATCACTATTCTGGCCAAGGGCGGATATTCACCCCAAGTGAGTACAGCTAAGGCGGACATTCCAACAAAATTAATTGTAAAGACAAACGGTACGTATGATTGCTCGGCTTCGCTTGTTGTCCGTGATGTGGGATTCCAGAAAATTCTTCCCCAAACCGGCGAAACTGAAATTGATGTTGGTATTAAAACTATTGGTGAAACTTTGCAGGGAGTTTGCGGTATGGGGATGTATAATTTTACGATTAATTTTATTTAACATTATCGAATTTTCTTTTATCCGCAAATAGGTCTATAATGAGGTTAATTATAAGCATAATTATTTTATTTATGACAAATGAAAAAAAGATTGAATGGATTTTAAGAGTTGGTGTAGCGGGGGAGTTTTTAGGTCACGGTGTCTTTGCCATCATGGGGAAAGCGGACTGGATTAAATGGACTGAACAGCTGACCGGGCTGGATACTGCAACTGCCGCTACATTTATGTTGATAGTAGGAGTAGTAGATATTTTACTGGCGGTTTTGGTTTTGGTTAAACCAGTGAAACCTATTTTGCTCTGGATGGCCTTTTGGGGCTTGTGGACTGCTCTTGTTAGACCTCTCGTAGGTTTACCAGTTTGGGACTTCATTGAGCGATCCGCCAACTGGGCGGCACCATTAGCTCTGTATTTCTTTTATAGAAATAGAAATTAAATTCGTTATCCAATTATTCGTATCTTAACGCATCAATCGGATTGAGTCCTGCTGCTCGACGAGCAGGATAATATCCGAAGATAATTCCAATTAATGCTGAAACACTAAAAGCAATAAGAACTGAAAAAAGTGAAACACTTGTCGCCACAAGGCCAGTCAAATTTACAATAAACGAAATTAGCCATCCAAGCGCAATACCAATAATACCGCCGACAACTGTCAATGCGACTGCTTCAGCTAAAAACTGAGTTGAGACATCACTTTTACGTGCCCCAATTGCCTTTCTAAGACCAATTTCTTTCGTACGTTCCGTTACTGTGGTAAGCATCATATTCATAATTCCAATACCACCAACAAGAAGTGAAATACATCCTATTGCTGCCAATAAGTACGTTAAGGTTGAAGTAATACTTGACGCTGACGATAGAATATCACTTTGATTAAGAACGCTAAAATCAGCCAATGCCGCATCCCTGATTTTGTGCCTATCTAAAAGAAGAGTAGTGATATCTGCTTGGACTTGTGCCATTACTGTAGGGGTTGATGCTTGCACGGCAATCGTTGTCAGGTATTGATCTCCGGAGAGATACCGCTGTGCACTTTTAACTGGGATGTAA
>DATDWM010000012.1:0-3670 GCA_036517375.1 Minisyncoccota bacterium
CACTTTTTGGATAAAAGGTTCCGAAGGGGATGCTCATAATAAAAAAGTTCTTCGTACTCACACCACAGGAGTAACCGCATGGGCGACCGGAGAGGCAGTTAAGGCCGGCAGAGTGCCCAATGCTTTTATTTCTATTGGTAAAGTTTTTCGTAATGAAGCCACCGATGCTACTCATGAAATGCAATTTTTCCAGATTGACGGCTCAATGCTGGGCTCTGTAGAAGACGGCATTTCTCTTGCCCACATGAAAGCTATACTTACTAGTTTCTATAAAAAAATGCTGGGAAATGAAGTAGAGATTGAATTCCGTCCGAGCTTCTTCCCGTTTACCGAGCCTTCAATTGAAGTCTTCGCCAAGTTCAAGGGCAAATGGCTGGAAATGATGGGCGGGGGAATGACCAACCCGGAAGTTATCCGAAATATGGGGCTCGACCCTGCTAAATATCAGGGCTTCTGTTTCGGAGGCGGGCTAGACCGTATCGCCATGGTGAAGTGGGGTATACCCGACGTGCGGCTTTTTTATCAAGGAGATTTGCGCCTCAATCAATTTTAATTTGCAATTCTAATTTATGAAAATTTCTTACAACTGGCTTAAATGGTATGTGCCCGATGCGCCGAAGGCTGAAGAGCTTGCGGATATTTTGACGTATCACCTCGCGGAAGTGGAGACTGTAGAAAAGTTACCGGATGGAGACTATGTTCTTGATGTAAAAATTTTACCAAACAGAGCTCACGACCTGCTTTCGCATCAAGGTATGGCTCGCGAAGTCGCTTCGCTTTTAAATATTCCTTTTGTTGACCACACGCCGCAATATAAAATTCCGGAATCCAAGCCGACAGAATTGAAAGTAAGAATAGAAACTGATGCATGCAAGCGGTATATGGGTAGGGTCATCAGAAATATAAAAATCGAGAAAAGCCCAGACTGGATGGTAAAGCATTTAGAATCTATCGGGCAGAGAAGCATAAATAATATTGTCGATGCTACCAATATAGTGATGTTTGATTGCGGAGAGCCGACTCACGTTTTTGATTTGGAAAAAATAAAAGGAGCTTTAATTGCAAGACCTGCCAAAGACGGAGAGACTGTTACTACTCTCGATGGAAAAGAGTGCAAGCTGACTCCTGCTGACTTTGTCGTCTCGGACGAAGATAAAGCGCTTATCATCGGTGGAGTAAAAGGCGGTAAAGCTGCCGAAGTTACCGCCAGTACCAATAATATAGTTCTTGAAGTGGGGAACTTTGATGCTGTGACAGTACGCAAGACCTCCACAAGAATAGGAATTCGAACAGAAGGCTCTAAGCGTTGGGAAAATGGTGTCTCTCCCGAATTGGCATCCTACGGTATGATGGAACTCTCAGCACTCATTGCGGAAATGTGCCCGGAGGCCATTTTTGAAGATGTTGTGGATGTATACCCGGCAGTAGACTTTTCTGATGCACAGAATGTGCGTGGAGAATCCACTTCAGAAAAGCTCACTGACCGGGTGTATCCCGAAAAGCAGAAAGAAAGAAAGCTTTCTTTTTCTGTAGAGAGGATTGCAAGTATTTTGGGGCTAAAAGTTTCAAGTGAAGAAATAGAGAATATTTTGAAAAGATACGTATTCGAATACGTATATAAAAAAGGAGTCTTTGAAATAATTATCCCGCCGATGCGCTTGGACCTTGTAATAGAGGAAGATATGGCTGAAGAGATTGGAAGAGTCATAGGATATGACAAACTCAAAGGCGAGATACCAAAAATAAATTTTAAAACTCAAGCAAATGAAACACATGCAAAAATTTCCTGGGCCAGGAATAAATTACTCGAAGGCGGGTATAGTGAAGTGATGACCTATGTCTTTGCAGATAAGGGAGAAGTTTCAGTTTTAGCTTCTGCGTCAGACAAAACATTTTTGAGAGCAAACTTAGCGGACGGGTTAAAGGAAAGTATAAAGTTAAATAAAATAAACTCGCCATTGCTTGGAATAAAAGAAATTAAGGTATTTGAAATCGGCGCTGTCTGGAGTCCAGAGGAAGAAATACATGTAGCATACAATGAGGGAGAGAAAATAATAGAGAAAAATCTGGAAGAATTTTATTCTCCTCTTGAGGAGTACCCGAAGGGGGAGGTGGACAAATCTTCCACCCCGGCTAAAGCCACCCCTCAAGAGGGGAACAAATTCACAATGTGGCCTCTTTTTCCTTTCATCGCGCGTGATGTGGCCGTGTGGGTGCCGGAGGGAGTAACTAGCGAACAAGTTATGAAAGTAATTAAAGACAATGCCGGAGAACTTGTAATTCGCGGCCCGGAGCTATTCGATGAATTCAAAAAGGACGGAAAAGTTTCCTATGCATTCCGGACAGTTTTCCAGTCTTATGACCGCACCCTCACTGATACAGAAGTAAATGAAATTATGACTAAAGTAACTGAAAAAATTAAGGAGAATAATGCTTGGCAGGTGCGATAAAAGCTGTATGCATAAGTTCAGATACATATGGCACTCCTTAAATTAAAGGAGCAATGCGACAATTTAACAAATTCAAGGATACAAAAGGCTTCATAACCATCTGGCAAAGAGTGTTACGCTTTCGGTATATGATTACCGAACAAGCAAAAGAAAGATGCCGGATATTAGCATTTTGGGAGCGTCACGATACAGAAGCTACTAAGGAAGCCTTCAAGGTATCCAGACGCACCCTGTTTCGTTGGCAGAAGAATTTAAAAGCAAAGCAGGGACAGTTAGAAGGACTCAATGCTCTGTCTCAAGCTCCCAACAAGAGAAGGAAAAGAAAAGTGGAGGAGAATATATTAAAAAAAATCATTGAACTGCGAACCCTGCATCCTCGTCTAGGCAAAGAGAAAATCCACACATTACTCAAGTATACTGGCAGTGTTTCTACCATCGGCAGAATCATATTCGACCTCAAGGAAAAAGGAAAACTTCCTTCCGGGAAGAAGTTTTCCATGCATGCTAATACCGGAAGACTCATTGAAAGAAAAATCAAGAAAACAAAGAAGAAATTGAGAAGACCCAAAGGATATCGAGTACTGGAAGTAGACACGGTGGTTCGCTTCATTGACGGAGTGAAGAGATATATCATCACCGCTACTGATACCGAAAAGCGTACAGCTTTTGCCGCCTGCTACACGAATCATGGCAGTACTTCCGCTTCCGATTTTCTAAAAAAATGTGTTGCGGTATTACCTGATTGTCCGATTGCGGTGCAAACCGACAATGGCAGTGAATTTGCTCTGCATTTTGACCGAGCGTGCGTCTCTCTTTCTTTAGAGAGATTCCACACCTACCCTAGATCACCCAAGATGAACGCTCATGTGGAGAGATTTAACCGAACCCTAGATGAAGAATTCCTACAATATCACCGAGCGCTTCTGCGAGATGATGTGCAAGAATTTAACAATGCTCTCATTGACTGGCTCTTGTGGTACAACGGAGAGCGACCCCATCATTCGCTCTCGCTTCTTTCCCCTTTTCAGAGTATATTAAAGTCATTACCAGCTATTGAGTGCCATATGTGGTGGACGAATACATCTTCTTGACTTACTATATGGTGGGCGTATAATTTAGGTATTATTAGGTTTTTAATTTAATCTAAAATTTATGGAAATGGAAAAACTACAAAATGTGCCACCAGTTCAAGAGAAACCAAGAATTGTACCTGACAGAAA
>DATDWM010000013.1:0-34937 GCA_036517375.1 Minisyncoccota bacterium
CGGAGGCGCAACTATCGTATAGCTCGCATTATTAACTCCTGTCAGTCTTTCTATTCCACCACCTGCCACGTTGCTGTCAGAAGCACTGCCAGATGAAAAATCAATAGTTACCGCCGAGGTGCCGTTACTAATTCCCCGGAAAGTAATAGTAGCTAGCTTACCAGAGCCGTTAAAACTACTACCTCCAGTGGCAACTTGAGAAAATTGCAGAGTGCCATTGGTAGCATTTACAGAATTCACTAAAGTAATAGGGAGAAGGATACCCGGAGTTATTTGAATTCCATCTGCTCCAGTGTTGGCATCTTGTACTTGCAAAATGGCTGGATTGTAACGAAGAGAAAAGACATCCACTCCATCCACACTTACTCCAGCCGTATCAAGTAAGATATCTACGTTGAAATTTTGTCCATTTGTCACCGACGAGCTCGAAGGAGAAACCGAGAGAGTGGCCGCGCTTGCTCGCTCTCCTCCCAAGAGGAAGAAAGTAGCAAAAATTAAAGATAAAATTAAAGTATATTTAATATTTTTTATAAAGTATTGTGAATTTTGTTTGATATTCATGACTTGTGTAAGTATTACTTAGGGGATACTGTGTAAAGACCATCTACTACATTTAACAACTGGTCGCGGCCCACATGAGCCACATTTGTATCTCGGGTGTTACCTAGACTGAAATCAAATTTCAGATAAGAGCTTCCTTTGGCAACTGCTTTAAATTGGATCGAAGCTAGAACTCCCTTACCGGTAAAATTAGTTCCCGCAGTAGAGGTCTGGCTGAATTTTATCACTCCAGTTTTAGGATCAACAGTATTCATGGCTGTTACGTCCATAAGCACTCCCGGGGTTATTTGAACACCTGCTTTAGTGGAAGCATCTACCACACTTAGAATCGTCGGATCATAATGTAACGAATACAGATCCACGCCGTCCACCGGCTTGCCGTCTGTATCTAGTATGATATTAGCGATAAATGAATCCCCTTCTTTAACTGATTTTGTTTGTGGGTCTAGAGTTAGAGCAGCCGAGCGAGGTGAAAGCTCAATCATAACAATATTGTACAGAGTGTTACGCCAGCTTTGAATCCCGTTTAAGGCAAGCAACGTTGCTACCCCTAACGCAACCAGAATAGCTCCCCAATGAATTTTGTTATGATGAGCATGATCATGCCACTTAGAGTAGGCTCTTGATTTTTCTAGAAGTTTGTTATGAATGTATTTCATGTAGATTTTATTTTAATATTAATTTACTAACTTAATTATAAAATGTTTATTCTGTAAGTGAAACTTACCCACATTACTTACGGCGTTGTCTTAAACCAGTTATTGTTAAGAATAGAGAAGTCTATGGAGTTAACAATTCCGTCATCGTTAAGATCACTAGCGGAATCCTCAGTGAACCATTTACTATTCATGATAGACCAGTCTAGGGAGTTTACAATTCCGTCCAAATTTATGTCTCCCACTATTGGGACTGGAACCGGGGTTGGGGTTTGTAATACATAATCTATTAGATAATCATCGCCTGACCAACCATCTACTCCTGATGTATAGTCAATCTGCCACCAAGTAACACTATTGCTATATGTTGGACCGGCAACTATTTTACCAGTACTACCTATTGATTGAGTTCCGAGAAGTGTTCCTCCGCCAGTTACACGCACATTAACATTAGCAATGGTTTGAACATTTTGTCCTATATAATTTTTCGTTGAAACTGGATCTACTGTACAACTTTGTGACACAGTTTGTGTTTCAGAAAGTGCGGGTGTGCTTCCACCATTTGTTGCTGGAGTAATAACTGTTCGAGTTCGCTGTTCTGTTCTAGTTTGTGTTCCATTTAAACATGTTCCCCAGTCTGTTGTTGCTGACCAGCCTGACCATGCGGAGACAGTGGCGTCTGTAGGAACAGAAGCCACGGTACAACTCTGTGACACAGTCTGTGTCTCTGAAAGTGCTGGTGTACTTCCTCCATTTGATGCTGGTGTAATGATTGTACGTGTTCTTTGTTCAGTTCTAGTTTGACTATTATTAGCACAAGTAGACCAACCCGTTATTGCAGACCATGAAGACCACCCTGAAACAACCGCATCAACCGGAGTTACCGTAGGAGTTGGGGGAACTGATGCCCCCCCACCACCATTAACGTCATAAACGTACATACGGCCAGTATATACATCTGGACCAAGCGGAAAACCAATCATATAAACCTTGCCGCTTACTGAATCATAGGTAGCACCTGAAATATTGCACGAAGGAACGTTGCCAATCCATAAACAGGTACCATCGCGACGCGGAACAACCAATTCAGTCATGCTGTCCGGTCTAGTTAAGATGCCGTCATCCAACCGGTTTGGATTCCAAATATGCATCTCATACTGACGGTCATCATAACAAAGAGTAGAAGAACAATACCAAGTATACCCCTTACCTAAAGAAGCAATCGAGACAAACCCTTGCTTACTAGCAGTCTCAATCCACATGCCAGTGTTATAGTAGCTATCACCCCAAACCATCCACCCGTTGCCATTTGAATTCGGAGAAAGCCAATCGGCAGTAGCTAGAGGCGGATCAGTAGGGCGCGAAGGTGGATTCTGTCGTGAATCGCCGCCATCAAAATAGTTAATCGGAATTGTCTTACGCTCACCACGGCTAGTAACCGTGTCAAGTAATACCCGAGGGGTCACAGATCCGCCATTACTGACTAATTCAGGATCAGGAATAGCATACATTGTAGGTCCTATGGAAGCCCCTCCAGCCTGAGCAACCAACGAAGTGTATCCTCCCCAGCCACACACGTATTCCCCACCAAGCTGGGTGCGGAAATAAGACGGGACTCGCTGACAACCACCATACATACGTTTTTCCGGAATACCAGTCAAATCAACTTTCTTAACATTTGTAATTGAACCACTATTGCCCAGAGTCATCATGGTGATATGGGCATTGTTATAGTATACGGTATAGTCGGCGCTACTGGTCACCCATAAACGATTAGTTTCACTGTTAAACCAAATACCTTGGAAATCGCGTAACGCGCCTGTCGAGCTCAAATCCCACTGATTGGTCAGCACTGTAATTTTCTCGCCAAAAGATTTGTCTACAATTTTAAATTCATGGATTACGCCTCTATGAGTCATGGTCAGGAAACGCAACTCGCCGTTTACATATCGATGAGTTAAGTATGCCATGTATGAGGTGTCGTTGCCGTAAGTTTGTACATCATAATAACCTTGGTATACAAAGTCGGACGGTGTTAAAACAGCAGAAGTCAGGGAAGCGGCCTCGGTCTTATCCACGGTGAAACTATATTCAGGATTATAAGTTAAATTTATTTGATTTATTATAAAAAGAGAAACTAGTATGGAAATTGCAATGAAGCTGGACCAGTGTGCATGAGAATGCTTGGGATGATTATGCCAATCCTGGTACGATTTTTTTAGACTCATGATTTTTTATAATTGTCCGCTCTTAGCGGGAAAAATATTAATAAATTTGACCACCTAAACTATACCATCTATTCTCCCATAGTTACAGTTACACTGTTGATAACCACTGGAGTTGCTGGTCTGTCGTTTTCCACAGTTGGAGTATTTTCAATAAGCTTTACCACTTCCATGCCCGCGATCACTTTCCCAAAAACAGTATGTTTAGTATCTAAGAAATTATTGGCGGCCACATTAATGAAGAATTGCGAGCCGTTGGTATTTGGGCCTGAATTTGCCATCGAGATTGTACCTGCGTCATTTTTATTACTGGCACCTAGCTCATCTCCAAATTTATAACCAGGGCCCCCAGTGCCCCAGAAGGCCATTTTAGAATCATCTTTAGTTAATGGATCTCCGCCTTGGATCATGAAACCCTTAATCACACGGTGGAACTTGGTATCGTTATAAAATCCCTCCCCTGCGAGCTTTTTAAAATTCGCTACAGTGTTGGGCGCTTGCTGGTCAAAAAATTCAATTGTTATGTCTCCCTTATTTGTATTTAATGTTGCAGTCATGGTTGTTTTGATTTCATTGTTAGTAGTAATAATTTTATCTGATTCTTTATTTCCTTTATAAATAAAAAAAGCCACGATTATACCCACAATCGCAATGAAAATAACAGTTTTATAATTCATAACAATATTATATATACTCACTAAAATCTTAGCAAGCTAACTTGTGTGGACAAAATTACTTATTTGTCCTATAATCTTAAATTAAGGAGAGGTGTCATGAGACGAATTAAAGCGTTCTTCAATAGCGCGTGGTGCCAGTTCTGGACTCTGCTCGGCGGTATTGGCTGAGCAAATCAGATCCCACCCGCAACGGATCAAGGTCTGGTGGCGCAACGACTTCAAGTCTGAGCGCCACCTTCCCATTTTAATCCTCTTTTTTATAAAAGTGAGCAACTAGAACAATGGCGAGCAGTCCTACGAAGCTCGATAGAGCAAGCATAGGGACCGAAATATAACCACCAAATTCTGAAATCAAATGCTGATAACAAGACACACCGGAAGCATCGCACGGAACAGCCGCAGAGTTACCAAAATAATAAATAAAATTTTGATAAGCGGAAATAATAAGACCAACAAAGATAAGTGGCAAGGTGTACTTCACTACTTTTCTATCACGAGACCAGATGGCAACGCCGAAAATGAAAACCAGAGGAAACATAAATATTCTCTGGAACCAGCACAGACTACACGGGATGAAATTTATAACTTCAGAATAAACCAGAGAGAAGAGCGCAGCGGAAAAAGAAACAATAAAACCTAAAGTTAAATAATTTTTATCAATGAAGTTTAGATATACGTTTTTCTTGGGCCCAATAAAGAGCAAGACCAAGGCCACGACTGAACCAACTTGAAGCAGTATTGCGCCAGAGCCAAGAAAAATATTTAAGTAGTGGACGTTTTCTGCATTCATATTATTCTACCGGTAACGCACAGCTTGTCTTAGCCCCTAGAGTTGCTAAAGTAACTCCGGCGTCCGTTTCATTAGGCACAAGAGTCCCGTCCGGAAGTATCCAAGTAGGATAGCTGGTTATTCCTTTGTCTTTACAAATCTGAGTCTGGCCATTGGCATCGGCGGTAGAGCACTCAACATAGGGCAACAACTTAGCAGATGAACCAAAAAGCTTTTTCTGCGCCTGGCAATGCGGACACCAGAAAGCGCCGTAGAAAACAATTCCACTGTCCTTAAGGCAAGTAGCAAAGGTGTCATATTTCCCAGGTGTCACTACCCCGCCACCATTTGTTGATCGCAAAATTATGGTTACAACAACAGCCGCCACTAGTAAGCCTAAAACAGAAAAGAAAATTTTTACGTTATTCATATAGTTTTATATTTTAATTATTCCACTTTTAAGATACCTTTCATGCCCATGGCTCGATGGCTTCCAACTGAACAATAATATTCAAAGCTTCCAACTTTATCCGCGGTGAATTCTAGAACTTCTGTAGTTGGAGCTTTGGTCTGTTTGGTAGCCGCGCCAAATTCATCAATTTTAAAATCATGAAACCCTGCGCTATTAACAAAAGTTATTTTTACTCTGTCGCCTTTCTTTACAGTTATTAACGACGGACTAAAAGAGAATTCCTTACCAGTAACAGTAAATTCTTTCACGGCTCCAGCTGGAGGCACATATGAATTCACAACTGTGGAATCTACATTTACAGAAGCACTACTGTCAGTGGTGTTAATGTCACCTGAAGTAGTCCCTGCTACCGGTGCTTCTACTTTATTACCCTTTCCTATAAAAAACACAAACCCCAAGGCAATTAAAACCAAGACAACTATTACAATTAAAGTATTTTTCATATAAATTTTATATTATCAATTAATGCCGACCCAATGTCGGAACTTATACTCAGTATAGCACAATTTTTATTGATACTGTATATAGCTCGGCTGGGGATTTAGCTTTAGTAGGTCCGTTGGGGTCATTAGAGTAGTGCCTGGAGTCAGGATGTCGTTTTTATAGAATAATTTAAATCCAGTAAATTGTACGGGCTCCGGATAAATGAAATTTCGATAGGTACCTATTTTCTTAGCCGCCCCTCCCCAGCCGTCCATGTGCATCACTACCTGCACTTCCGGTGGAGTTTTTATGAGCTTGTAATTGGTCACCATTTTTTGTGTATAACGATGCACCACTAGGATCTTCGGGGTTAAATTATTTTCTTTTACCAACTTTGCCAAGTATCCTGTCGTGAAATTTATATCCACCGCATCGAGCGTCCCCACCACCTTCCCTGGCCGGATACCAGTCTTCATAGAAAATTCCGGATCCACACCCAGATGCACGTTTGGGAGTTTTAAGTATTTCTCGAGGAGTGGCACCTCAACCTGGAGGGTACTAAATCCAACTTGGATATCAAGAAAAACAATAGCATTTATTTTCGCCGCCATAGCAATGACTTTATCTATTTCGGCACTAGGCATGCGGGCGCGATATTTACCATCCGCTCCGGCGGAAGCTTGCGCCACTACCGCTATATAATGTAACGCTGGTATAACAGGAGTCTCAGGGTCAGCGGCCTCCCATTTCTTAACTTCGACGTCGAGCCTGGAGAACATTTCAGCTTCTTCATATTCTCCTAATACCCCCATTTTCTTGGAATATAAATTTCCGTAGTACGCTATTATGCGGTTGAAAGGCAAAATGGCACCCGCATTAGGATAAACGGTCTTAACTGGCCATAGATTTATTTTAGGTGGGACTACTGGAGCAGGAATTTCGTTACCATTTTTATCAAACTTTGGAGTAACTACTTTAGGAGGCGGATTGTTGGCAATGTCACTGAGCTTCTGGTCATATGCAACCTTGTCGAGCGGAGGAATACTCGGGGTTACTAACTTTTTCAGAAAGTTACTGATGCCACTCTCTGCAACTTTCCCAGTTTCATAAGAGAACGTGGTGCTGAATATACCTGGATAAAATAAGAACAATAAAACGAGCAATACAAAAAAGCCCAACCCGAACAAAATGTGGGCTTTAGTAAAAATCCTTTTAGGCTGATCCCCTGGCGTGTTTTCCATCTGGTACAGTATAGCAGAATAATTATTTTATCTCTGTGGAGAGAACAGCTTCCGTATCAGAGTCTATAATACTAAACCTTAAATTCCCTACGATGTGGTCATCCTTAGTTTTTATTTTCACCCGCCATTTACCGGGGGCTAGGTTGTCCCTCTTGGAATAAGTTCTGAATCCTCCGTCTCTGCCACCCACCACTGATAAATATATTTCACTTTGCGTAATCCAGTCTTTTTCCGTCTCATCATAATGTTGCCACTCATGAATCACAACGATGTTAAGTCCAGAAGGTGAAAAAATTGCGCTAAAAGCATATATCGGAGTACCGACCACCTGGGTAAAGTTAGGATAGAGAGTAAAGTAGTCTCGCCAGCTATGATCCTCGTAAGTTACTTCGTAATTCCCTGCGCTATTTTTAAAAACAGAATGATACACGCCAGCGTCTTTGAGTGAAAGCGGAATAGGCGGAATCAGATTCGTAAAATATAAGAAATTAACTATTACTAGAATGCTGGAGATTGAAACTAGAATAATTCTTTTACTTTCCGTAAATTTGTCTTTTGTAAAATAAAAAAGAATAACTAAGAATAACGAAATCAAAACAATACTAATAAACCCTGAAAGCAAAAAAACCTTTGGACCTATTTGATGCATAACTACCGGCACCAAGAAGATAGCGAAGGAATAAATAGAGAGGAAGAGTAGACTTATCTGGAAACTAAGTCTCACGTAGTGCCGCTTCAAGGATTCATTGGCCCAAAAGGCTCCCGCTAAGATAAAAATAAATGGCCAAGTCACTAGAATGTCAGCGCTCCGGAAATAAAATACTAAATACACAGAGAGAGTACCTCCGAAGAAGAACTGAAGTATGTTCACATACCAGAAATGCTTCTTGGTCGGATCTGCTTCGTCACCTGCCTTACTTTCGGTAGTATGAATTAAAACAATAAAAACTGCCACGATAACCAGATGGCCCAAGATCCAAACATTTTCCCACAAAGTGTCTACCCGCTTAAGGGTCACCGCGTCAAAGATAAATCCCAAAATAAGCGAGAGTGAAGAAATCGGCCGTTCAAAACGACCATACCATTTTCTAATAGGTTCAAAAATAGATTCTATAAAATTCATATCATTGTCGGGAAATAACTTATTATTATTCTATTTTTAAACTAAGGTTTAATTGGACTTGATTTCCTGAAAAGTGATACTGGTTGGGATACTAAATTTAGTTTGGTCCGCGGTCCAAGCTTCACAATTATAATCCCCTATCTGCTCGGCATTCCAACTGTAAGTGCCGGAAGCGCTACCACTTCCCGAAGCAGACACATCTGTATTTACCTTAACCTTGAAACCAACATTCGGCATCAAGGAAGACCAAGTATATGAGTACCCATCACGTAAAATAAAAGAAGTCTGCATTTCCCGGCCTTCAGCAATAGTATTGTACTCTCCCCGCATGTTGCTTCCACTAATGTAGACAGTGCCGTCATTTTGCATATCGCTCATGGACTGCTTGACCTCACATTTATACGCTCCTCCTTGTTTTACAAATTCGGAGAAAGCCATCTTTTTGCCGGAAGTTTCCGCTTCATCTTCGGCAGTATTAATCTCCTTATTTTCGGTTTCACTTCCGCCTAAATTAAAAGCAAAGTATCCTCCCACCACTACCAATCCCACAACGATCACTGAAGACAATATTTTTAGCATATTATTTTATATATTTAACTATAATTTATTATTCTACCAAATTAAAATAAATTAGCTATTCGCTATACGCCAAGATATACGCCCTAGTAATAGGTCCATAATACCCAACTGCAGGCTTGATCCCGACAGAGGCTTGGTATTCCGCCAAAGCCTTTTGAGTAATAGGGCCAAAGCTACCGTCCGCTACCATCTTACTCGCAGAACCAATGTTCTTGTTGATAAGAAATTTCTGAAGTTCTGTAACCAGAGCACCCTTAGAGCCTAAAGTTAAGTCTCCCTTTAGTGTACTCGAAATATTAGTAGAAACGGACGATGGCACGCTTGAAAGTGCGTCCATGATAGAGTCCAGCAGAATAATATTTAATTTTTGTGCTAAAACAAATTCAGAGCGGTACAGCTTAACCATATTGTAAGCAAACTCTTTTTCACTTTTTACATCGTCTAAAATAGTTTCTAAATATTTTATTTTATCCGCGAGTGGAAAGATGCTTTTAATTCTAAGATATGGGTCAGTGGCGTCATGGTCATCTTGAATTTCAAAATGTAAATGCGTAGCTCCACCCGATGCATTCCCGGTATTCCCGACGTACCCTATTAAGTCTCCCTTTTTTAGAATGTCGCCTTCGTCAATATCCGCAATTTCATCCAAGTGCATGTAGGCAAAGGTCTCCCCGCCAGGATTTGCGGTGTAAACATAGTTCCCGGCGCTGTCCCCCTCTCCAGTACGAATCACTACTGCTTCCGTCGGTGAAACTACCGGTGCTCCGAGAGGCGCCATGATGTCCAACCCTTCATGCTTGCGTCCCCCCGAACGTGGGTCACCGAAGTTGGGAGTTATATTGTCTGGCGTAAGACCAAAGAGTATTGGCATAGGAACATTCTTCACTCTGTCATCATCTAGCTTGTTTATACTTCTACGCAATGAACTTGAGCGTACGCGCCACTCCCCACTATAACTCTGCGCAGACGTAACGTACGGGGAAAAAGCAATCATGCTTGCTAAAAAAATAGTAGCTAAGAAAGTAATTTTCTTCATATTTAATTAATACTCAACAGTGATGGGAAAAGAAATAGACGCGTCATGCTCTGGTAACCCAGAAGCATTGTCTTTCCTTAGAATTAAAGTAGCCGGACCAATGTAAGACTCGGGCGCCTTGATTTCCCCCTTAAATGGTACGAAATTCTCTGTCATCCAGTTGACTTCGCCAGTTACTGGGTCAGGTTGGGCCTCTGCATAACCATTCGCCAACACTTTACCATCCGCGCCCAGTAGCTGTAATGGAAACGAGGCTTCAAAGAACCAATACCCGCGCGCGCGACCTATGACACTAAATTCTTTCCCGGTCACCGCCCCCGGATATGGTAAATCCACCACGATCAAATCCGTGGATGCTTTAATGTAAGTTATCTTTTCTTCTGTCTCGGTTGGTAATGGAGTTGGAGTTATGGTAACTTTTTCATCTTTCAAAAATCCAAACCAAACAATACCCAAAGCTAAGACCAGAAGAATTAAAATTATTATTTTTTTCATACGATAATTTTATTAGATTTGAGCTATCGCGCCTTGTTCTATTTTTTCAATAGCTTCAGTCGTCGGAGGAGTAGTCTTAGCAAAGGCGGTTAATTCCTTTTGCTTGCGAAGTTCTTCAGCTAGAGCTTCATTCTCCTTTTTCAAACTTCTGTATTTAAAATAATTACTAATACTCTCAGGCAACGTAAGCAACGCTACCGCCACGGCACCCAAGGCAATGGCGATACCCAGGATAAGCGCTAGAGACCCAGTTATGTCCCAAGATAAAAAATTCACAGTGACAATCTCAATATTTTGTAGAGCAAACAGTACCGCCACTCCTCCTAGTAATAGACCTGAAATAAAAAGTATAATCATGTATTTATTATATACCTATTATCTACTAGTAGCTAGCTTGTGCAGGGGGTGTTTTTAAACACACCTAGTGGCGACATGTCGTATATTATGGTGCTCAAATTAGTGAATTTAGTTCCGTCCGCATTAAGCTCTCCGTAACCTCGGACAAAATCATCCCCCGACTTCTTAAACACCACCTGCATAACTGAATTCATACCCTCAGACTGAAAGGAGTAATTCCCTAGAAGGATTCCATCGTCGTATGTAGCAACATAGGTTCCGCTGGAACTATCTTTTTCGAAGTTTTTGAAAGCTAAAGTCCCTGCCACCGCTCCACCTATTTGTGATTTAATATTTAGTGTATACACATCCTTGGAATTACCGGCTACGTAACAGCCTTTGATATCGCTCTCTCCTACTGGAGCAGGAGTAACGTCGGCGACTTCAATATTTTTCCTAGACCACGCATAAATGGACACACTGACAACTGCTATTAACAATATAATTACTACAGCTCGTGATGTTTTCATAAATTTTATTTGTTATTTTTAATTACCCTCACTTAATCCTTAATGTAGACGCAACAGGGAGAGAATTATTACTTTTACTTATCATTTATTGCGGGACTGTTCAGCACTGTAATTGCGGTTACGGTAATTATGCCCTCGATTGGATACCTGTTCCAAAAATCAGAGCTAAGCGCTGCTGCCGCTGTTAAACGCCCCTCTATACGCACATCACGGTCCATCGGAGCCAGAGAGACTTGATCTGGCATATCCCCCGCATCGAGCCCGTAATAAAGACCGTCAGTTGTTTTAAGTCCGAAGGCACACTCTAAGGTCTGTGGACCTTCCTGGTTTACGTGAGGTAAGCACACTACTCTACCCTCCTTGGTTACAGGCGTACCACCACCAATAATCATATTGAGGGAATCCGTATCCCCTGCAACGTCACTCGAAACATTATTATCTTGAGACCTTATGGCATAGACGCTAATTCCCGCCACTACTAATATACCTAATAAAGCAATAACATATGGATTTTTCATAATTTTTTTTCGTTAACTGATAATACTATCTCATTATACCTTAAAAAAAGTATATCCGCACTTAATCTATTCCTCGTCTGGTCCCCACTGCCACTTGGGCTTTTGACCTTTCTTGTAAGCAATCCGAATAAAAGCAACTGTCAGTAAAACAAAAGGTAGAACAAAGGTGAATATTATTTCCCTCCTTGGAGAGTTGTCATCTATTGTTAGTGAAAATAATATAATTAAAGCCAAGTAGACGAAAGTGATGAGCCACCCCTGCCAAGTAGCCGGCGTCCAGCCCCAGCCATACAACTTTCTTTTAAACCAAAATCCTTCTGGATTATTCTTTAAATATTTGATCTCTTTTTCAAAAATGTTCATATGGATAATTTTTTTAATAACTTTAATTTCTGCTCCCTACTAAGCCTCTTGAGTTCCCCTTCTCTCGCACGCGCCTTGCTAAATAATCTAAACTTCTCTTGATATACCAGACGCACCGGCCGGCGGATTTTCGTATAATGCGCGCCTTGCTTGGAAGTGTTGTGTTGCTTCAGTCTTTTCCCGAGGTCATTGGTGGAACCAGTATAAAGACTCTTGTCGGAACACTCTAGCATGTAAACGAAAAACATACCCTAAGTATATCAGCACTAGAAAGAAAATCCATTTGATTAAAAGCCACATTTGTATTAATGTGTAAAGGTATTGCGGGATCGTCTAACTTGCCCCGCTAAAAAAATAATAAATTTGTAAAAATTTTCTTTCTAGAGCTGGGAGATCGTCTAATGGTAGGACATATCCCTCTGGAGGATATTATCTTGGTTCGAATCCAAGTCTCCCAGCCCTGGAAAGAAGATCGTCTAACTTGCCCCGCTAAGCGGGGTGAAGTAGGACATATCAATTCGGTTCGAGTCCAGATTAGTTTGTAAAAAGGTTCGGATTTTGTTCAGGAGACACAGCTAGTTTTATTTGCCATTTTGCTCTAGTGGTATTAAAATATAGATATGATAAAAAGTAAATTTGTTTTAGTTGTTTCGTTTTTATTTTTAATAATAGGTATTGTCCACGCAGTAAGATTACTAAATGGCTGGGAAGTTCAAATAGCGGATTTGGTAGTTCCGATGTGGGCTTCTTGGGTTGCAGTATTGTTTGCCTTCTATCTCGCGCTTTCAGGTTTTCGAATGTTGAAAAGAGGATAATTAAATAGTGTTATAATAAAACTATGAGTAATACAATCAGCCAACGACATCATCGTGCCATCTATCTACGGCCCATCAGCTGATGAAAATACTTTCTAATGTCTATTTATTTAAATTTTATTTTTTAATACACGCTTTAATAAAAGCGCTGAAAAGCGGATGCGGGCGGAGTGGATGCGCTAGGAATTCCGGATGATACTGAGTACCCAGGAAGAACGGGTGCTCACTTTTCGGAAGCTCCGCTATCTCCATTAATTCCCCGTCCGGGGAACGTCCAGAAAATACTAGCCCCCTAGTTTCCAAATCTTTTATAAAGGCTGGGTTCACTTCGTAGCGGTGACGGTGACGCTCTTCTATCTCTTTGACGCCGTAGGCAGTATGGGCTATGGTTCCTTCCTTGAGCACCGCCTTGTACCCGCCTAGGCGCATAGAGCCGCCGTAGCGGTTATTCTTTAAATTATCTTTCTGAGACTCCATCACATCGATTACAATATTCTTAGAACTTGGATTTACTTCCCGGGTATTTGCATCTTTTAGCCCCAAGACATTGCGCGCGTATTCTATTACCATCATCTGCATTCCATAACAAAGTCCAAAGTATGGAATTTTATTCTTGCGGGCATATTCCACAACAGCGAGCTTGCCTTCCACTCCCCGTGTCCCGAATCCTCCTGGCACCACAATGCCGTCATACTTTTTTAATTCTTTTAATTTTGCGGGCAAATTAATACTGCTTTCGAAGTCTACTGAGTTTAGCCATGAGATTACCGGTTTCTTATTTTGCGCATAACAGGAATACTTTATCGCTTCAATGACAGACAGGTAAGAATCCGACAGAACAAAGTCCCCTGTTTCAAAATATTTTCCAATCATAGCTATCTTTACAACCTCTTTACCGTTGTGCGCGTGCTTGGCAAAGTTCTTCCACTTATTCCACTCGGCTGGATTAGGCACCGCGGAAGTAAGTCCTAGTATCTCACAGAGCTTGTCGGAGAGTTTTTCTTTTTCGAAGTTTAGCGGTATGTCATAAACACTATCCACGTCCGGCGCCGCTACTACTCTGTCCGCGGCAATGTTGCAGAAGAGGGAGAGCTTTTCTTTGCGCTTTTCATCAAGCGAAGTCTCCCCGCGTGCCAGCAGTATATCCGGCTGGATACCAGAAGCATTTAAGGCGCGGACGGCGTGCTGGGTCGGCTTGGTTTTCATTTCACCCACTTTGTGCGGCGTCGGCAAATAAGACACCATCACGAAAATAACATTCTTCGGACTTTCTATTTTCATCATGCGAGCCGCTTCTAGGAAAAGAATGTTTTCATATTCACCCACCGTACCACCTATCTCTACCACTACCACATCGGCTTTGGCATTAGCACCTGCCTTCTTTATGCGAGCCACCACTTCGAGCGGTATGTGCGGCACCACCTGCACACACTTGCCCCCATATTCTAGATTGCGCTCTTTCTCTATGACACTCTGATACACCCGGCCGGTGGTCATGTAGTTCACTCGAGTAAGATTTAAATCTAAGAATCTTTCGTAGTTACCCATGTCTTGATCCGTCTCATCACCATCCAAGAGCACAAAAACTTCCCCGTGCTCAGTAGGATTCATTGTGCCAGCATCAATATTTATATATGGATCTATCTTTACTGCGGTTACCACAAGTCCGCGGTTTTTCAAAATTAGGCCAATGGAGGATGAAGTTATGCCTTTTCCGACTCCAGAAATAACTCCTCCAACTACAAAAATATATTTTGTCTCACTTTTGGCCATCTTTATTTATTTAAATACTTTCTTGTTGCAAAGAAACTAGAAATAACTCCTAATAAAATTCCTGATAATAAAATTATTACGGATATCTGTAAGAAATTGGAAAGGTAATAATTGTACATATTGAGCCCTAGGAAAGAGGTCATGTTGCTTCCCATCCAAGCCGTCACTGGCCAGAAAATAATCAAGGTAATGACTGTGGCTATAATACCATACAGTGCGCCTTCCACCATAAAGGGCCCGTTTATGCGCAGTTTTGAAGCCCCTACCAGCCGCATAACGCCTATTTCTTCCTTGGAGATAAAGATGGTAAGTCTAATAGTGTTGAAGGTTATAATTATAGAAACCACGATCAAGATAAGGGTAAGCAGGAAGCCTAATTTCTGCGCGCCGGAAATTATCGAATTTAATCGATCGATAACTAGCTTGTTTTGATTATAATTCACTTTATCTATCGCGGAAGCAGAACCTAAGACTAGGGCGTTGTCAGACTTTAGGAAATTCGCTATGCCTTCGTATTGGGAAACTTCTTTTGCCTTTACGTTCAAGTAAGCACCTAGTGGATTCTCATTCAGTTCATCTAGAGCCTGGATTGTAGGATAATCCCCCTCATGTCTCTCACGGAAAATCCTAAGCGCTTCTTCGGCAGAAGTATATGAAACAGATGCTACCTCGGGTAACTTTTCCATAGAGGATTTCAAAAGCATTATCTGAGCCTCGTCTGCACCTACATTAAAATAAATAGTTACGTCCACTTTGTCCTTAATCTGACCCAAGGAAAAGTACAGCACAGCCTGAAGTAGGATAATTGCGGTAATAACAGAGAGCGTAATAGTAGTGACTAAAACAGACGCATACGAGAGAAGACCGTTTCGCCTAAAATTTAGAAATCCTGATTTTACAATTCTTTTTAACATAGTATAAAATTCAATTATATAGCATACTTGCCTCCTTTGTCATCTCGAATAACTTTACCATTTTCCATGGTTATCACACGCTTCCCCACCGAGTCTATCACTCCGCGGTTGTGAGTAGTGAGGATAATGGTAGTGCCTAAGTCATTTATCTTTTTTAAAATTTGTACCACTTCATAAGTATTTATCGGATCAAGATTCCCTGTCGGTTCGTCGGCAATGATGAGCTCAGGCTGGTTGATGATGGCGCGCGCGATGGCAAGTCGCTGCTGTTCCCCGCCGGACATCTGGTGCGGGAAATGAAGGGTCTTTTTGGTAAGATCCACGAGCTCTAGAACGTGTGGCACGTCGGTGGCTATTTCTTCATCCCCCTTACCGGCGGCTTCCATGGCAAAGGCAATATTTTCGTAAGCGGTTTTATTGGAAAGAAGCTTGAAGTCCTGAAAGACCACCCCGATACGACGACGGAGCTTGCTCAAGTCCTGGTTTTTAAGTTTATGAATATCAATCGATTCGAAAAACACCGTCCCGGAGGACGGATTCTCATCCGCTAAAACCATTTTAACCAGAGTGGTCTTGCCCGCGCCGGAATGCCCCACAATAGACACGAACTCCCCGGCCGTAACCGTTATGGAAACGTCGTTTAGAGCTACCGAATCCTTGTTATATACTTTTGAAACATTGTTGAAATAAATCACCTATCCATTATAGCATATCCCCCTCCGCAGAAACAAAAATGTCTAGGTCACCCTCCTCAAGTACCGCCGAAACATTGCTGGTTTCTACCTCAGTTCGATGATCCTTAACCATTTTGTATGGATGAAGCACATAGGAGCGGATTTGGTTGCCCCACTCTATCTCCGTATTTTTGAGCTTCATGCTCTCTTCAATACTTTTCTTCTCTTCTCCAGCGCGCTTGAAAATCCGAGCCCGGAGGATGGCCATGGCTCGTTCCCGATTTTGTTCTTGAGACCTCTCTTCGGAAGAATGGACAGAAATATTACTAGGGAGGTGAGTTATGCGGACTGCTGTTTCCCTCTTGTTTACATTTTGTCCGCCTGGGCCACTAGATTTGGTAAATTCAATTTTAATATCACTCTCCGGGATAATTATATCCCTCTCTTCAAGCTTTGAGAATTTAGGCAGAGCTTCCACTAAGCAAAATGAAGTATGTCGGAGTTTCTTGGCGTCAAAAGGTGAAATGCGCACCAGCCGATGCACCCCGCTCTCGTGCTTGAGCATGCCATACGCACCCCTGCCATCTATCTCGACCGAGACACTACGGTAGCCGCCATCATCATTTTTATTTTCATGAATGAGAGAGATACTCCACTTTTTCCTGCCGGCATATTTCCGATACATTTGGAAAAGCATTTCGGCAAAGTCTTCGGCATCTTCTCCGCCGGCGCCGGAAATTATTGTAAGGACAGTACTACCTTTATCATATTTCCCCAGACCCTCTTTAGCATCTTTCAGTTCTGCTATTTTCTTGACCACACTCTGAGCTTTGTTTTTATCATTCCAAAAATCCGGCTCTCCCATCTGAGCTTCTAGTCCTTCAATCTCTTTGGTTATTTCATTTTTATCTTTTTCCATAAATTTTTCTCTACTTCACCCCGCCAGAGCCGATGATCAGAATCGAACTGATGACCTTTCCCTTACGAAGGGATTGCTCTACCAACTGAGCTACATCGGCTCTGGTGGGGCAAGCTGAGCTAACGGCACATCTGGAGCCGTTGTCGAGGATTGAACTCGAGACCTCGTCATTACCAATGACGTGCTCTACCAACTGAGCTACAACGGCACAGTAAAAGAGCTTACTGTATAAGCTATACTATTCCATTTTTGACTTTTTTGCAAAACTATAAATCTATATCAAGGAATTGGAAAAGAAGTTAAAAAGCATCAAAAACAAAAGAAATAAAGTGATTGTCATACTTTTAGAGCTAGCACGGCATCAACTACATGAAGAGGCTAGAAATACAGACAATGGTAGCGCAGAGAATCAGATCAACAATCAGATAGACTTATTGGAAGCACAACGAGTGAAAGTCGACAACTTCATTCTTAAGCAAGAAGAAAGGTTTAGTCTATTTGGATGGCTTGTAAGTTCACTTTAATATTTTAAGAAGCGAGAAAAACATTAACCTATAAAAATTCCGCCGTTTTGATTTTCTAAAAGATACGTCAAATAGTGCGCGACTTAGTAGATGATGTTAGGAATCCGAATTACTGTGTTTCTGCACGAACAGTAGCTCCAGTTTTGTCTGTTCGATAGAAGTACGTTTCCCCTTTAGCTAGCATTTCAACTTTGAATCCTGGAACCAGAGCTTGTAAACAGCTCTCAGCTGGTCCACCAAGCCCAAGACATCCATCACTCCATGTCATTTCAGTAATTTTCATAATTACAATGCTCTTTTCGTCAACTGAAAGTTTGAGAGCAAGGTCTTTTCGTGCCACGTCTGCTGCAGGCTCAACAGGTAAATTATGGACTTCGCTTCCGGGTTCTGGATTTTCACCAGAAGTAACAATAGGCATTTGGCTTGTTGTGTTTGTATTTAATTTTTCTTTAGAAATCAACCAATATGCACCACCGATAAGCACAACTATAATAATTAAGCTTGTTATTATTTTCTTATTCATACTAACTATTATATTTTATTTATAATTTTTTAGCAATACTTTGCGCGGACTAGTGAACGAAGTTGGAACTGCTGTACGACAAGATGATGATTATATTTACATACCAGATTAGGCAAAAAACTATAGGAATAGCACTAAAATCCCTGGCTGTAAAAATAATTAAAGTGAGAACATTGATTTTAGGCTCATACATGGTAGTATTGGGTCTATGATACCAATACCAGTGCCAGAAATGCCCTATAGTGTTCCATTGTATTCGCAAATTAGTGATATTACTTCTATAGCTTGGCAACAAAAAGGCTGTGGAGTAGCAGATGTTGCAATGATTGTGGAATTTTACAAACCAAATACTACTACTGTACAAAAAGTTCTAGAAGAGGCCCTAAAAGGAGGAGCTTATGTAAAAAATGTCGGCTGGAGCCATGCTGGATTAGCCGCCTTGGCTGTAAAACATGGCCTAGTGGGTAAGACTGTGGATTTATCTTCATTAAAAAGCGAAGCAGCTCTTAGTCAATTTAAAGACGAGGTAAAAGAAGGACCCGTCATAGCATCCATCCGCAGAGGTTTTGACCCATCTAGTCCTTATGGCCATTTGATTGTTATAACCGGTTTTGATGACAAATTAGTACATTATAACGATCCAGGGAAACGTGACGGGAAAAAAACAGTAACAATTACTGACTTTATGAAAGGTTGGAAAAAAAGACTCATAGTCATAAGAGAACCAGAAGTAAAAAACAAGGTCGCTCTAGTCGACCAGGTCAATCGGAACTCTAGTGCCAATAAGGCACACCTTCTGCCAGGGTTTATAAACACTATGAAAGTTTTGGTCTTTCGTGGTTCCGTCGGGGTATCTTACACTGTATAAAACATCTGTGGTCACTCCGTCATGAGGCATTTCGGTGCATTTTGTCTGCCCAAGCAGAAGTTCTACGCTTGAAATATATTTTGTTGGAGGTGCTGGAATTTTATTGTATGGAGTGGGTCTGGAAATTTCCACCGACCTACCATCTTTCTGACCATATAGTTCCATAATTACTTGCTTGTTTTCTACTCGCGCCTGTAAAAGCAGGTAGTTTCCGGTATCGTTTACAAAACGCAAATCAGGGTGAGGTCCATATATCGTGGCATCAAGTCCGGGAGGATCATAGTAATGAACAACAAAGCGATGATTGACTCGCTCCGTTATGGGTAATCCAGCATTAAGAGCCAACCGAAATAGGGTGGTGGCAATTTGGCACAAACCTCCACCAAATTCCTTAGTGGTTTTATTTTCTTTAATTACCATTTCTTTTACATATCCCTCTTTTTCAGTTACAGGACCAATGGAAGACACCGTGGAAAATTCTCCGCCAGGGGGTATGAGCATGCCATTGATAGCTGCCACCCCAATTTTTATATTATGTTCCCGGTCTGCCGTACTTCCGTCGAAGCTAGTCCGAATTGCCCCCACAAGATCCAATATGCGATATGTTTCCACAGTTTCTTTGGTTATCTTAGGTGGAACTTTAATTACTTTTATAGGAATATATATTGTTCCATCTATAACTCTGGCATTTATATCTGAAATTACTTTTTCTACTTTTTTTAATATATCGTCTATGTCGATAGCGTTGCCTGACCTACCAAGCACTATCTCAACTAACTTTCCACCTTGCATTTGAAAACGACTATTTTGCGGTGGATTGTCTATAAATTTTCCAATTGTATTATTTAAGTAATCTTCCAGCTTAGTGTTATCGACACCAATGGAGTCCTTTTCATTCATGGTTAGCCACGTTACAAGTTTGGGTCCTTTTATTTTCCAATCACGTCCCTCGTATTGAAATACAAAATTTCCTTCCTTAGAAATCTTTTCAGCTAAACCTAAAAATGGTTCCAACTTCTCCTGTGTATCCATGGGAGTATCCTTTTGGATAACAAAAGTAGTGGGAGTGATATCAAGACGCACAAGCTTTTCTTCCAGTGTATTCAAAACCTCATTCCTGTCTAGAGTTTCTCCCTCTATTTCTTTAGTGATAACTACTTTATTGTTAGTGAAAGAGAAAGTAGCTGGAACACTTTTTTTGAGAAAATTATAGATTGTATGTTCAATAAAAGAATCTACTGCAACTTTCTGGATGTCGACTGAGAAATTAAAATACTTTTTTGTGAATAAAAGTGTTATCTGCTCTTTTAAATTACTGACATGGTTTGTGCTACGACCCCATTTATATGCCTTCTCCAAGTCACCATTCCAGTCTCCGAGAGAGATATATTCCACGGAATTATCTGCAGTAAATCCCATCTCGGACATCGGTATGTGTATTTTTTTAAATTCTTGAAAACTTTCAAAATTTACACCTAAGCCGTTTTTTTCTAATTCAGTAATTCTATGCTGGAAGCGGTTTAGAACTTCCTGATAAGTCTGCCCTCCAACAGATTCACCACCTAAAAAAATACCAGGGTAGAATCTATCTTCATATTTAGCTTCAAATACTTTATGCTCTAAAGCTCCAAAAAAAATTAAAACTACTAGTATAAATATACCAGTTCTTCTATGCTTAAAGTCAGTGAGTATAGAAGTGGAATGTTTATGCTGTTCAGCCATATTTGAATTTTAGTACTTCCTACTTAATTATACCAGCTCCAATCCAATATACCCGTAACCTTTTTGTGGCTTTATTATTAGCTAAAAACCGATGCGCGACTTAGTGGACGAAGTTGGAACTGCTATTAGACAGCATAAGGACTATATTCACATTCCTATTCTTCATCCGTAAAGGGGTATTTTTTATACATTAGAGCAATTTGGTCTGCTAAAGTATCCATACCCATTTTAGCCCTCCTTACATCAACATTATTTTCATCTTCAATTGGTTGTGGAATATGTTTTCCTCCCTCTTGAGTAAATTGGGTCCCGTAGATTTGTCCTTGTTTTTGATTTACTTTAATTCTATCTTCAAGGTAAGCAATATCTCTTTTTTCAACTTCTCCTACAGGAGCTTGTTTCATAAGTTCCAAACACATTTTTTGAAATTCCACATCAAGGTCTGCGTGTTGAATCAAGAGCCACGCGTTGTGGCTCCCTTCTTTACCAACTTTAGAAATAGTTGGAAAACCAATTTTTGCAATAATTTCTTTCATCCTTTCTGTATTTCTTTTATCCACTTCATCATCCAAAAAATCTTCTTCAGTTCCGCTTCTTTCTCTCATTTCTTGGTCAACATCAGTCATCCTCTGAATTTCAGAAGCAATGTCTGGGTAATGTATTTTAGGTTGAGAATCTTTTCCCTCTACTTTGTCTAAAAAACGAAAATCATCAGGATTTACTTCTAACTTAGCAACTGGCTTAATCGGGGCTTCAGAAGTCCACTCTCCGCTTGGCTCACCAGCATCGTCCACTTCAGGGATAAATTGACTTCTATCAAAAATATAGACGACCCCATTTGTCCAAGGTTTGGTGTCTAGTGCTTCTTTTGGTATTCTGAATTTATATTTTAATTCTCCTGTTTGTAAATCTGGTTCAACACTGCTTTCCACTACGCCGTTAATCTTTCTTAGGTCTTTAATAGCATAGAAGATTGGAAGAACTGGGTCAACAACACCATATACAGCTTTTTTATTGCCAGAAACTTTTGAGGAATCATTAGCTTGCTTTGGCTCTAAGATTTCTAAACTTGCATTAGAAGAACCGTGCAACAAAACATTTTGCTCTGTAGCCAAAAATCTTAAAAAATCTTCTTTAGGATAAGGCAGGTTATATTCAATCACAGGAACACCCTCCCCTTTTTCCTTTAGAGTATCTTCAAATAGCTTAATGAAAGCTGTTCGCTTTTTTGCCTGTTCTAGAATTTTATTATCTGGGCTAAGCCCTCCTAAAGTATCCATTGTTATAAAATCTTTCTAACTTTTTCTAGCAAATCAGGAAAGCTCGTATATCCTGCTTTTTTATTAAAATGCCCAGCATTAGGAATAAAAGTAAGTTCAACTCCTAATTCTTTAGCTAATTGCTGTCCATTACCTAATGACACATATGGGTCATCGTCAGATTGGAAAACATCGAAGTGTTTTGAATTTGATTTTATCCTTTGCCAGTCAAAATTAAATCCACTGAAAGCACTATCTCGGTCGTAATTTAAAATCGGTCTCACGCCAATCGGTGTTCCTGTTAGAAAAACTCCCTTAACTGGATGCTGAAGTTTCTCTAATACCTTTAATGCAAAATTACCACCTAAACTGTGTCCAATTAAAATAGTATCTTCATTGATATTTTGCTCATAGCCCTTTAACACATCAAACCATTCTGCGAGTTTCGCAGGAACAATGGGGGGTGAAGGAAACTGGGGCACAAAAACTTTGCAACCTTTTGCTTCAAGTTTTTCTTTGAGCCAAGGAAACCAGTTTTCTTCTGGGTATCCTTCTGTGCCGTGAAATATAAATACACTACTATTCATATCAAAATAATACCACAATTCAAGTCCAATAGACCCGTGAACTTTCGGCCCTTATTTTATTGAGTCAAAACCTTTGCGCGACCTAGTGGACGATGTTAGAACTACTGTTTATTAACCCTCAACTTCAATTCATCCATATATTCATCTTTGTATTTTCTATATGAAGCGTAATCGTCTTGGTATTTAGAATAGAGCTCTTCTTTATGTTTTGAATATGCTTTTACTTCTTCTGGGTGAGAGCGGAGATAATCTCTTAGATTTAGCATTTCATCATTGTGAGGATGACCCGCAGGGAAAAAGTGAACGTTCGCGAACAAAGTGTCATCTTTCATAACCCTAAAGAGTCTAGAGTTTTCCATTACAAATTCCCCCGCATCTTCAAATCCAACTTTTTCCATATCACCAATATGCTTCTCAGCAATCTTTAAGTCTTCAACTATAACTAAGAGATCAATACATGGTTTACCCGCCATCCCAGGAACAGAGGTACTGCCAATGTGCTCAATCTGAGCTTCTGGAAATATTTTTTGAGTTTTTGATTTGTATTCTTCAAACTGATCTACCCACTTAGTATCATAGGGAGCTACATCGTATTTTCTGTTTTTGTAAGAGTATTTATCCATATCAAAATAATACCACAATTCAAGTCCAATAGACCCGTGAACTTTCGGCCCTTATTTTATTGAGTCAAAACCGATGCGCGACCTAGTGGACGAAGTTGGAACTGCTATACGCAACCATAACGGTTATATTTATATACCAAATTTAGGCAAAAAGCCAGAAGAAATCATTAGTTCTTAAAGCTGGTGTATTCGGAAGGATATTCCAAGCCAAATTTCTCGCACAAAGCTCGGATGTCTTTCAAGTATTTATCTGGATGTTTGCTTATCCAAGGAGCCATAAATTGAACCATATGTTTAGGATCAATACATCGCACTGACACGCCTTCTATGACACCCATGCCGGTAAGTGATCCGTCTGGATACTCAATACCTTCAATAACGTGCCCTTTGTCGTCAAAATGGAAAGCATGGACATCCACTTCATATCCTTTATCATTTCCCAATACAAAATTCCACTTTTTATCTTCGTCACGCTCTAACTCTTTATACCCTCTTGATTCCATATATTCTCTAAATTTAGGTAGATCCTTGTATTGAATAGCAATGTCTAAATCAGAATGCTCACGAGTTTGCTCGCCAAGCAGTGCATCCACACTCCAGCCGCCATCAATCCATATCTTGATCCCTCTTTTCTTAAGAGAAGTATATAAATCAGTTATTTCTTGTGCTGTGATCTTTTCTGCCATAATTTTATTCAATAATAATAACTTCTCCATCTCTAATAGCTTTATAGGGAATGTTATTTTCTTTACAGTAAGTAATCTCTTTATCTATATCCGATGATTCGGGGTGATTAGAATCCCAGTGAGGCATAAAACGAAAATCAACAAACCCTAACCCATCCCATATAATTTCCTTCTGTTCACTGTATGGAGTATCGAGAGGATCAACTAACTCCATTCCCTTGAGACTGGGAGCAAGAACACAACCAGCGGCACTGTAGCCAGCAAAGAGAAAATCACTATCATCACGAAGTTCTTTTAGTATCTCATCAAGTCCGCTCAATTTCATTGCTTGTCGCAAGACAAAAACATTGCCACCACTTATAAAAATAGCACCGAGTTCTTCAAGTTTCTTTTTTAATTCAGATTGCTTCCCAAAATAATCACGCAAATTAATCATCTCAATTTCAAGACCAAGCTCACGAAGCGATTGCATATCGTTCTTGTTTCGTCTTTCTCTCCTTTCTGGGTCAGCACCAGTAAAGTCCCGAGCATTTGGTATATAGCCAATCCTTCCTTTAGGAATGAGCTTTTTTAATTTCTCTATTTCATTACCCAATTCGTATGATGATAAATAGAATTTCATAAAATTATGTCAAATGAGAGAAAAATTCTTTTACGACAAAATGGAAAGCGTCACCAAATAACTTTGGGTTTTCTTTTAATTCCTTTTTCAATTCTTCTTCAGTAAAGTATTTGTAGCTATCGGATTCGTCATTCAATACTGGCTTTTGATCAGAGTAAATCTTGTATTGTATGAAAAAGTGGTTTTCCTGCCTTCCTATTACATAACGATTGAAAATCTTTCTACCAACAAGTTCATATTTGAAATCTCCCTTTAGCCCAACTTCTTCGTCAGCTTCTCTTTTTAGTGCATCAATTTCGGTTTCTCCTGCTGTTATATGACCACCTATTGGAGAAACATATTGACCTGCATCTTGCCTATCTGCGGATTGTTTTACAAGTGCCCATCTTCCTTTAGTATCAATCAACTGACTGATTACTGTTTTATGCAGAAATCCATTTTTATGTGCTTGCGATTTAGGGACCACTTCAATAAAGTTTCCATTTTCATCAACAATATCTACAAGTTCTTCTTGGGTCATAAAATGAGTTTATCATAATTCGGTATAAAACAAAAAACTCCCAAAATGGAAGTTCTTTGTTAGAGTAGCACTCTTGATATACCGGTAAGCTAGTTCCCACTTTATACGCTAGCGCGGCCGACCGGATTTGAACCGGCAACCTCTCCCGTGACAGGGGAGTGCTCTAACCAGTTGAGCTACGGCCGCAAATTTATTCCTTAATTTTACAAACATCAACTGAACAGTGTCGGCGGGTGGAATCGAACCACCGACCTTGGGCTTATGAGTCCCACGCTCTAACCGTCTGAGCTACGCCGACAATTAACGATTATCACACCCTATATTGTTGCGGGGGACCGAATCGAACGGCCGCCTCAAGGTTATGAGCCTTGCGAGATGCCTCTTCTCCACCCCGCGTAAGAGTGCCTCTTTGACACTTCCTTATTCTACATAAAATTTCCTAAAAAGCAACCTATAAATGCTATATATACCCGTATTGGCGGAAAATACCTTCGTATAAGGCCACTACCCTTTTAGCTTCGTGCTGGGAAAGCGGAAAGTTAGAGCCTTCATGAGCTATCCTGTTTCTGACAGTATGTACTTCCCAGGCAATAGCTAAATTACGAAATTCTTCTTGACTAGCCGCTTTGAGCCTATCCCCTAGACTCTCACCCTCAAATCCTAGCTGAGAGAGTAGCGCCTCGAGCATGTTGTCTGCTTCAATGACTGCGAGCTTCCAGTCCGCGGCATTGGGGGAGAAAACATAATCTAAGACCCGCACCCAGTGTTCATTGTGGGATACGGATTCGCCTTCCCTTTGCTTCTTCTCTCTCTCCGCCTGGTGATGCGCGTATTCTTCTATCTCGTGATGTAAGTGCTTATGCTCCTTGGCTCTGATTTCAAAAAGTCGCACTATGCAATAAAATGTGAGCGTCATAAAAAATAGCGCGAAGAATACTAAAAGTGTATTTAAATCCGTTAGAGTTTCTTTCCGGAAAATATACTGGAAAAACCTGACCATGTACTCAAACAAGTAATCCGGGTCCAGAAATTTCTGATTCAGGATTGAATCAGGCGCAGGGTTATTTAGATTTATAGGTGGCAACTCTGACGGATACATCAGTTTATTATAACAACAAACGAGGAGCATGAACAAGCAAGCTTGTTTAATGTCCGAGTGCAGTTGTTATATGGTAATCCATATAACATTTATCTTATTTATTTTGCCTTCTCAAATTCCTTACCCACCTCAAATAGTAAATCTTCGCGAAAATGAGATGCCATGAATTGAATTGAAAAAGGTAGACCTTCCTTGGATAATCCCGAAGGTAGCGCGAGTGATGGTACGCCGGAGAGGTTTGCCGGAGCAGAAAATATATCACATAAATACATTGCCACTGGATCATCCATCTTTTCTCCCAATTTAAAAGCGGTGATTGGCACAGTTGGAGTTAGGATGTAGTCTACTTTTTGCAATACTTCCATTACTTCTTCTTTAATTTTTTCTCGTATCTTCACCGCCTTGTTATAATACGCATCGTAGTATCCGTGAGACAAAACATACGTACCTAGAATAATTCGTCTGCGTGCCTCGCGACCGAAACCTTCTCCCCTGCTCTTTTTATATACTTCCATTAAATCCACCCCTTTGGCACTGTGGCCGTAGCGTATTCCATCAAAACGTGAGAGGTTGGTAGAAACTTCCGCCGGCATTATGATGTAATATGCTGCTAGAGAATATTTTGCATGTGGTAATTCTATATCCACAATTTCATATCCTAATTTTTTTAATTTTTCGATGGACTCTTTGAAATTTTCTAATACATCTCTATCCACGCCCTCCTTAAACAGATGCCAAGGTACACCTATTTTCTTGGAATTAATTTTCGATTGAGTAATTCTCAAACTCTCTGGCACAGAAGTACTGTCTTCCTCGTCATATTTCGAAGTTAAATTAAAAATTATTTCAGTATCCCTGACACATTTACCAAAGGGAGAAACTTGGTCTAAAGAATTCCCCATTGCAATAATTCCTTCTCGAGACACAGCCCCGTAAGTTGGTTTAAGTCCTACCAAGCCACAGAAGGCTGAAGGCTCTCGCACCGAGCCACATGTTTCCGTTCCCAGAGCAGCAAGAGCCATATTGGAAGCGAGTGCCGCCGCAGAGCCTCCAGAAGAGCCTCCAGGCACCCTAGATAGGTCAACTGGATTCTTGGTAACGCCATAGGCGGATGTTTGAGTAGAAGACCCCATGGCGAACTCGTCCATGTTGGTTCGTCCCAAGAAAACAGCTCCAACTCCCTTTAAATATTTTATCGCGGTAGCATCATAAGCCGCCCGATAATTACCTAAAATTTTTGACCCCGCGGAAACAATACGGCTTTTGATTAGGATATTGTCTTTAATAGCGGTAGGAATTCCGGTCATAAGAGTAGCGCTGCCGTCAGCAAACTTTTTATCCGCTATCTCTGCCTGTTCTAAGACATCATCATAAACTTCGAGGTAGGCGTTTATTTCAGGATTTTTCTCTTCAATCACTTTGAGATATGCTTGCGCTAGTTCCACGGCAGTAAATTCTTTATTTTTAAGACTCGCGTGAGCCTTTTCTATTGTTAAACTTTTTAGATCAATCATATTTTTTATGGTGAGCTTGCTGAACCTAGAGAATCTTTTTAACTTTCAAAAATCCATCCTGTGACTGGGGAAATTGTTCTAATATCAAATCTCTCGAAAAGTCCCGAGTCTTGAGCTCGTCTTCCCGCCAGGCATTGTGCAAACTCAAGCTCGATTTAGAATCCTCTACTTCTACTTCCGCAATCTGTTTTACATATTCCAAAATACCACCCATATCAGATAGGATTTGCTGTTTTTCTTCCATAGACAGCTCAAGCCGAGCTAGATTTGCCAAGTTTTCTACGTCCTTTATATTCATATTTAGAGTATACCCTAAATTATTTCTTTTGCCATTCTTCTACTAAGACCAAAAGTGGAGAGGCTAGGAAGAGGGAAGAATACGCGCCGAAGAACATTCCGGTAGTGAGCATGAGAGCAAAATATTTTGTAGAAATCGGACCAAATAAGAAAAGCGCCAAAAGCACCAGTATAACAGTAAGCGAAGTAGAAATAGACCGCACAAAGGATTGCTCCAAACTCTTCCCCACTACCTCACTAAAAACTATTTTTTCTCTATCTTCCGCTTGGTGGTTCAAATTTTCCCGAATGCGATCAAATATTACAATAGTATCGGAAACAGAAAGCCCCAAGATGGTAAGCACTGCTACCACAAAAAGCGTATCAACTTCCGCTCCAAAATATTGGGACAGGATGACGAAAAGTCCAACAGGAATAATAACGTCGTGGAGCAGGGTAACTATGGCAATGAAGCCATAACGCCAAGAAGAAACATGTTTGGAAACTTTCCTGAAAGCAAAAGCGATGAAGCAGATGATAGCAAGAGAGACAAGCACAATAGCAATAATCGCTTTCCTAGTGAGCTCCCGGCCTACAGATGGCCCAATGGAGTTAAAGCTTGTTTCAGTCAGCACATTCTTACCATCCATAGATAAAGTTCTTAACAATACAGCATGCTCTGCATCATTTAGGTCACGAGACTTCACAATATAACCCATCTCCCCTGTTGGCTGAAGAAGCACAGAACCTAAACCTAAAGATTGCAGTGTTGGATCCAGCACTTCTTGGGCTGGACGAGATTCGGTATAAACAACTTCCGTCAGAGCTCCACCTTTGAAATCTATCCCGACCTTAAGACCAAAAACAAAAAGTGAAATTATGGAAAGAACCACCAACACTATGGATACGCTAAGGAAGATTTTTTTGTGTTTAATTATGAACATACTATTTTGATAACCCTGAGCTAAATAAAAATCTCGCAACTCGCCCATTCCCAACAAAGTTAAAGACCGAAAGGAAAATCCGAGTGACCGTAATAGCGCTAAAGAGCGATACTAAGACTCCCATGCCAAGCGTCAGTGCAAAACCTTTAATAAGTGACGTACCGAACCAAAACAAGATAAGCGCAGTAATAACGTTTGAAATATTTGAATCACGAATCGAAAACCACGCCCGAGAGAATCCATCTGTTACTGCATCTTTTACGCTCTTACCTAAACGCATTTCTTCTTTCACGCGTTCAAATATCAACACATTTGCGTCCACTGCAATTCCGATGGAAATTATAAAGCCAGCAATGCCAGCGGCTGTAAGGGTTACCGGAATAAGCTTAAATATAGCAAGCATTATAATTATAAAAATACAGAGGGAAACAACCGCCACTAATCCCGGCAAGCGATACCAAAGAATCAAAAAGAGAGCTACCAATAGAAACCCTATTACTGTAGCCTTCACTCCAGCGGCCACTGCATTTTCCCCTAGAGTGGCACCGATGGTCTGCTTGGAAATTAGAGTGATGGGCACTGGCAACGCACCGGAATTTAGTCTACCTACTAGGGTCTTGGCCTCAGTCGGAGTAAAGTACCCGGAGATAAAAGCTAGGCCGTCTTTAATTTCTTCACGGACCACCGGAGTAGAGATAGCCGCGCCATCTAGATATATCGCCACCATTTTACCCACGTTCTCTTTTGTTATTTGAGCAAAAAGCTTAGCGCCCTCGGCGTCAAACTGCAGACTTACCTGAGGCTCGCGAGTATTCACGTCGAATTCCAAAGTCGCTTTTTCTAAATATCGTCCGGTAAGTTCCGTTGAAACAAATTCCTCTTCCCCTTCAATTTTAAATTCTAAAAGCGGAGTTTGCCCTATCATCTCTGTCGCCTTCTCCACGTCAGTGATTCCTGGTAAATCCACAATGAGCTGATTTTCACCACCTAAAATAAAACTACTGCTAAGTCCTCCACCTTGTACCTGCACTACCGGCTCAGAAACTCCAAAGAGGTTTATTCGACGTTCTATCACATCTCGAAGCGCATCCATTGAGTCAGAGACTTGACCTGAAGGCACGCCGGATACGTCGGCTTTGTAAATTAGATGGCTACCACCCGAGAGGTCTAGCCCCAGACGGAAAGAGTGATTCTTGAAAAAGGCACGCTCGTTCTCAAAATTGCTATTTAACTTAGACTCAGACTTAAAGACGAAAAAGCCGACTCCTGTAGCTAAGATAAGTATAATCAATGCCAAAACTATTTTCTTCCACATTTTACGCATAAAGATATGGGTATTCTATACGTTCCGCACGAAATATGCAATCAGCGCGCCTAAAGCAAATCCTCCTAAAATATCAATCGGAAAATGTACCCCAGCCATGATGCGAGCGGCACTTATAAGTAGCGCAAAGAACATAAAAATTAAACCAGTTTTTTTATGGTGGAAAAAGATCAGTACCGCTAAAGCCCCGAAGAATGTAGCGTGGCCGGATGGAAACGAAAAGCTATTATCTACCAGTAATTCCTGCACATTAGAGAATACTGTAAAAGGGCGATCTGTATTAATGAAAATTTTCAGCATGCGAGCTAGAATCCAGGCAGAAATAGAACAAATAAAAACACCCAGAATTTCTTTCCACTTTACCAGAAATGCCTTGAATGGATTTTCAGATTTTAAAACATCATGGTGCTTGAGCAAAAAAACAAAAGCGAGGAAAATTACAATGTAAGGAAAAGTATCTGCGAAAAAGACAAAGAGCCTGTCGAGCAATTCCGACTGATGCGAGAAATTATAAAAAAAATAAAAAATTGCTTCGTTCATATAGTTTATTGTTTTAATTTTTTGGCCACATTAAGAACATTACTTAAAAGCATCGCTACAGTTACCGGCCCTACGCCGCCGGGAACTGGGGAAACATAACTTGCCACGCCTTTAACTGATTCTAAGTCCACGTCACCCACTATACTTGCCCGTCCTCCGGCGAGGCGTTTCGAATCTTCTGAAGTTCCGGCATCGATGAGTACCACTTTATCTTTCAACATTTTCCCCGTTATATGTTTACCATGCCCAATGCCCGAAATTATTACGTCTGCATTTTTTAGTATTTCTTCTTTATTCTCCGTCTTACGAGTCACTGGCACAGGCTCGAGCCCTCTAAATTTAAGCAAAGCCAGAACCGGCTTACCTACCAATTCCCCTTGTCCTAAGACTACTATCCTTTTGTTCTGTAAATCTAGATTTATTGAGTCGAGTAACGCCATGCAAGCAAGCGCCGTAGGAAATCCTATCTCTCCAACGGTTGAACCGCTGTAAAACTTTCCACTTGCCACAGTACCTAAGCAGTCCACGTCGAGGCGTGGATCGATAGCGTCCAAAATAGCTCTCCTGTCCAGATGCTCCGGTAGGGGCAACTGCACGATGATGCCACACATGTTCGGTATTATATTTAACTTTTTTAACTCAGTAATTAACTCGGGAGTTTGGATAGAAGATGCAAAAGAAGCATTATGAAATTTCATCCCTACTGATTCCGCAGTCTTCTGCTTCATCCGCACGTACTGCGCACTCCCCGGGTCTTCCCCCACTAGTACATCACAAAATATTGGCTGGAATGGCAAGAGTGATACTTCATTTTTTATTTGAATTAATATTTCTTCTCTTAACTTTTTCCCGTCAATAATTTCCATCTGTTGTTACATAGGCCTTGCCTATGGGTTTCATAGGCAAGGCCTATGTTCATTATTAAATTCCTAAAAATTCATTCCTCATATCGTCCCGATGGACCGACCTCTGATACCTCCGCATGCTCATTAAAATTCCCAAAGCCATAAACTCAGTAAGCAAATGTGACCCGCCGTAACTCATAAAGGGCAAAGGAATGCCGGTAATAGGCATAAGCCCCAGATTCATACCCACATTTATGAGTATATGGCTCACGAAGAAAATAGCAATGCCTAGCCCGAACAGAATTTCAAAGTTAGTCGCTCCAAAGGATGCGTTGTAAAGAATCCGAAAAATCAAAAGCAAGAATAGAATCAGAATAAATACCGAGCCAATAAAGCCCCACTCCTCTGCGTAGGCCGCAAAGATGAAATCCGTCTGTGGCTGAGGCAAGAAGCGGAGGCGCGACTGCGTACCGAAGCCTAGACCCTTACCATCAATCTGCCCGGAACCGACAGCTACCTTGGATTGAAAAGAATTGTAGCCAGAGCCATGAATATCGGCAAGTGGATTTAAGAAATTCGAGATACGCGCCTTCTGGTAGGGAGCAAAGGCAAAGAGCCACAAGGAGCCAAAAATTACTACCCCGGTAGCGAAGACGATTAATAGGTGCTTCTTAGAAATTCCTGACACCAGCACCATCCCGAACCAAATAAAAAACAAAATCATCGCCGAGCCAAAGTCCGGCTGAAGTAAAACTAAAATAACTGGGATAAAAGCGTAAACTCCAGAAATAAAAATATGCTTAATGTAACGTATCTCCACGTGCCGGCGGGAGAAATACTTGGCCAAGATAAGCACTAAGACAAGCTTCATCATATCCACCGGCTGGAAAGAAAATAAGCCTAAGTTGAACCAGGCCTTGGCTCCGTTAGCTACATAGCCTAAGACAAAGAGTAGGAGCAAGAGACCAGAGAAGAAAAGGAATAGAAACACCAGAACATCTGTACGTTTCAAAAAACGAAAATCAATAAAAGAAAATATAAAAAAGACGGTAAGCGATACTACAACCCAGATGAGCTGTCGGCTAAAAAAATCTCCGGAATTCTCCCCCGGCACGAAAGACTTCATGGTAAAAAGCCCCGCTATCATTATGGGCATTATCAGTAGAACCAGAATCCAATCTATTCTTTTGAAAACTTTTTCCGCCATACTACTTCCACTCTACGCGAGAAATGTTATACATTGGAATTATTTCCTTGGTCACGATCTGGTAGTTGAATGCTTGTGGCCAGGTGAAATTAAGGTTCTGACTCTCCTCTCCGGCAAGCTTGTCTAGATAAGTGCTACTGACCGAGACGGCATTGTGATAAGCATCATAAAGTATCGCCACGACATTTACCTCCGGAATATCAAACAAGGAATAATTTTTAATCGTGGCGGATAAGTAGGGTGCAGATGTTTCGTTTTCTAATTTTATATCTGAGACCAAAACTTTAAGCTGTCTTAACTTCTCGGGAGCAACCTGGATCCAGTGTGGCGCTTCAATAAATTCAAAAGTAGTGTACACCGGCACGGACTGCCCCATATCCACCGCTCCCTCAAAAATAGCAAAGTTTCCGCCAGGAGGGATGATGGTTGAGCCGTCGCGCTTCCCTAGATAGACATTGTCCTTATCCGCAAAACGGAATCGATAACTTATTTTATCCACCGCGGCAAACTTGTTATGATTAACAATGTATGCGACCGCGTTGTAACGGCCTGGAACAACCTCGAAACTCCGTGACCATAGAACGGAAATATCTTCTACCTCCGCCCTGCAAGCATTGGTGCAGGACCCTCCACAGTCCACTCCTGTTTCAATGCCGTTCTGCTTGTTATCCATGCAGGTAGGCGGGCGGTTGAGCTTGGGGTAAATTATTAAAAATCCAAATATTATAAAAAATACAGCCAGAATACCCACATAAAAAAGTTGTCTTTGTAGAGCCCAAGTCATGGGGATATAATAACACTAAAAGTATAAAAATAAAATGAGAAAGGGAGGGGGTCCGCGGCAAGCCACGAACACACCTCCCTTCTATCCGTGCTAGCCAATCTGGCTGGCACGGAGTTTCGCGTGGCGCTTTTTCGCTGCGCGACGCATCCTTCGTACTTTTCGGGGTACGAAAACCCGTGAGGCGAGCCAAAGGATAGTGACCAACCCCAACACAAAAATGGTGAATTCCATGTGCAACGCTCCCTTCCTTACATTATATACTAATTTACGCCAAAAGTCAAGCTTAAATTGGTAGCCCAAATAGCCTTATAGCATAAGGGTATTTGGGCATAAAATATCCACTTCTTTTAATTAGGTTGAGGCTCTGAATTGGTCGTATTTGGAGGGAGGGACCTACCAGAAATATCGTCATAAAACATGGCCATGGTTACCTGAATATATGGCAGGAACCACAGGAACCCGATTCCTAACGTCAGGATGCATAATAAAAACCATCCGAAAAATCGAAGGCTCAGGAAAAATAATTTCTTTTTATTACCATTCATCATTGCTTTACTTTTTCTTATCGCATCTCTCGCGCCTATGGATTTATCTTCCGCTAGAATAAAAAAGGTTTGGGAATAGGATAATGCGGCAATAATCCCAGGCACTATCAACAACAAGGCCCATAGAAGAATAAATAGAATCATTAACAAATAAGCCGACAGAGCTCTCAAGAAATCATTGAACCCAACGAATAATTGAGAAATAGAAGCTTCTTGTCGGCGAGATAAAGCTAAAGAAAATACTGACAACCCTATAAGCATCGGTCCATCAATTAAAAGGCTAAGAAATGGCCCAATGTCGTCCGGGGCACCAACAAGAATAGTCACCGCCATGTATATAAAATAACCACCCACAGCCAGTCCCCACTTCCCCGTTAGAGCTTCCCTGGCATTCCTCATTAAAACTGCATTCTCTGTTTTCATAAAAATTAATATTAGTTAATAACACTTAAAGCATATGACAATTAGCCTAATAACGCAACACAAAAAGAACCGTAATCGGTTTGCTTTAGAATCAAGTACTTAGTGTTGGCGACAACCTACTTTTGCCATATAAGACTATCATCGGCTTAACAGGACTTAACTTCTCTGTTCGGAATGGGAAGAGGTGTAGCCCCTGCAATGAATCACCAACACTAAAAACTTGATTGAGACTTCTTGGTCTCCTATTTTCATAGGAGTTGTGGTTTCCAAATTTCTTAACAGGAATCGAAACATTAGTACTTCTCAGCTGAAGCGATTACTCGCCTTACACTTAAAGCCTATCAACCTGATCATCTCTCAGGGTTCTTAACGATTCCTAATCTTGAAGCTGGCTTCCCTCTTA
>DATDWM010000014.1:0-25264 GCA_036517375.1 Minisyncoccota bacterium
TCGGTAAAGAAATTCACCCAAAGGATTTGCAATGCATTAAGTGGTAAAGGTAATCCAGTCAAAAGCGATCCGCCGATAAGGATTAGGCCGTCAGTCACGTTAGACAGGAGATATACAAGCACTTTGCGTATATTGCCGAGAATCTGCCGACCTTCTTCTATCGCCACAACGATGGTCTCAAAATTGTCATCGAGAAGCACTAGATCAGCAACACTCTGTGCCACTTCAGTGCCTGAACCCATAGCGATGCCTACGTCAGCCTGTTTTATACTTGGCGCATCGTTTACTCCATCACCGGTCATGGCCACTACTTCGCCCATTTCTTGATATAGCTTGGCAATGCGGAGTTTGTCGAACGGTGTGACACGGGAAATGACAGTAAGCTCGGGTAGGCGAGCCTTCAATTCTTCCTCTGATAGCTTTGAGAGTTGAGAGGCATCAAGTATCGACTGTCTATCGACTTTCATACCAATCTCTTTAGCCACAGCTATGGCCGTTCCACGATGATCGCCAGTGAGAATGACTGTCTTAATTCCAGCGTAGCCGACTCTGCTTATAGCGTGCTTGATCCCGGGTCGGATAGGATCACGAAATGTGATAAGTCCATTGAACGAGAGATGAGATGGCGGTAGGTTTTTTGAAGATGAAAAGTTCTCTGTCTCTGTGCTAGTTATCTCTTTGGATGCAACACCGAGGACTCGTTCTCCGGAGAGCGCCAGAGAATCAATTTGCAGAAGTAATGTTTCTTTTTCTTTTGCATCGAGTGAAGAGTGACTGAGCAGAATATCGGGTGCGCCAAAAAAGACGAGTAAATGTTTCCCTGATTCATTGACTAAAGATACCGAGAATTTTTGTATTGCATTAAACGGCGTACTTTGTAGCACATGCTTCTTGGAAGTAATATCGGCGAATGTCATCCCTCTAAGGCCAGCCGATCGGACGAGAGCGGTTTCCATAATTCTGCCGTTCATACGCCAGGATTCCGGATCGTCATGCGGATTTTCAATAAGAACATTTGCGTTAGTCAAAGCTCGAGCAATAAGTTTCTGCTCATCAATCTCAAAAGGAATAATCTTTGACATGACCATTTTTGCCATCGTCAAAGTTCCGGTTTTATCAGTGAGTATAACAGTGGTACTACCAAGAGCTTCGGCGGCGACGAGCTTGCGTACCACTCCTTTTCGCTTTGCCATCCTTTCCACTCCGACCGCAAGAATAACAGTCATAGATATAGGTAGCCCTTCCGGTATAGCAGACACGGCGATGGCGACGGAGGTAAGAAACATTTCAAAGCCAGAGTATCCAACAAGGATACCGATAATGAATACCACAAACGTCAGCGCACCGAGAGCAATGCTAGAGTAAATGCTAAAGTTTATGATTGCTTTCTGGAGAGGTGTCTTCTCGTTCTCTGATGTTGCAATAAGCGAAGCGATCTTACCGAGCTCAGTACTTGAATCAGTACGACAAACAATAGCGGCACACACCCCCTGAGTAACCAGAGTTCCAGCAAAGATCATGGAATTTTGATCCGAAATTCCAGCTGACTCCGGTGATTTGTCCGTTGATTTTGATACCGGTAAGGATTCACCTGTGAGCACCGCTTCATCGACTTGGAAGTCATTGATGAACATAACTCGAGCATCAGCCGGTACTCGGTCGCCTTGTGCTAGTCGAATAATATCGCCAGGCACAAGCTCTTCTGCATCGACTTCCCGTTCTTTGTCATCTCGAATAATTCGTGCCCGCTGTTTGAGATATGTTTTTAGTTCTGAAAGCGCACGTTCTGCCTTATTCTCCTGATAGAAGCCCAAGGCGGAATTTACAACGACCGCGATGAAAATAAATATTGCGTCACGGTAGTGTGAAATAGATAGTGTAATGGTGCCCGCAACAATAAGAACAAGAATCAGAGGACTCTTTAATTGATTGAGAAATATCTTTAATCTAGGTGCCCCCTTAGAAGTACTAATCGTGTTTTTCCCAAAAGCCAGAAGACGATCCTTGGCCTCTTGCGCAGATAATCCTTTTTCTACATCTGTTTCGAACAACTGCGCAGTTTCCTCGAATGTCAGATGCCAGAAGTTTTTGTTTTGTATATTTCCTATCATATTCACAGATAATTGATTAAACAGACTACTCTCAGTATGCCAGAATTGTGCCCAGGTTTCAATTGTGTTGCGCGTAATTACTATTTTAGTTTTTTTTATTCAGTTTCTTTTTGTTGCTTATTTTGCTATATTCAACTTTATGTTGAAGATCGGGATTGTAGGGTTGCCGAACGTGGGGAAGTCCACGCTTTTTAATGCGCTTACTAAAAAGGGCGTACCAGCGGAGAATTATCCTTTTTGCACTATCGATCCGTCAGTGGGTATAGTTCCAGTGCCTGACGACCGGCTCGAAAAGCTCTCTAGTATGAGCCATTCCAAGAAGATAATTCCAGCGGTGGTAGAGTTCGTAGACATTGCGGGCTTGGTTAAGGGGGCTTCGGAAGGCGCAGGGCTTGGCAATAAATTTCTTTCGCATATTCGGGAGGTGGATGCAATCATTGAAGTAGTTCGAATCTTTGAAGATAAAAACACTATTCACGTACATGACAAGGTGGACCCGCTTTTCGACATTGAAGTTATAAATTTCGAGCTCGAGCAAGCCGGGATTAGAAAGCCTACGTTGTATGTACTCAATAAATCCGAAGTTTACCCGACTTTTGGCGGGCTAGCAGAAAGCACCAAGCTTGATTTTCCAAAATTTACAGCGAAACTTCCCGGCCCCCACATTGAAGTAGATCCTGTTTTCGGTACAGGCCTCGACAATCTTATTACGGCCAGTTATGATCTACTAAATTTAATTACTTTCTTAACGACAGGTGAGGACGAAACTCGCGCCTGGACTACCCGCCGTGGCTCCACTGCGCCTGAAGCTGGCCGCTCCATTCACAACGACTTTAAAGAAAAGTTTATTCGCGCGGAAGTAATAAATTGGAAAGATTTACTAGACTCTGGGTCTTACGCAGTCGCTAGGTCAAAGGGGCTCGTTCGCACGGAAGGCAAGGAATACGTAGTAGTAGACGGTGACGTAATAGAGTTTTTAGTTTAAATTTATGGATATTAAAATTTTCTATTCTAAAGATTGGCATACTTACTCACTTCTTGATACCGGCGACGGCGAGAAGCTTGAGCGTTTCGGACCGTATACCTTCGTACGACCTTTGGAGAGCGCCATGTGGCCCAAAACTCTAAGTTCTAAGGAATGGGCGGCTGATGGAAAGTTTTGGAGTTCTAAGACAGGTGCCAAGAAAGGCTGGCAAATGAAGAAGGGTACCCTAGAGGAATGGGAGATGTCTTATAAAGATATTAAATTTTTTTCAGCGCCGACACCCTTTCGACATTTTGGTTTTTTTCCAGAGCAGGCAACACATTGGGATTTTATTGAAGAGAAGATATCTCTAGCCAAGACCTCGGGAAGAAAAGTTAAATTTTTAAATTTATTCGGCTACACTGGAGTAGCGAGCCTCTTTGCTTTGCGAGCTGGAGCGGAAGTTACGCACGTAGATGCATCAAAGCAGTCCTTAGGCTGGATAAAAGAAAACCAGAAGTTGTCGGGTTTGGAAGACATGCCTATGCGGATCATCGAAGATGATGTGCTTAAGTTTTTAGCGCGTGAAGAAAAGCGAGGAAATAAATACGATGCGGTTATTATGGATCCGCCGAAGCATGGACGGGGGCCGAAAGGTGAAATCTGGCAGATAGAAAAAGATTTACCCAAGCTCCTAGAGCAAGTGAAAAAAATTTTAGTCCACGAGCCACTCTTTGTGATTCTTACATCTTATACTACCGATTATTCCTCACTTGCTCCAGGTTATGCGCTTGGAGAGATTATGAAAAGCTTTAAAGGTAAGATAGAAGTAGGCGAACTGTGCCTCAAAGAAGAGTCAAATGATCGTTTAGTTTCACTTGCCAACACTGCTGTATGGAGTGCAAATTAAAATATGGTATAATAGGAGCATGGAATCACAAACAAAAACAAGCGCAAAAGACTTTTTTATAAATTTAGGAGGAGTTGTAGCATTATATACATTAGTAGTAAGTTTACTTAGCTTACTTTTTACTGTTATTAATACCGCCTATCCGCAAGTAAGCGTGTATGAATTTATTAGCAGTGCGTCTATCAGCTGGCCGGTGGCAACTCTAGTTATCTTTTTCCCGATATTTATATTTTTAATGTGGCTCCTAGAGCAGGACTACAAAGTTTTTCCAGAAAAGCAGGGTTCTGGTATCCATAAATGGATTACTTACATTACTCTCTTTTTGGCCGGCCTGACCTTGGCTTGTGATTTAATAACTGTGCTTTATTATTTCCTAGATGGGCAAGAACTTACTACCGGATTCCTCTTGAAAGTTTTAGCTATTTTCTTAGTTGCTGGCGGAGTATTTTCTTACTATCTTTATGATGCTCTAGGTAAACTTAATACAAAGAAAAGGAATACTTACCGGATCATTGCAGCAGTGGTAGTTCTTGGTTCTATCGTTTTGGGCTTTGCAGTTTTGGGTTCACCTGCCACTCAACGTCTCTACAAATATGACGAACAAAAGGTTGTGGACTTGCAGAATATAAATTCTGAGATCATTAATTTTTACGCTACTAAGGGAGCCCTACCTACTACGCTCGAAGAAGTGCAGGCTACGGCTTACTATATTGAGGTTACTGATTCACAGACCAAGCTTCCTTATAAATATGAAAAGATGAGTACAGCTACTTATAATCTTTGCGCAGAGTTCAATAAAGATTCAAGGGTAAATTCAAGCGAAGCAAGTTCACTTACCCGTCCAGTGGGCTACGTATCTTGGACACACCCTGCCGGCGAGTATTGTTTCGAGCAGACCATAAATCCAAATCTATATACCAAGCCGACACCAATACGATAATCGCGCTTCGTTTATCTTTTGCAAACAGCCTTTATTTTAGGTATTATGGGTAGGTATGAAAGATTACGACCATAAGAAAATAGAGAAAAAGTGGCAAGCTATTTGGGAGAAAAATAAAATATACCAGGCTAAGGATAACTCTAAAAAACCTAAATTCTATGGCCTAATTGAATTTCCGTATCCTTCTGGAGACGGTATGCACGTGGGCCACATTCGAAGCAATACTGCGATGGACGTCATTGTTCGTAAGCGCCGAGCGGAAGGGTATAACGTTATCTATCCCATAGGCTGGGATGCTTTTGGATTACCAACAGAAAATTATGCGATAAAGACAGGACAGCAACCTTCAATTATTACAAAAAAGAATACAGATACATTTAGAAGACAGCTAAAAGCGGTGGGGTTTTCTTTTGACTGGTCTCGAGAGGTGAACACTACTGATCCTAAATATTATAAATGGACCCAGTGGCTTTTTTTACAATTTTTGAAAAAAGGTCTAGCTTATAAAAAGAAGATGTTTATCAACTGGTGTCCCAAAGACAAGATTGGACTCGCCAATGAAGAGGTGGTGGCTGGGTGTTGTGAACGTTGTGGCACAGTTGTTGAAAAGCGGGAGAAAGAGCAGTGGATGCTTGCTATCACAAAATACGCAGAACGGCTCGATAAAGATTTAGATACGGTAGATTATTTGCCACAAATAAAGTTGGCGCAAAGGAACTGGATAGGCAAGAGTAATGGTGCGGAAATTGATTTCTCGATCGAGAAATCAGGAGAGAGCATTAAAGTATTTACTACGCGTTCGGATACTGTATATGGCGCGACATATATGGTACTCTCTCCAGAGCATGAGCTGGTGCTGAAACTGAAGCCACAAATCACCAACTGGGACAAAGTTATGCTCTATGTTCTCGCAACTAAAGCTAAAAATGAAATAGAGCGGACTAATAATGACAAAGAAAAGACCGGAGTAGAATTAGAGGGTGTGAAAGCCATCAATCCTGCTACCAGTGAGCCTATTCCTGTTTGGATAGCGGATTACGTGCTCGCGGGCTACGGTACGGGAGCCATCATGGCTGTGCCAGCACATGATGAGCGAGACTTTGAGTTTGCGACTAAATTTAATTTAGAAATTAAGTTGGTGGTAAATGAAGAGGGGAAGCTGGTGAATTCAGGGCGTTTCGATGGGCAGGATGCAGAGACGGCTAAGAAACAAATTGTAAATTTTGTAGGAGGGCAGATGAAGACAACTTTTAAGCTTCGTGATTGGGTTTTCTCAAGGCAGCGTTACTGGGGCGAGCCGATACCTGTAGTGCATTGTGTTAAATGCCGTATTGTTCCAGTGCCTGACAAGGACTTGCCGGTAGAATTGCCGAAAGTTAAAAATTATCAGCCGACCGACAGCGGTGAGAGTCCACTCGCAAATATTTCTAAATGGGTCAATACTAAATGTCCGAAGTGTGGTGGCAAGGCCAAGAGGGAAACAGACACCATGCCCAACTGGGCGGGAAGCTCTTGGTATTATTTACGTTACACCGATCCGAAAAATGCTAAAGCATTTGCAAGCGCTAAGAACTTAAAGTATTGGTTAGGAACCGACCCAGCCGTGGGCGGGGTAGACTGGTACAACGGTGGTAATGAACACACCACTCTTCACCTACTTTATTCACGTTTCTGGCATAAATTTTTATACGATTTGAAGTTGGTGCCAACTCGGGAGCCATATATGAAGCGCACTTCACATGGAATTATTTTAGACTCAAAAGGGGACAAGATGAGTAAATCTAGAGGTAATGTTATAAATCCTGATGTGATAGTAAGTACTTATGGCGCGGATACGCTTCGTTTATATGAGATGTTTATAGGACCTTTCGACCAAGCCATTACCTGGAGTGAGGAAGCCATCATCGGCCCGCGACGATTCTTGGAGAAAGTTTGGAAGATAGGGGGTAAAGTTTTGGCACAGAAAAATTTCGCCGCTTTACCCACAAGCAGGCTTCGACACGGACAAAATTTTTCTGTGCCAAAACTTTTAAATAAGACTATTAAAAAAGTCACAGAAGATATAGAAAATATGCGCTTCAATACTGCTATTTCTTCCATGATGATACTTGCTACAGAGATGGAGAGGGTAGAGTATGTGGATAAGAAAGATTATAAAAAGTTTTTGCAAATTTTGGCACCCTTTGCTCCACATATGGCGGAAGAGTTGTGGATGGACTTAGGTGAGGCTAAGTCAGTAAGTCTTGCTAGGTGGCCCAAGTGGGACGAGTCTTTACTCGAGGACGAAGAAGTAAAAATTGTGATTCAGGTAAATGGTAAGGTTCGCGCAGAGATGATGGCGTTAATAGATGCTACAGAAGAAGATATAAAACAGCAGGCTCTTGCCCATGAATCCGTATTGAAATACGTTGGGGACGTACCGCCCCAAAGGGTGATTTACGTAAAGGGCCGACTTATCAACATCGTTATTTAATTATATTTTAGGAGTGTAGTATAATGGGCAAACCAGTTTAGCTGTTAAATTTTTATTAATAGTATTTTAGATAATAAATCATATGTGGTCAAATATTTTAGATAGGATTTCTTTCTGGGCTCTTTTCTTGGTTGTAGTTTTATTGCCAGTATTCCTGTTACCTTTTTCTAAGGTTGCAGTGGAAACCTCAAAGGGGTTGCTCTTTGTGGTAGGGCTTTCCGTTTCTGTTATATTCTGGGCTCTCGCTCGCTTTTCGGATGGTAAGATAGTCATACCTAAATCGTATTTACTTCTATCCGGTTTTGGTGTTGTTTTAGTTACTTTGCTTTCAGCTATTTTTTCCGCTTCACCTCAAATGTCTTTCTTTGGTTCCATGTTTGATCTTGGCAGTTTCTGGTTTATTCTAGCCAGTGTCCTTCTGATGCTTTTCTCAGCGATCATACTAGGGAATCGTAAAAATGCTAAGGTCATTTTGCTTGGAGTGATAGCGTCTTCTGGAGCTCTTTTAGCTTTTCAAACTTTGCATATTTTTGCTCCCAGCTTCCTGTCTTTAGGTATTTTAACTGGCAAGCTAGCTAATCCTCTAGGTTCTTGGAATGCTCTTGGGGTGTTTGCTGGACTTGTGGCTCTAATGTGTCTTTTCTTAGTGGAGTTCTTTTCAATTTCAAAGAGGGGCAAGTGGTTACTTGGGGGGCTAATGACTCTTTCGATGTTGATGGTTGCCGCGGTAAACTTTGCTTTTGTTTGGGAGGTGTTAGGAATTTTTGCCTTGATTCTATTTGTTTACAAAGTCTCTTTCTTTTCTGGAAATAAAGAAGTGGCAGAGGAGGGAATCAAGAGGCATTTCCCAATATTTGCTTTCGCTATTGTGATGATATCTTTATTATTTTTTACTTCAGGTCAATTTATTGGGAGATATCTTCCAACTCAGTTAGGACTATCTAGCAATGAAGTAGGTCCTTCTTTTTCTGGCACCATGACTACAACTCGCGGAGTCTTGAAGTCCAACCCTGTGCTTGGTTTGGGGCCGAACATGTTCGGATCAGCTTGGGCCATGCACAAGCCGGCTCAGGTTAACAGTAGTTTTTTCTGGAATACTCCATTTAACGTTGGGGCAGGATTGTTTCCCACTTTCGTTGCCACCACTGGTTATTTGGGAATGCTATCTTGGTTAGTATTCTTTGTTTTGTTTCTTGTTGTAGGTACTAAATCACTATTCGCAAGCATAAAGAATGGGCTGAACCCAGAAATGGTTTTGTTCTTTATTGCGTCTCTCTATCTATTCATTTCTTCATTCTTTTATTTTACTGGCACATCAATATTCTTGCTATCTATGATTTTCACTGGGATATTTATCGGATTGCACGCTAGCAACAAGCCGGAAGGGGTGCTTTCCGTAGAATTCTTAAATGATCATCGCAAGAGCTTCTTCTTTATTTTATTTTTCGTTCTTCTTGTCATCGTATCTGCCGCTCTTTCGTTCAAATATGTAACACGCTTTACTTCAGTGTTCTATTTTGAAAAAGCTCTCAGCTCTCAGAATGTCCCAGAAGCAGAGTCATCTATCAGGAAAGCTGTTTCTCTTTATGCTAATGATCTATACTTGCGTACTTTTGCGCAGATATATACTATTAAGCTTAATATGCTAGCCTCCAAAGGCAACTCTCTAACAGAAGCAGAAAAGTCTGATCTGCAGACAACATTTGATCAGGCCTTAGGCAGTACGGCTTTAGCAACTTCTTTTAATCCTAAAAGTTATATAAACTTTCAGACTCTAGGAGCTGTGTATAGTACGGTAGCCTCACTCGGAGTAAAGGATTCTTACGAAAAAGCAGTGGAAGCCTATACAACCGCGGGGACATTAAATCCATTAAATCCGAGCACAAAGCTAGCCCTTGCTCGTGTATCACTTGCTGTTCGTAAAAATGTAGAAGCAAAGGCCTATGCCAACGAGGCGCTTACTCTCAAGGCGGATTACGTTGATGCGCTGGTCTTCTTGGCTCAAGTAGCCAAGAGCGAAGGCAACAATCAAACCGCTCTTTCTTATGCGCAGAAAGCTCTAGCTGTATTTCCTTCTAATCAGGACCTTGTTAACTATGTTAATTCACTCAAAAGTTCTTCGTCTCCAGTACCCGCTCCTAAACCTACAGAAGACGACAACTAACAAAGAAATAAAAGATAGCAATGGAGAAAATCTTTAGAATCTTTGGCAGGGAATACGGCAACATAAATCAGGCCGCTCTGCTATTGGGTTCTTTCACCTTGCTTTCTCAGATTTTAGGCCTTTTCAGAGACCGGTCTATTGCTCATTTCATAGGTCCTACGCCGGATTTGGACGCCTACTATGCGGCTTTTAGAATTCCGGATCTTATATTTATTTCCATTGCGTCGCTTGCGTCTATCACCGTCATCATACCATTTGTGGCCGCTAAAATGAGTGAGGGCAAGGTAACCGCCGAAGCCCGGAAGTTTATTGACGATGTCTTTACTGTATTTTTTAGCGTAATGGTGCTGGTGTCTGTCTTTGCTTTTACGTTGATGCCATACCTTGCATCTTTTATCGCTCCCGGATTCTCCGACGTCCTTCAAGCTAAAGTAATTACACTTTCGCGGATAATGTTGCTTTCGCCTATTCTTATGGGACTGTCGAATTTATTCGGCTCTCTCACTCAGCTTTTCCAGAAATTTTTCATTTATGCACTGAGCCCGATATTCTACAATATTGGAATAATTATTGGTATTTTATTTTTGTATCCACTTTTTGGTATTTATGGCGTGGCGTATGGCGTGGTGCTCGGCGCTCTGATGCATTTCTTGATTCAAGCTGTTGCTTCGGCCCAGTCTGGTTTTGCGCCCAGATTTTCCTTCTCTATAAACTTTGTTGAAATAAAGCGCGCAGTGATGACTTCACTCCCTAGGACATTAGGACTTTCTATGAATAACATCGCGCTCATTGCTATTATCGCTTTCGCTTCATTTTTTAAAAGCGGGTCCATTTCTGTTTTTAGTCTTTCCTTAAATCTTCAGTCAGTACCACTTAACATTATCGGTATATCTTATGCTGTTGCTACATTTCCAACTCTAGCTCGTTTTATTTCTCTCGGGAAGATAGAAGATTTTAAAAATCAACTTTGTTCTGCCGCTCGAGCGATAGTTTTCTGGTCTATTCCCATTACTTTTTTGTTTATTGTGCTTCGGGCGCAGATTGTCCGCGTGATACTGGGCTCCGCGTCTTTTTCGTGGGCGAATACACGTCTAGTAGCGGCTTCGCTCGCGATATTTTCTATTTCTGTTTTAGCTCAGGGAATGATAGCTCTTCTTTCACGTTCATATTATGCGATGGGCGATACTAAACGCCCCCTTATTATCAACGTTCTGTGTTCTGTTTTAATCATTATATTGTCTTATGTATTTATACAATTATTCCAAAACGTTTTACTATTCCGTTACTTCATAGAGTCAATGTTAAAAGTTTCCGACATCCCTGGAACGGAAGTACTGATGTTACCACTTGCGTACTCGACGGGCACAATACTAAACTTCATCCTGCATTGGTTTTTCGTGCGGAGAGACTTTATGGGACGAGGGTCTTTTATCACCAAGACATTCTTTCAGTCCCTGGGCGCTTCGTTCTTTATGGGATTAGTATCATATCTTAGTTTAAATATTCTTTCGCCAATTTTCGGCACCAGCACTTTCTGGGGAGTCTTCCTGCAAGGTTTTATTTCCGGAGTTCTAGGCATTGCTGTCGGCGTAGTTGTTCTGTATCTACTTAAAAATGAAGAGTTGAAGGACTTAATGAAAACTTTCCATACTAAATTCTGGCGCGCCAAGATCATCGCTCCTCCCCAAGAAGGGCTTTAGAATTGGCATATTTTCTGATAGAATAACCCGATGTCTTTATTTCAAAAGATATTCAAATACATATGGCCCCAAATACGTAAATATAAGGGGGCTTTTTACGCCGTGCTAGTTCTTTTTGTTGTGCGTGTTTCAGTTGGCTTTACAATAATTCCTTTTTATTTTAAAGAAATTATTGATACTATTTCAAGTTCTACCGTAGATAGAGCCACTATATCTCAAGAATTATTTTCATTCGTATTAATAATAATTAGTCTGGAATTTTTTGTTGTTATCACTGCAAGAAGTAGGCAATTTATTTATGACAAGTTTATAACGAATATTGTTCGTGATTTGCGTAATTTTACATTTCAGAGAATTGAGCAGAATTCTCACAGTTTTTTCGTGAATACTTTTGCTGGAAGCTTGGTAACCAAATCTAGGCGTTTTGTGTTTGCCTTTGAAGGTATGATGGAAATATCAATATTTAATTTTCTAAACGTTGCCACAATCTTTGTAGGTGTTTTCATAATTTTAATTCAAGAATCTCGATTAATTACTTTTTTACTTTTTGGATTACTCGCTGCTTATATCAGTGTTGTTCTAATTGTTGTAAAAAAGAAAATGAAATATGACATATTGTCCGCAGAACAAGATTCTCGAATAAGCGGACGCCTAGCAGATGTGTTTAGTAATATTTTTGCTGTTAAGTTTTTCTCTGCAAGGATTAGCGAGATAGATTCTTTTGGGAAATACACTAATGAAGGAAGAGAAAGAAGCCTAGAAGCCGCTTTTTGGAACAGAAGAATCGAAATGATCCAGAGTGTAGCTAGTGCTCTGACTTACTCGATTGTTATCTCTACCACTATTTATTTGTGGGTTAATTATGAAATTTCCACAGGAACTGTGGTCCTTGTCCAAACGTATATAACTCTTATTCTATTTAGAATTTGGGATCTAGTAAATTCTCTCACAAGGTTCATGAGGGCTGCTTCAGACATGAAAGAAACTATTGATATCTTTGAGATTGTGCCGGAAATACAAAATCCTATAAACCCAGAGGAGTTAAAAATCAACAAGGGATATATAAAATTTAACAATGTTTCTTTCCATTACAAGAACAATTCTGAGATTTTCAGTGGGTTTAATTTAGATATTAAACCCGGAGAAAGAGTTGGACTTGTTGGACATTCAGGCGCTGGAAAATCCACCCTTACTAATTTAATTCTTCGTTTGGCCGACGTAGTGGGAGGTAGTATTACAATAGATGGTCAGGATATAAGAAATATAACTCAAGATGATCTAAGGAGAAGTATTTCTTACGTACCGCAGGAGCCAGCTCTATTCCACCGAGCAATTAAGGAGAATATAGCTTACGGTAAACAAAATGCAAGCGAAGAAGAAATTATAGAATCTGCGAAAAAAGCTCATGCCCATGAATTTATTTCACAGTTGCCAAAAAACTATGAGACTTTTGTAGGAGAGCGGGGTATTAAGCTTTCTGGTGGGGAAAGACAAAGAGTAGTGATAGCAAGAGCTATGTTAAAAGATGCCCCAATCTTAATTTTAGACGAAGCTACTAGCTCTCTCGATAGCATTAGTGAGTCGTATATTCAGGATGCTTTTAATGAACTCATGAAAGGCAAGACCACCTTAGTTATCGCTCACAGGCTTTCTACTGTTCAGAAGATGGATAGGATTATTGTATTAGATAAAGGTAAAATAGTCGAAGAGGGAACGCACAAGGAACTTTTAGAGAAGAATGGTTTTTACGCTGACCTGTGGAACCATCAGACCGGTGGATTCTTGGAATAAAAATTTATGGAATTAAAATACATTAGAAACTTTTCAATCATCGCGCACATTGACCATGGTAAGAGTACCTTGGCTGACCGCATGCTCGAAATTACGCACACCATCGAGACGCGTAAAATGCGGGACCAAGTGTTGGACTCCATGGAGCTTGAACGTGAGCGTGGCATTACTATTAAGATGCAGCCCGTTAGAATGGAATATTATCCTCCCCACCTTGTTAAGGAGGGGGTAGGGGGTGGTCAAGAAAAATATGTGCTGAACTTGATCGACACCCCGGGGCACGTGGACTTCTCCTACGAGGTCTCACGGGCCCTGAAGGCCGTAGAAGGCTCTATTTTACTAGTTGATAGTACACAGGGAGTTCAGGCTCAGACCCTTACTACGCTTGCTATGGCGCGCGAGGGAGGCCTTAAGATCATTCCTGTGCTCTCGAAGATTGATTCTCCTTTGGCGAGGATTCCAGAGGTTAAAGAAGAGGTTATTAATCTTCTGAATTGTAAAGAAGATGAAATATTGCTCGTGTCTGGACGCACCGGGGAGGGGGTAGAGAGTTTGCTCGAGGAAGTAGTAAAGCGTGTACCTCCACCAGTTGAAACTTATCCGCAAGCTGAGAATATTTTACGTTCCCTAGTTTTTGATTTTAAATATTCAAATCATAAAGGAGTGATAGTCTTCGTGCGAGTTTTGGATGGTAAAGTTAAAAAGGGTGACAACTTACTCTTTTCTATTTCTGGGGAAAAGTTTACTGCGCTTGAAGTCGGAACTTTTTCTCCGGAAGAAACTCCGCGGGAGGACTTATCAAGTGGCGACACGGGGTACATAGTGACAGGCATCAAGAAGCCCGGCATCGCATCCGTTGGAGACACTATTACGATGGCCAAGAATCCATTACCCGCCTTTGCGGGATATATGCGAGCCGTGCCGGTGGTCTGGGCTTCTGTTTTTCCGGAAGATGCGGATGACTTTGTAACTCTCAAATCTGCTCTCGGCCGTCTTCAGCTCTCCGACTCCGCCTTTTCATACGAAGAAGAATCGAGTGGCTCCCTTGGCCGCGGTTTCCGCTGTGGTTTCCTAGGAATGCTTCACTTGGAAATAATTACCGAGAGACTGAAAAGGGAATTCGATTTAAGTTTAGTTATCACTACTCCATCTATAATTTATGAGGTGTGGTATAAAAACGGCAAGAAGTCTACCATTTACTCCCCATACTTTTTCCCTGATGATGGCGAGATAGAGAAGGTTCTGGAGCCGTGGGTCAACGTGAAAATAATTACTCCAGCTCAGTACCTAGGTGCTATTATGCAGTTACTCTTTGACCACGAAGCGGAAATAGGAGAGACAGAGAATTTCGGAGACAGCCGTTCCGCCATCTCCGTGCGGATGCCGCTTCGGGAGCTTTACCGTAACTTCTTTGATGAATTAAAGAGTACTTCTTCCGGCTACGGATCCATATCTTATGAAATAGCGGAAATGCGAGAGGCCAGCGTTACTCGTATGGATGTGTTAGTGGCGGATGAGGTGGTGTCTGCCTTCTCAAGAGTTGTGTCCAAGAAGAGGGTAGAGGAAGAAGCGGAAAACGCAGTAGAAAAACTTTTTAGTGTCCTGCCGAGGCAGATGTTCGTGACCAAGATTCAAGGCAAGGCCTTGGGACGCATAATTTCATCCCGAACCTTGCAAGCTTTCAAAAAAGACGTTACTCAGCATATGTACGGAGGGGATATAACTCGTAAAATGAAGCTCCGTGAAAAGCAGAAGAAGGGCAAGAAGAAAATGAAAGAGAGGGGTAAAATAAATATTCCCCAAGATGTGTTCTTAAAGATGATGCGTTCCGGAGAGTAATTCTAGTACTGCAATTTATTGTATTTGGAAAATAGGCGAGTAGAGGAGTATCATACTAAGTATAATAACAACACTGACCACCGCCCAGACAATTTGGATTTTCTTTTGATGTTTTTTATTGAAAAGCATATAGTATATAATAACACTATATGAGGAATTTTGGAAGCCGAAAATCATGGAGAAGTGTGCTCCAATCGAGGCCTTTTTTAATATTACTTTTTCTGGTGGTACTTGTTTTTGCTTGGAGCGTGATCGGCCTCTGGACTAAAATGGTAGAAACAGGCAAGAACAAAAGGATAGCCGAGGCTAAAATTGCTGAATTACAAGAGCAAAAAGAAAAGCTTTCTTTGGACATAGGCAAGCTCAACACAGATGCCGGGCTCGAAGATAGTATCCGGGATAAATTTGGATTTGCCAAGGAGGGTGAAGGACTCATCGTCATCATAGACGAAAAGGAGGAATCTGAAGTGCCTTTGGAAGCAAATACTTGGAGCATCTTTTCATTTTTTAGCAACTGGTTTAAATAATTTTAAAACATGCGGGCTTGCCTCGCTATAGTAAAACGAAAGCGGGATTAGTTTAGTGGTAGAATGAGTCCTTCCCAAGGATTAGACGGGGTTTCGATTACCCCATCCCGCACATTTTGCCTTTTTTCCAAGTATGATATAATAGAGATATTAATAAATAATATTATTGCGTCGCGTTTCAATGGACAGTACGCGACATGATTTTGCAAAATCAAATGAAAAAAGTAACTATTTATTCTACGCCGTCTTGCCACTTCTGCCATATGGCCAAGGAGTTTTTTAAAGAGAACAATATCGCCTATACTGAGCACGATGTAGCAGGAGATGCTGAACAAAGAAAGATAATGGTAGAAAAGTCCGGACAAATGGGCGTGCCAGTCATATTGATTGAAAACGATCTAGTGGTAGGCTTCAACAAGCCCGTGATTTCCAAGCTTTTAGGGATTGCTTAAGGTGTCCTTGGCAAGAATCGAACTTGCATCTATTCCTTAGGACGGAACTGTTCTATCCATTGAACTACAAGGACAAGGCGGTAAACTCATATAATTTAACATAAATTTCCTAAATTCGGAAATTGGAGTAAGTCTGATATAATGTGTATATGAAATCTAAACTTGAAGGTTTGAAGAAAATAGAAAAGCCCGTGCCAGCTAGAATGGAAAGTCCTTATTTTCAGAAACTGAAAGAGGAAATTTCAAGTGGAGAGAGTGGCAATGAGGAATTAGATACCGCCCTTAAAGGTGGGTTAATTTCTAGTGAAGATCATCATGTTTTAGTATCCGAGCTCTCTAAAATTTTGGAAAAAGCTGCTATTACTGACCCTTTAACGGGATTGTTAAATAGGCGTACCTTTATTCCTAAAATAAATAAGTTACGAAAAGATCTTAATGAAAGTGTGTCTAAAGATCAGCGTAAATTAAGACTCGATTCAATCTTGGTTGTTTCTGTGGATTTAGAGGGACTTAAGTTTTTTAATGAAAAACCTTATAGTCATGACGTAGGCAACAAAGCACTGATTATTTTTACTAATAAATTAAAAGAAGTTTTAAGAAGAGACGGCGACAGCGCTTTTAGGTTGGGTGGAGATGAGTTTGCTCTAGTATTGCCAATTTATACCAACAGTGAATCTGCCGAGAAGCTTTACGCTAGAATTCAAAAAGAAATAAACAAACTTCTTCACTTAAGTGTCCAAAAAGTGGCGACGGATGCAGGTATGCAAAATCGAGAATGGGATTTACTGATTCGAGCCACCTTTGGTCATGCGATAGCTAAGAGGGGGGATTTGCGAACAGTGGAACAGTTGATCACTGAGGCTGATACAGAGGAGAGAAATGCTAAAGATGAAAGAAATATTCACAGAAAAAATCTAGAACAACAAAAGTTCAGCACTCTCTAATCCCTCTTTTATTTCCGCTTATTTTATGATAAAGTAGTTACGTACTTATTATGGATCCAGAGTCAAAAAAGCTTTTAACCGATACCCTTGCTCTTACCCAAGAGAACAATAGTATGCTTCATGACATGAAGCGTACTATGCGTTGGCAGCGTATCATGAGCTTTGTGTACTGGATATTCATTGTAGGTTCCGCCGTGGGCGCGTATTACCTTATACAGCCTTATGTGGATAGTTTAATGTCTGCTTATGGCAGTGCCAGTGAAGCATTAAAAAGTCTTAAAAATATCGGTCAGTAGAATATTTAAAATTTTAGAGTTTTACCTCTGTAATTCATTGCTTCTTTAAGAAAAATTTCTCCATCCTTAGAGCTGTGCTCTATCATGTGGCAGTTTGCGCATAATAAAATACATTTTTGCATCTCTTTTTTCAGGGAATCCCAACTTTTGTTTGATACGTTACCAATTGTAAAATCTTTTTCTGCAGAATTTTTATGATGGAATTGAAGGGCGGCTTGATTTCCAGTCCATCCACACCTTGTACATTTTCCACCTAATAAGGCTATAGCAGCAGCTTTCGATCTAAAGCGTCTAATTTTTGTGTTGCATGATCCGCATCTAGTTCTATTTTTTGACTGATAATCTTTGAATTTATTTTCGCAAAGTCTACATATATCCATATACCTACAGTATAACACATAAGGCTCTACTAGGAAAGAATAACATTGCAAAAAATCCTAATTTTAGTAATATAAGTAAGTAAAATAAGTATTTGCCGAGGTAGCTCAGTTGGTAGTAGCGCTCCCCTGAAGAGGGAGAGGTCACCAGTTCGATTCTGGTCCTCGGCACAGCATTTTCCTAAAGAGATTTTACCTTAACGGTATTTTTCTTTTCCTTGTCTACTTTCTGAAGGCGGATAGTAAGGAGCCCGTGGCGCTCGGTGGCTTCCACTTCTTCCGGTTCTACTTCTTGGGGTAGGGAAATGGTTCTAGAGAACTTGCCCCAATAAAGCTCCTTAATAAAGTAATTATCTTCGTTGATGTTTCTATTTTCCTCGCGCTTACCGCGGATGGTAAGTATGTCGCGCGCGATGGTGAGTTCTATGTCTTCTGGCTTTACTCCCGCCACCATCGTCTGCACTACTATGTCTGCCGGTGTCTGATACACATCCACTGCGAGCTCGGCTTCTTCACTCTCCTCAGTCATCCAGGCGCTGTTTTTGCCACTGTCTTTCACTAGGATTGCTTGCGTTTCCTCCTCCTCTTCATCTGGTACTCGGATACTACCAGTTATTCTTTCAAAAAAACTTCTTTTCTTTGGTTCTAACATTTTATTTACAAATTATGTTATTGATAAACTTTACGCGTCCATTCTTCTTAGTTTTTCAAAGAGTAGCATCACGATGACCGCAGCTACCCAGAGGAAGGCAAACACTTGCAAGAATCCCTCTCCGCTATTCTTCATTATAAAAAAATTAAAGGCACTATGCAAGGCAATAGCGAATATTAACCCAATGTAGAAATACAATCTTCGCACAAACCCGTGTAGGTTGTGTGATAACCCGAGTGCGATGCCCACCGTGCCACTGGCGACTGCGTGTAAGAGGGTAGAGCCCAGGAAACGGAGCTGTCCAGTGAGTAGCCCAACTGTAGTGTCGCCCAAGGCAAAGGGCTTCAACAAGAAGAGAGCATTCTCTAATGCCGCAAATCCGAGCGCCGCGGTGATGAGGTATATCGGCCAGTCGGTAGCCTCATCTACTTGATTCGTATTATAAATTAGCAACAGTCCCGCGATGAACTTTATTATTTCTTCAGCCGCCGCCCAGCTGATAAGCTGCCACTCCGGGGAGGTTACGTTCATTTGGATAAACTTTTGAATCGGTAGCACAAAGACAGTAGCCAGCATTCCTAAAATAAATATAATGGTAATTAACCCTCGGGGTTCCGCCTTATTACCTTCTTCTCTAATCCAAAACCAGAGCCATAGAAGGGAAGGAATGATACCAGCCAAGAGTGCCAAAGCTATAATTTTAGGATCGGTGGTTATCATAAGGGTTTACCCAAAGCAGAGTCGAAAGGCCATTTTTCAACTATTAATAAATTTTTTCTACTAGGCATCATGGACCAAATTTCTTCTGTAACGAATGGCATGAAAGGGTGTAATATTTTTATGCAGTCAATCCAGATGGGGAGCAGTGCGGATTTTATTTTTTCATTACTTTTACTGTCTTCAATAATTTCGTCAGCAAAGCGATGCCAGATGTAGTGGTAGATTTTCTCGGCCGCTAAGTAGAAACGATAGTTGTCCATATCTGATGTTATGTCTTCTTTAATTTTCCTAAATTCTTCTGTTAATTCTTGCTCTTCGTTGTCACTCTCAGTTTTATTGTCTAAGACGAAGCGTGTAATGTTCCAAATTTTATTGGCAAAGTTTTTATAACCCCTAATCCTATCTTCCGCGAGCGCGAGAGAAGTACCGGGAGTATTGCCCACTACCAGTCCTAGGCGGAATGCATCGGTGCCGTATTTTTCAGTGAGTGTCATCGGGTCTATTACATTACCTTTACTCTTGCTCATCTTCTGGCTCTTGGCATCAAGCACCATTCCATGAAGGTAAACATTCTTAAATGGTATTTCTTGCGTAACATATAGTCCTAGCATGATCATTCGTGTAACCCAGAAAAATATTATGTCGCCCCCGGTTTCCATTACATCCGTTGGGTAAAAGGTTTTGAAGTCCTGGGAGTTTGGGAATCCGAGAGAAACAAATGGCCACTGGGAAGAAGAGAACCAAGTATCAAAGGTATCTTTATCCTGCACCACTTCACCTGCGCAGGCAGAGCACTTAGTAATTTTGTTTTCCAAGTCTACCATTCCATGCCCACACTTTGTGCACAGCTTGGCGGGTATTGGTATACCCCAGACTATCTGTCTTGAAATATTCCAGTCCATGATGTTCTCTAGCCAGTGCAGGGTTACTTTTTTATAATGTTCTGGAATGTAATTTATTTCGCCGGAATTTATTTTTACTAGGGCTTTCTCTGTTAGTGGTTTCATTTTTACAAACCACTGATTTTTAATTTGTGGTTCTATTACTGTTCCGCATTTATAGCAAGTCCTCACTACGTGCTTGTATTTGTCGTCTATTTTTTCTACCAGTCCTTTACTCTCGAGCTTGGACACTATGAGCGCGCGCGCTTTTTTAATATGCTGTCCTGCAAATTCTCCAGCTATAGGTAGGAGCTTCCCGTTCTCATCAATTATTTGTTCTTTGTCTAAGCTATGTCGTTCCGCTATCTCGAAGTCAGTATTGTCATGCCACGGTGTGATAGTCATGACACCGGTACCGAATTCCATATCCACCGCTTCATCTTTGATTATTGTAGCCTCGATCGGGCCGTTGATCCACTCCAAATTTATTTTTTGCCCCTCTTTATATTCCGCGTAGCGTTTGTCTTCTGGGTGCATGACGACGTATTTGTCGCCAAATTTTGTTTCAGGACGGGAAGTGCCTATTACGAATGGCCCATACTTTAGATAATAAAAGCTCTCTACTCTCTCTTCGTCCACTATTTCCAGATCCGAAAAAGAAGTCTGATGCTTGGAACACCACGACACTATACGATTGCCACGGTATATTAGGCCGTCACCCCAGAGTTTCTGGAATGTTTGATAGACAGTTTTTACGATACTTCCGTCTAGGGTGAACCGCTCTCGTGACCAATCACAAGACGCACCCATTTTCTTGATTTGGGATTTTATATTTTTTGAATTAGTAAGGGTAAAATCTAATATTTCTTCGTATAACTTTTTTGGTTCAATGTCGAACCTCGTGCGTCCTTCTTTTTCTAATTTTTTTTCATAGACTACCTGCGTTTCAAATCCGGCGTGGTCGAGCCCGGGAAGCCAGAGGGCCTTGAATCCCTGCATTCTTTTGTAGCGGATCATGATGTCCTCGATTGTCATGACCAGTCCGTGTCCGGCATGGAGAGAGCCATTAGCATTCACCGGGGGCATTATTATAGTAAATGGTTCATTTCTTTCGCCTGCTTGCCCCGAAGAAAGCGGAGGTAAATTATCTGGGTTAAAAAAACCGCTCTCTTCCCAGAGCTTATAGATTCTACTTTCTGTTTCTTTGGGATCGTAAGGTCTCAATATTTTTTCTGGTAGCTTCTCGTGCATGGCTCAATAATATCATAATCTAAGCCTTCCGTCAGCCTTTATGTTCATCGGATCCTTGGTCTTTTTCTTGTTTTTTATGTAGTTCAAGTAGCCAGCGATACCGATCATAATAGAATTGTCGCGAGCTAGTTCCCGAGTCGGGAGGAGGAGCTTTACGGATTTTTTAGTAACTTTTTTTATTTCATTTCGCAAGTGCTTGTTGGCTGCTACTCCACCGGCTACTATCAATGTTTTAATTTTATATTTTTCAATAGCCTTTGCTGTTTTATACGTTAGGCATTCGACTGCCGCGTTTTCGAATTCAAGCGCTATCTGCGACTTCATTTCGTCACTTAATTCTCCCTTTTCTTTTTTTATTTTTTGAATTAAATAAAGTACCGAGGTCTTCAGTCCCGAAAAAGAAAAGTCGAAATTCTTTGTATAAAGCATGGGGCGGGGGAGTGTAACTAAAGAGCTCTGTACTTCAGGAGACTGTGGAGCGCGACGGCGTGATTTCGAGGAAATTTTTAGCAAAAAATTATCCGTACTCTTGAAGTGCAGAGCTCTTTGAATCTCTGCCAGTCTCGAAATCTGAGGTCCGCCTGGGTATGGCAGGTCCATCATACGCGCCACTTTATCGAAGGCTTCACCCACGGCATCGTCCAGTGTCTCGCCAATTATTTCATATTGCATCCACTTCTTCATTAGCACGAGCTGTGTGTGCCCACCAGATACTAGCAAAGCCAAAGCTGGCAAGTTAGTTTTTATTATTTTAAATTTTCCTTTATTTTTACCAAAGATAGAAAGCACGTGTCCTTCCATGTGGTTAACCGGCACCACCGGTACCCGCCACTTCTTCGAGAGCTCTTGCGCAAAAGTTATTCCAGTCCAGAGTGAGGGCGGGAGTCCGGGGCCATAAGTCACACATATTAAATCCACTGGCTTTTCCTTTTTATCAAGTTTGGATTCTTTTAGAGTTTTCTCCAGGAGTATTGGTAAATTTTTCAAATGTTCGCGCTTGGCTAGTGCGGGATAAACTCCACCGTAGGGGATGTGGATGCTGACTTGCGAAGCTAGGTTGTCAGATAATATTTTAAACCTAGCGTTCGTTACTCCTCCTGTGGCCTCAAATATTGTGAGCCCTGTATCGTCGCAAGATGTTTCAATGCTCAGTATTTTCATTGCTTTAGTGTTTTATATATCATATAATTTTTCCACTGTAATTTTATGCGCGGTTAGCTCAGTTGGTAGAGCGACCCCTTGACGTGGGGTAGGCCGGGGGTTCGAATCCCTCACCGCGCACTTTGCATTAATTTCTCCAGTATTTCAAGCTCTTCTTTAGAATTTGGCTGCAAGCCTTCGATCATGTTGGCAACTCCCACGGTTTCAATTTTCTTCTTCTGTTTAAAAGCGAGCCCGACTAAATCCGTTAAATAATACTCAGCTTGCTTGTTTTGATTTTTTATTTTATCAATATTTTGCCACAACCACTCCGCATTAAAAGCATAGATGGCAGGGTTCAATTCTTTAATTTCTTTTTCGTCCACACTTGCATCCTTAAACTCTACAATTTTTTCTACTGAGCCGTTGCTATCTCGCACTATGCGCCCGAAGTGATACAAAGCTTTCCGCCAGTCGTCAAAGTCGGGAACTACAACCGTTGCCATCGTAATTGTTCCATTTTTTTCTTGATGCGTAGAAATTATCCCTTCGATTGTTTCTTTAGAAATGAGTGGCTGGTCAGTGGAGATAACTAAAATTATTTTATGATCTTTATGAGTGGAATCTTTGGCGGACATCACTGCATGCGCGGTGCCGAGCTGTTCTTTTTGTTCAGCATAATTATGTTCCTTTCCCAATACTTCCCAAATACGCTCTTTCTTGTGGCCGACTACAATCACAGGTTTGGTAGGTAAATGAAGTAGGAAAACAGTGTCCAGAATATGGCTTAAAAAAGGCTTACTGTTTAAAAGCGCGAGTGCTTTAGGCTCGTCGGATTGCATCCTTTTACCCACTCCGGCAGCCAAAATTATGATTTGGACATTATCTTTTGTCATATTTCGCGTTCAGAGATTATACACTAATTTTTTATTTTTTCCAGAACCTTTGGAATTTTCTTGAAGTCTGCCATCAATACTTCCCGCATTGATCCGTCGTAAAGAGCTGCGGCTGGGTGGTAGAGGGCGTAGAAATATTTAGTAGGCATACCGGTGAAACTTTTTATTAATAATTTTCCGTGCGCTTGCGAGATCTGCTCTTTAGGGAAGAAATTATTCATGGCATGCCGGCCCAAGAGCACAATCAGGCGAGGGGAAATAATTTTAAGTTCTTCGAGTAACCACTCTCTGCAAGCAGTTTTCTCTTCTGGCAATGGGTCACGGTTGTTCGGAGGACGATACTTTACAATATTAGTAATATAAATATCTTCACGTTTTAATTTAGTAGTTTCGAGCATTTCATTTAAGAATTTACCTGCGGCGCCCACAAAAGGTCGGCCTTGCTCGTCTTCATTGCGTCCTGGCGCTTCCCCGATGAAGACTACTTCAGCTTCTGCGCTACCGTCACCCAGCACCACTTGCTTGGCTGTTTTTCTGAGCTTGCACACGCATTCTACCATCCATTTCTGGTTTAGTTCGGTTAGTTTTTCTTGCTTCTTCATTTGGGAATTGTATTAAATTAAAGTTTTATTATCAATGTATTTGACAATTGTTTATAAAGTGGTAAGGTTTTATGGAAGGGGGAGTTTCGATGAAGGCATTGAGCTGGTTTTTCTTCGGTTCGTGCGGGCCGAACGAGGCTGAGGTCCGTCTGGTGTGGGCGCTTCTGGCGACTGCGCTCAAAGTCGTGGCAGCTGTGGCCTTGGTGATGGTCTTGCCGTCGGCGAGGCCATTCATCATCGCATTGCTTGCGGTGCCAGCTATTGGAGTGTTGGCGTTCGCTTGCTGGTTCATGATGACGGTTGCCGTCGTCATTTCAACCAAGCTTTCCATTAGTTCTAGTAGTCTCCTGTCTGCGGCCATTGTGGCCGCGGTTGGTGTCGCCGCCTACTTATGGGCGGCCTTTTAGAGGGAGGTGTTCCAGCTCAGCGTACAACAGGCACAACCTGCCGTGGTAGTCACGGCAGGAGAAGGGAAGTAGTTAGTTCTTTACTCTTTTAAATATCTAGTAAAAACAGAGGCCCCGAGAGCATTAATTTGCTTCGGGGACGTTTTGTTTGTGTTATTTTTTGCATATTCTTTCGACTAGAGGATTTTATGCTTATATTTAGGTTAGGTAAAAAACAAAAAAACAACCCTTTTGGAGAGTTGTTTTTTTGTTTTTTATTTATTGAGCAGGAGTTTCTGGAGTTGGTGGGCAAGTGCATGGGTTGTTGCCACATACAGGGCATTTAGTTGTATCGTCCATATTATTTTGATTAATTAACAAAAAGCACTAACAGCTAGGCGACTAAACTCGCTATTACTACCACTCAAACAGTATAGCCTAAATTAAACAGAAAAGGAAGGAGTTTTCATTTATTTAGGTATAAAAACAAAGGATCCACCACCGAACGTGGAGGTGTTTCCTCTTTACATCTACGGTGTAGAGCTGGTAAGAGAAGTCTTTTTAATTTCAATCGTGGCGTACAGCTGGACAGTACGACGTCCCATCATGGGTCCGAACAACTTCTCGCGCGTCGCTGGCATTTCTACTGGGTTGTCGGCTTCCGCTTGGCTGGCTTCCGAACTAGAACTTGCGACCATCTTTATCGTCATCACAGGAGTCCTGGGCGCAGTTGGTCTACACAAGTATTATCGAGCAATGAAAGTCAGCACTAAGGACTGAGGAGGGGCCAGCGCACTTCTTCGGTCCTTTCTCTTTTTTATTATATTACGGCTCAACGGTCGTTGAGTCGTTAGAGTCCAATATAGTAAAGGTGTTTTTACAAATACAAATAAAAATGTTAGTATGTTTTGCAATGGGCACATCGCTAAGTTGATGTGCACCTGTCGACGGCCCTATCGTCTAACGGTTAGGACAACAGGTTTTCAATCTGTTAACCCGGGTTCGATTCCCGGTAGGGTCACAAAAAGAAACTTGGTCGGGGCTGAGCGAAAAATGCGGGTCCGCCTCGGGCGGACAAGGTGGCGAGAGAATGAAATCCGCCCTGCGGGCGCAAGCGAATTCGATGGGTGGGCAAAACTGACTTCTTTATACAAAAGGAATATAATTATAGTGTCTATGCAAACCCAAAAGATTATCGAACAATTAGGGTTTTCCGCAAAGGAAGCTAAAGTATACCTCGCGGCTTTG
>DATDWM010000015.1:0-47123 GCA_036517375.1 Minisyncoccota bacterium
CTTCCTGGCTGGCCGTGGCGCGAGGGGGGAGTTGCGGGAAGCTATTACGGAATATAAAGTCCTGAAGCGTTTTATAGATAAAAAAATTAAATTCACTTACGTAGAAGTGAAGCCCAAGACTGGCCGTACGCACCAGATCCGCGTGCATATGAAATATCTGAATCATCCAGTGGTATGTGATGCTCTGTATAGCCCCGAGAGCCCTTGCCCTAAAGGCATTACCCGACTAGGCCTTCATGCACAGTCCATAGAGTTTAAAAACTTGAAAGGAGTAACTGTGAAGGTAGAATCCCCATTACCTATAGAGTTTAAAAAACTATTGAAATAAAGGATAGTAGGAAGTTTGCCATAAAAAATATTTTGTGCTAAAGTGTTTCCACTATGGCAGGTAGCGTAACCAGTAAAATTAAATTCAGTCCAGTAGACCTTGAGGCTCGCAAGAAGCTTGATTTTAGAGCTGGAGATACCGTACGTGTCTGGTCTAAAATTTTAGAGGAAAAGGCCGCCGCAAAGGGTGGGGCAAGCAAGTTCCGCTTGCAGGCCTTTGAGGGTACCGTACTCGCGCGCAAGCATGGCACAGAGTCCGGAGCTACCTTTACTGTACGCAAGATAGCCTCAGGTGTAGGGGTGGAGAGAATCTTTCCGATATATTCCCCAATGATTGATAAAATCGAAATAGTTAAGAGAGCAAATGCTCGTCGCAGCAAGCTTTACTATGTTCGTACTAAAGCTATTAAAGACGTCCGCCGAAAAATGCATTCTTCAAATGTAGAGGTGGAGAATGATAAAGTGGAAGTGGGTTCGGTGGCGGAATAGTTTTCATATTTTGTTATATACTTAAATATATTGCTCCGAAATCGTTTTGCCCAGGTGTTGAAATTGGTAGACAAGCACCCTTGAGGTGGGTGTGCCGTAAGGTGTGGAGGTTCGAGTCCTCTCCTGGGCACCAGATTATATTTTAATATGTTAATATAAATATATGGAAGAATTTCCTCTAGTTTCAGAAGAAATAAAAAAGCAAAAGGTGGCAGAAGCCGCGGCTAAGATGGCAGAAGCTTTGGAAAAGATAAAGGAGTTTAATCCCATTCTTGATGTTGATGAAGAAGGTGTTAATTTTGCTAGTATGAAATACCGATTTACTTTACCGGATTATGTGCAACCAGCCACCATGGGGATTTGCTATGGGACAGGAGCAACAGAGGCTGAGGCTGCATATAATGCGCTTCATTATCTTAAAAGTTGCATGAAAAAATCTAAATAAAAATATTTTATAAATGTCTGTTTCAACAACCCGCAGGTTGTTTTTTTTGTGTTTTTGGTGGTATTATATTTATGTCAACTGCGTTCTTTCGGGTTCTGGCAATTTCAGTCGGGGGGTTTATGACGTTGGCACAGTGCGTAGAAAGGTTTGGTAGGTTCTCGCTCAGCTTCGACCCTTCGGGTTGGTGCCGAGTGGTGAGGCCGACGGTTACCTCTGTCCCGGATGCCATCGGCTTCGGCAACAGCATTCACGCGGCTATCGAGGATACCTACAGAAAGAGTGGGGACAAGAAAAAAGGGGTAAGCATGGGTAGCAATAGCTCGGGGTCGATGTCATTGATGGATCAGGTCAGGGCACTCGGCGGGACCGTCGAATCGATTTCTTGGCACAGCGATGCCTATCGTTGGCGAGCTGAGCTACAGAACAAGTTCGGAATGGCGTCGTCTCCAGAAGGTGCTTGCATCAAGCTTCGGGCCAAGTTCGGCGGTGCCTGGGCAGGACTCGTGGCAGCGTTGAATCCGTCCGACGGAGAAGTTCGTGGCGACGCCTAGCGATCTCCCTGTTCTCCGTTGAGGCCCGAGGTGACGGGCCTGATGGACAAGGCAAGGACTAATCACCATCATCGCGCCGGTCGTTCCTTTCACAAGGACTACGACCGGCGCGAACTACTTTCTACTCACGAATTTATTATGCTATAATTTTTTTATGAACGAAGAAGAATTTAAAAATAAATTAACTCCCGAAGAGTACCGAGTCTTGCGCGAAAAGGGAACCGAGGCGCCTTTTTCGGGTAAATATGTGCAGGAAGAAAAAGATGGCACGTATTCATGCGTGGCTTGTGGCAACCAACTTTTTTCTTCCGATGCTAAATTTGATTCTAGTACCGGCTGGCCATCTTTCGACCAAGCGCTCCCTGGGGCGGTGGAAGAAGTAACAGACAATTCCATGGGCATGACTCGAACAGAGATAATCTGCGCCAAGTGTAAATCCCATTTAGGTCATGTCTTTAATGACGGCCCTACCGAGACAGGCAAGAGGTATTGCATAAATTCCGTCTGCTTAGACCTAGCTGATAAATAAATTTGTTTATTTTTAATAAGCTGATACAATACTTTGTATGATATTTCAAAATGATATTTTAATGCACGTAGCAGTATTTATTTTAGGCCTTGCAGGATTCATGGTTGCCAGACATATCTATAACCACAAGAAGGCTGGTATTCTTCTGGTTTGCCCGATTCGTTTTGACTGTAACACCGTGGTGAATAGTGACTATTCTAAAATATTTGGTATTCCGGTAGAAATATTGGGAATGATTTACTACATAGTTATTTCACTCTCCCACCTACCATTTATCTTTATGTCGGACTCGGTGCCACTGGCCTTTGTTAATGTACCGCTGATCGCTTCTGCCGCAGCCTTCATCTTCTCTGTATATCTTATTGGGGTGCAAATTTTCGCGCTCAAGAAAGGATGCTCCTGGTGTTTCGTCTCTGCTTTTATTTCCACGGTGATTTTTATCGTCACCCTTGTCGGGTAACTTTTCTTAATAAAATCCTCGCTCAAGTAGCATTTATGCGTCCTTTTTGCTATAAATAGCAATACATGGTGGCTATGGTGTAGCGGCAGCACATGAGCTTGTGGAGCTCCTAGTCTGGGTTCAACTCCCAGTAGCCACCCACGAAAGTTCGGAAAAGTTTTTTCAGCTTTATAAGTTAGGGAATTTATAGGCTACTAGGAATTGAACTGGTATAATAATTACATTAGTAAAGTTGTATAAGTGACCAAGACTTAGGTTACAAGTATTAATAATTAATTTATGAATAAAGAAAAAATTGTTTTAATAGCTCTTCGTTTGACGATGGGGTTTACATTTCTCTGGGCGTTTTTGGATAAAACATTTGGATTAGGGTTTGCAACTTCATCAGATAAAGCATGGATGAGTGGCGGCTCTCCAACAGCAGGATTTCTCGCAAATGCGGTTAAGGGACCCTTTGCGGATATTTTTCATAAATTGGCTGGCTTAGCGGTAGTTGATTGGCTTTTCATGCTGGGTCTTTTATTCGTCGGTGTTACTCTTATTTTCAACAAATATGTTAAGTGGGGATGCGTTGTTGGAGGTGTGATGCTCGGCCTTATGTATTTGGCTCTACTTTTGCCGGAGAATAATCCTATTATAGATGACCACATCATCTATATCTTAGTGCTTGCACTTATCGCGCTAAGAAGCAGGGCGTAAGCTGTCTAAGCCAGACTCGAATGTCCTGGCATTTATTGACTTATTTTTATGTCTTCAAAAAACGTGTGGGATAATGAAAATTTAATAAAAACCCTTCTAGAAAATGGCGTAGCGGTGATGCCTACGGACACTATATATGGGATGGTAGGCAAGGCGCAAAATGAATCTACCGTTAGCCGTATTTATGCAATACGAAATAGAAATTCTGAAAAGCCCTGCATTATTTTAATTGGAGACTTAAGTGAGCTAGATAAATTCTCTATTAATATAACTGAGAGCCAAAAAGATATTTTAAAAGAATTTTGGCCTGGGCCAGTGAGTATAGTTTTGGATTGTCCAGACGAGTCGCTTTCCTATCTACATAGAGGTACTAAAACTTTAGCGTTCCGCATGCCTAGACCAGAAGGGCTTAGGAGTTTGTTAGTGAAAGTTGGCCCACTTGTCGCACCCTCTGCTAATATGGAAAAATTTCCTTCAAGTGAAAGTATTTCAGACGCTAAAGGTTATTTTGGAGACAAGGTGGATTTGTATGTAGACGGTGGAGTGCTCGGAGGTAAGGCATCGAAAGTTATAAAGTTGAACACTGACGGCACTATAAATGTACTTCGTGTGTAAATATGCCATAATTATGGAATGAAACCTTTACGGAATTACTGGAAAATTTTGGGCCCTGGGCTAACTACGGGCGCCGCTGATGATGACCCTTCAGGTATTGCTACGTATTCTCAAGTTGGAGCTCATAGTGGCTTCGGCTTAATTTGGCTTTCTCTTTTTACTTATCCACTTATGAGTATGGTGCAGGAGATGTGCGCGCGTATTGGGCTCGCCACCGGCATTGGGCTCGCGGCCAACATTAAGCGAATTTATTCCAAAAAAGTTTTACTTTTCTGCACAGCGCTGTTACTTTTTGCAAATGTTTTCAACATTGGAGCTAACCTCGGAGCCATGGCAGAAGGAGCGAGGTTGCTTTTCCCAAATATGAACTTTGTATTCCTGGTCATAACCTTTGCTATGTTTTCTCTAGTGCTTCAGGTTTTTATTTCTTATAAAAATTATTCTAAATATCTAAAATACCTATCTTTTGTCCTCCTTACTTACGTATTTTCTGCTTTGAGTATAGAGATAAATTGGTTGGAGGTATTAAAGTACACAGTTGTACCACATATGACCTTTTCTAAAGAAGTGATTATCCTTGTCTGTGCTATTCTTGGTACAACTATCAGCCCGTATTTATTTTTCTGGCAAACTTCGCAAGAAGTAGAAGAGCAAATTCTTAAAAGAGAAGATACTAAAGAACAGCGTCGTGCATTAACTACCAAAAAAGACATTCACAACATGCGTTTAGACATATGGACTGGAATGTTTATCTCAAATCTCGTCATGTTTTTTATAATTGCCGCCGGGGCTGCCACACTATTTAATAACGGTATCACTAACGTCGGTAGTGCCGCTGATGCCGCGCTGGCTCTACGCCCCTTTGCGGGGGACTTTGCTTTTGTGTTGTTTGCGCTAGGAATTTTAGGCACCGGATTTCTTTCTATTCCAGTCTTGGCAGGCTCGGCTTCGTATGCTGTATCGGAATCCTTCGGATGGAAGTTAGGACTTTATCGAAAATTCAAACAGGCCCATGCTTTTTACGGGATTATCGCACTGGCAATGATTTTAGGAATAATTTTAAATTTCATTGGACTTGATCCTATCCGAACTCTTATATATTCAGCGGTGTTAAATGGAATGATTGCGCCAGTGATTTTATTTTTTATCGTGCATATCAGCGCAAGTGAGGAAATCATGGGGAACTTTAAAAATAAAATATCTTCTAATATATTAGGCTGGCTGACGGTAGGGGTCATGGCAGTAGTTAGTCTTGTCACTATATACTTTCTTATATGAAAATTTTTGAAAACTATGACCTCACCAAGCTTAATACTTTTGGCATATCCGCTCGGGCTCGATTTTTCGTAGAGATAAATACCGAAGATGACATAAAAGAATTATTCACAACTTTAGAATTTAAGGAGAATGAGAAGTTGTTTTTAGGTGGTGGTAGTAATATTTTACTCACTAAAGATTTCGAAGGAATAGTTATTTTAAATAAAATAAGAGGCATAGAAATCCTGGAAGAAGATGCTGAAAGTGTGCTGATTAAATCCTTAAGTGGAGAGGTCTGGCATGATTTGGTACTGTTTACTGTTAACCGGGGGTATTGGGGGATTGAGAATTTGTCTTTAATCCCGGGTACAGTCGGCGGGGCACTGGTAGAGAACTTGGGTGCCTATGGTGCGCAGCTTTCAGATGTTCTAGATTGCGTGGAAGCTATTGAGATAGAAAGTGGGGCAAGGAGAGTTTTCAAGCCAGAAGAGTGCGGATTTAGTTACCACGATAGTATTTTTAAAAATGAACTAAAAGGAAAATATTTTATTTTATCTCTGATTTTAAGATTGGGAAAAACAGAAAAGAAAAATATAAAGTACAGAGCTTTTGCAGAATATTCAGAAGAAAAAAAATTAAAATTAAATAATTCGAAGGATATAAGTGATGCGGTAGTGTTCATACGGAGTACTAAGTTACCGGACCCTAGGGTGATAGGTAATGCCGGGAGTTTTTTTAGAAACGTATATGTTGAAGGGTCCAAGCTCGAGGAATTGTTGGCGAGTTACCCCAGCATGCCGCACTACATAGAGGGTGGAGTAATGAAAGTACCGGCCGGCTGGCTAGTAGAACAAGCTGGATGGAAGGGAAAGAGAGTATGCAATACTGGGGTTCATGAAAAACATGCTTTAGTTCTCGTTAATCACGGAGGAGCCAACGGGGAGGAAATAAAAAACTTAGCAAAAGAAATATCTGATTCGGTCTTACAGAAATTTGGTTTACAATTGAATCTAGAAGTTAATTTTATTTAGTAATGATATAATCTAGAAATGAATCGATTGTTAATTCTGGGCGGAGTGCTCGCGGTTACCCTAACTCTGGGGGCGGTTGTCTACATTTCTAATAATGAGACTGATTCGAGTGACTTAATTGCTAAAGAGAGTGATCTACAAGGCAACCTACTACGCGCTAAAAATAAATTAAATAAAGAACAAAGCGTTCTTGATGCGATGTTCTCCAGTCTGCGTAATTTCTTTGCTCCTCAGGTGAGCGTTCAGGATCAGATGAATAAATTTTCCAACTTAGCCAATCAAACAGATTTCCTATTTTCGGACGCTCTTGGGCGTGATCCGGAATTCATTTTGAGTTCCTTGTACAGCATTGATATAAATGCTGAAAGAGCTAAAATAAATGCCCTACTGTCGAGCTGGAAGGCAAAGGCGGACATCTTAGCCGCAGAAGATATGACTATCGAGATGACCGAACAAATAAAAGCAGAAGCGCAGATTGTTCAGGCATTTTTGCAAAATCTTGCGAGCGCGTTGGCGAGCCTGACCCCAGAGAATTCCGGTCTTTCTCAATCGGAAATAGATAATTACATTTCCCAGGTTCCTTCCGCGGAAGTTATTAATGAAGTTCTGGCTTCTCTTACCCGTGCTGTAGAAGACGCTAATACCAGTAGCTCTGATGGCTCTATTTCGAACCCTCCATACTCTACGGAAGATGTACTCGCGGAGCAGTTGTTAGTAGCCAGCGCGGAGGCGGAAGTAGTGGCTATAGAAGAAGAGCTGGCACAAGTGCAGGAAGATCTGGGTTTACCTACTCCTACTCCAACACCCGTGGATAGTAGCTTTACGCCCACTCCAGAAACTGAAACCACAAGTCCAGGTAGCAATAGTAATTCTGTCGATCCTGCCTCAAGAGCCAGGTATGACAATATTATAATTCAGCCCGGGCCGCCACGACTTATTAACGGCACTGATCCTTTCTAAAAGTAAATTTTATTTTAGATGCGCCTTGTGATATAATCGGGTTGTTAGCAGTTATTAGAATTAATTAAAAAAGACATGAAAGAAGAATACATAAAAAATTTGTACAGGATTTCATTAGTTTTTTTGGTTGTGTTGTCCTTGTTTTTTGTCGTTAAATTATTGTCTGAGTTTAAGTCTTACGGGATGATGGGCAGTAGCGAGTCCAATACTATTACTCTTTCTGGTCACGGGGAAGTACAAGCAGTCCCTGACATTGCTAATGTTTATTTCACTATCAGGAAAGAGGGTACAACGGTAAAAGAGGCGCAGGATGCCGTAGCGGTGGTAGAAAAGTCCTCCCTTGATTCTTTAAAATCAAATGGTGTAGAAGATAAAGATATTCAGGCAGCCAACGCGTCATTTAATCCTAAATACAAATATGTGTATGACACTAGGTCACTTGTGCCATGTACTGAATTTGGTTGTCCGCCTCGCAGTGGCAACAACGTAATTTCTGGTTATGAAGCTTATGAAAGCATCACAGTGAAGGTCCGTAATACTGACAGTGTCGGTAAAATTATGCAGGACTTGGGAACTCTAGGAGTAACGGATTTGAATGGACCCAACTTTACAGTAGACGATGCCGACGCCCTTCAGGCGGAAGCTCGCAAGGAAGCTATTGAAGATGCTAGAACCAAGGCGGAAGCGTTAGCGAAAGATCTAGGAGTAAGGTTAGGAAGAATTGCTAACTTTAGTGAAGGCGGTAACTATGGCGGAATTTATTATGCAAAAGACGCAATGATGGAATCCTCGGCTGGGAATACAGCACCGGCTCCAGCGGCAATTCCAAAAGGGGAGAACACCATCACCTCAGATGTCACGATCACTTATGAGCTACGATAACTAACCCGGGTTGACTAGTGCCTAAAAAAAGAGTATCTTTAAAAGAGCCCTTGGAAGGGGGCTTTTTTAAAGATTACGCCTTTCGATATATAAAATGTCAAAAATAGTCAACTATCTTAAGGAGACAAAAACTGAATTGAAGCACGTTATCTGGCCATCCGGGAGCCAGACACTTTACTACACCTTGATAGTTGTTGTGCTTTCTATTTTAATTGCTTATTTTTTAGGTGTATTTGATTATATTTTCTCCCGAGGTCTTGAGAAGATAATTTCTCTTTAATTTCTCTTTTATGTCAAAACAAGAAACACAAGGAATAAGAAGCTGGTACGCTATACATACTTATGCCGGATATGAAAACGTGGTACTTCGCAATTTAAAACAGCGCATTGATTCCCTAGGTATGAATGACAAAATATTCAACGTCATTGTGCCAGTTGAAAAAAAGATAAAGATCAAAGGAGGAAAGAGAGTAGAAGTGGAAGAGAAGATTTATCCAGGATATGTCCTAGTGGATATGGTTGTGACAGATGATTCTTGGTATGTTGTGCGCAACACTCCTCGGGTGACTGGCTTCGTGGGCGCAGGAGTGAACCCCGTTCCTTTAAAGCAAGACGAAGTTGATTTCCTTTTCAAGAAAATGGATGCTGGTACCGCTAGACACAACATCGACCTCGCTTCTGGGGAGACTGTGCTCATAGTAGACGGACCATTTAAGGATTTAGAAGGAAAGGTGAACTCAGTGGATGACGAACGTGGCAAGGTTAAGGTTCTGGTTTCCATGTTCGGCCGTGAGACTCCAGTTGAACTCGACTTCTTGCAAGTTAAGAAAATATAAGTTAAGGTAAAGACTCATAATTAAATTACCGCCAAAGGCGGTCAAGTATGGCAAAGAAAATAACTAAAAAAATAAAATTACAAATCCAGGCCGCTAAGGCTACTCCAGCTCCACCACTTGGACCTGCATTAGGACAAGCTGGTATTAACATTGGAGACTTCGTCACCAAGTTTAACGCGGCGACTAAGGACATGGCCGGGGACAAGGTAGGTGTTTCTATCACCGTCTATGAAGACCGAACCTATGATTTCGTAGTGAAGACTCCGCCAGTGACAGGACTTATCTTAAAGGCGGCTGGGGTACCCAAGGGTTCCGGGACAAACGTTACTACCAAGGTGGGCAAGATAACCCGCGCGCAAGCCTTAGAGATTGCCAAGAAGAAAATGAAGGACTTGAATTCTAAAGATGACGAAGGGGCGATAGCTATCGTCGCTGGTTCTGCTCGAAGTATGGGGATAGAAGTGAAATAATCAAAACTAATACTGATGCAAACTCTATCCGAGAAAGATTACAAGAAAATTCTCATTTGTTTAGCTATTTATATTACGTCTCTTTTTGCCGCCAACACCCTTGGTCTAAAAATAATGCCTTTTATTTTTGGTTCCCATCTGACAGTTGCGGTATTTTCTTTTCCAATAGTTTTCTTAATGACGGACGTAATTGGGGAAGTGTACGGCAAGTCTTTGGCAAAGTGGTTCGTCAGGTGCGGTTTTGTGGCTACTGTATTATTTTTAGCTTACACTCTTTTATCATTGTGGCTTCCTTGGGCGGAAGAAGGTCTATGGGCCAAGGAGGGGTATAATTTAATTTTCGGAGTTTCGGGCAGAATTGGCTTGGCTTCGATGGTTGCTTTCATAGTCGCTGAGTACCAAGACGTACTTACTTTCTTTTTTGTTCGAAGTAAGATAGGCGCAGGATTTTTCTGGCTGCGTTCATTCCTGTCCAATCTTTGGTCCCAACTTCTAGATAGTATTATTTTTATGACGATTGCCTTTGCAGGAATTTATCCTACTAAAACCCTAATCAGTATTATCGTTACTCTTTGGCTGTATAAAGTTTTGATGGGGCTTCTGTATACTCCGCTTTCGTATTTAGGTATTAAGCTTTTGCGTGGAAATAGAGATGCAAATCAGAGCAATCAAAACTAGGATATTTAGGGAAAATGAAGACTTGTTCTCCTTTGTTTTAAAACACGTCAAAAATATTTCTGAAAATTCTATTCTGGTTGTCACTTCCAAAATTGTGGCACTGGCCGAAGGCCGAACTGTGCCGAATTTTGGTCCAAAAGAGCGAGAACGACTAATCTTGCAAGAAAGTGACTGGGCGCGGAAGACTAACCTCGTCTGGCTGACGCGGAAAGATGGCATGATAATGGCGAACGCAGGGGTAGATGAGTCTAATGCTAATGGCCAGCTGATACTTTTACCCAGGAATAGTTTCAAAAGCGCTGAGTTACTCCGTGAGAAATTAGTAAAGCACCTTAAAATAAAAAACCTCGGAGTTATTATTTCTGATTCTGCCTTGATGCCCTTACGTTCCGGAGTAGTGGGGGGAGCTCTGGGTTATGCTGGATTTAAAGGTGTAAGGAGTTACGTTGGCGAGAGAGATATTTTTAAAAGGAAGCTAGAATTTTCTAAAACCAACATTGCTGACAGTTTAGCTACTGCGGCAGTGCTTTGTATGGGAGAAGGGCGAGAACAAAAACCCCTAGCGTTGATAACCAATGCACCAGTAGTGTTTCAAAATAAAATAAATCAAAAAGAATTAAATATTAACCCCGCCCAAGACATTTATGCTCCCTTATTTAACAAACTTAATTAAAAAGTTAGCGCCAAAAGTAGGTGCACGAGTTGTTGTAGAGCCTGAATGGGGAATTGCGGCTCAGATAATTTATAAGAACGGAGTGGTTAGATCTCTCCGGTATCTTTCTTTAGACCTCAACAACGTTGCCTCAAGTGACATTGCGAAGGATAAAGATTATGCAAAATTTTTTATGGACAAACGCGGCTACCCAGTCGCCCTGGGGCAGACAATTTTTTCGGATCGTTGGGCCAAGGCTATAAAAAGTAATCGCACAATTCCGTACGGAGTAAAGTATGCCAAGAAGCTGGGCTACCCGTTGATTGTGAAGCCGAATAGTCAAAGCCAGGGTAGTGGAGTGTGTCTAGTTTCTAATGGAAAGGAATTACGAAGCGTCCTGCTTGAAATATTTAAAGTGGACAAGGTGGCTATCGTTGAAAGATATATGCCGGGACGGGATTATCGTGTGGTAGTTTTAGATAAAGATGTAATTTCTGCCTATGAACGCATTCCATTGTCAGTTGTTGGTGATGGGAAAAGTTCTATTTTATCTCTCCTTAAACAAAAACAAAAAAGTTTCAAGAAGAGTGGCCGAGATACAGTGATAAATTTATCCGATCGCAGAATGAAAATAAAATTACAGAAACAAGGGTATAAATTTAACAGTATTTTATCAAAGGGAGAGAAAGTATTTCTACTAGACAACGCCAATCTTTCAACCGGCGGGGATTCGGTAGATGTTACACAAAATATTCACCCAGGATTCAAAAAAATTGCAGTAAATCTCACTCGGGATATGGGTCTGCGTATTGCCGGAGTGGATATTATGGTTACCAAAGGTGATATCACAAAAGATCCTAAAAATTGCAGCTACTATATTATCGAAATAAACGCGGCTCCAGGCCTCGACCACTATGTGACCACGGGCGCCAAGCAGAAGAAGATAGTTGAAGCCATGTATTTGAAAGTTCTAAAAGCGCTTGGAAAGAGGGATTAGATGGAGTATATTAAAGAGGTGAAAAAAGGCCTAACTCAAACTATCAAAAATAAAAGACCTTCCTGGGATGAGTATTTCTTGCAAATGGCGGAACTTGTTGGCACACGGGGTACTTGTGATAGGGGGCATGCTGGTACAGTAATTGTTAAAGACAAACGTATCCTTGCATCTGGCTATGTGGGTTCTCCAGAGGGCCTTCCGCATTGCGATGAAGTTGGCCATGAGCTTCATACCGTGAATAACATAGATGGGTCAGTTTCGCAGCACTGTATTAGAACTGCGCACTCTGAAACAAATGCTATAGCTAACGCAGCACGCTTTGGTATAGCAATAGATGGCGCAACAATGTATTCTAAAATGGTTGCTTGTTATTCATGCGCAAAATTAGTTGTTAACTCTGGGATTAAGCGCTTTGTGGCAGTTAAAGATTATCATCAAAGTTCTGGTACAAAGGCAATATTTAAAAAAGCTGGGATAAAATTGGAAATTATAAATAAAGAGGTAGAGAAATACGCAAAACAATAATATGGTAGACCTAAAAGAACTTCAAAAGGAAGTTATACGTAATAAAAAAGAAAAAGGATTCAATATGAACGATACGGCCTTAGAATTCTGTCGCGCCCACGAGGAACTTTCTGAAGCTTTTTCAAAACATAACAAAAATGAGTCGGGAGTGGCGGAAGAGTTTGCAGATGTGATGATATTTATTCTTGGCATGTGCGAACAAATGGGTTTTGACCTAGAAAAAGAATTAGTAGCCAAGATAGAAAAAAATAAACATAGAAAATACAAAAAAAGAAAATCTCCAGAAGGTAAAGATGTTTTTATCCGAATCAAGACAGACGAGGATCCGTAGAATCCTTAGATAAATTTCTCGTATACTGAAAAAGTGTAATCAAAAGGATTATTAGCATCTTTTTTGTGTTCTTGGTGCGAGATTTCATTCCAGAGAATTGGAATTATTTCGGGGAAAAAGGTGTCCGCCGCACCATCTTCAGCATTAATGTGCGTTATGTATAGCTTATCGGCTACTTCCATTGCTTGGTCGAAAATTTCCGCTCCGCCGATGATAAACACATCATCTTCTTTAGAAGTTAGATTCAAGGCTTCTTTTAAGGAATGCACTATCTCAATACCTGGTTTGGCATATGTTTTATCGCGAGTGATAATTATGTTTCTACGCTTTGGAAGGGGACGGCCGATGGATTCGAAAGTTTTACGCCCCATGATAACCGAGTGGCCGGAGGTAGTTTTAATAAAATATTGTATATCCGCCGGGAGTTTCCATACCAAGTCATTACCTTTACCGAGTTCATTATTTTTACCGATGGCGGCTATTAGTGAAATCATAATTTATACTCCCATTGGGGCTTTAATTGTGGGATGAGATTGGTAATCTTCTAACTTTAAAATTTTAAATATATCATCAGGCTCTTTGAATTGTTGGGTGTTCAAATCTTCCAAACTTTTTATGTCGGGACTAAGCCAAAGTTTAGGAAGGGGGAAGGGCTCTCTACTTAGTTGTTCTTTTACTGCTTCAAAATGATTATGTACGACATGGGCATCGCCTAAAGTCATAACCAGTTCATCTGGCTCTAGGTTTGTTAATCTTGCCACGATATGTAGTAGTAGCGCATATGATGCTATGTTAAAAGGCACTCCTAGAAATATATCTGCACTTCGCTGGAACATATGCATTGAAAGTTTGCCATCGGAAACAAAAAATTGGAAAATCATATGGCAGGGAGGCAGAGCCATCTGGTCTAATTCACCAGGATTCCAAGCACTCACAATCAGGCGTCTATCGTAAGGATTAGATTTTATTCTCTCTATCACTTCTTTTAGCTGGTCTACCTCTGTTCCATCTGGTCTCTTCCAGTGGCGCCACTGTACCCCATAAATTCTTCCTAAGTCTCCATCGTATTTTGCTTTTGGTTTCCAATAATCTGCATTGCCGTTAGCGTCCCAAATGTGACAACCCAATCTATTTAATTCTCTGTTATCTCCTGAGCCAGAAATGAACCATAACAACTCTGCCGCCACACTTCGAAAGGCTAATTTTTTTGTGGTCATAGCAGGAAAGCCATCTTTCATTTTAAAACGTAATGGAACAGCAAACATTGCCCTGGTTGGTCCATATCTACCCTCGCGGTCATTGCCCTCATCCATTATTTTTTTAACAGTATCTAAGTAGATCTTCATATTTTCATTATAGCCTGCCGGGGTAATTTAATAAAACATTGACATTTTAATAGCAAAATGCTATACTCTGTGTATCATTCTCACTAGTTACATTTTGGGGATGACCCAATATGTATACACGTAACTCGGCATTTCCGAAGAAATTCGGAAGCCCCACCTCTGCTGTTAGAGCACCTGTCCGTTCATTCGGCGGGAAACCTCGTTTTGGTAGTGGAACAACTAAAAAATTTGGAAATAATTCTCGTCCACGCTTTGGCAGTAGGTCCAAGAGTGGCGGGGGACGATCCCGCGGTGAGCGGATAGATTTTTCTCGTTTCGTAAAGCGCGCCGTGCATGTGGAAGAGGTGCCATATGTCTCGAAGCACACTTTCGCGGACTTTCCATTCAATCCTCAGCTACATAAAAACATTGCTCGCGCTGGATACATTCATCCTCGACCAATTCAGGACCAGTCCATACCTACTGTCCTAGACGGCAGGGACGTCTTTGGCATGGCCAACACTGGTACAGGTAAGACTGCTGCCTTCCTCCTTCCTTTGATTGAAAAAATTAGTAAGACTAAAGGCATGAAGAAGAGAGAAACAGTATTGATCATGGCGCCGACTCGGGAGCTCGCTCTTCAGATTGAAAGTGATTTTAAGAATCTAGCCTTTGGCTTTGGAATGTTCTCTGTGGCTTGCGTAGGAGGCCTGCCGATAACTAAACAAATTCGGGAAATACAAATGGGTGTTTCATTTGTTATTGGTACACCCGGACGTCTGCGAGATTTAATCGACAGGAAAGTCCTAGACCTGACTACCTGTCACTCGGTGGTGCTCGATGAAGCAGACCGCATGCTCGACATGGGATTTCAAGACGATATGGTTTTCATAATTGGTAAAACTTCTAAAGAAAGACAAACCCTATTCTTCTCTGCTACGCTCTCTCCAGAAATTAAAAAGTTAACAACTCAATATTTAAAAGATCCTGCTTTTATTTCCGTTATCTCAGGGGAGACAGCTAAAAATATCGATCAGGATGTCATCCGCACTCGAACCAAAGAAGAAAAAATAGAAAAGCTGCATGAAGTTTTGAAAAAAGACGGTTCTGATAAAGTGCTTATTTTCCGCGAGATGAAACATAGCGTAGATACTTTAGCAAAAGAACTTTCCCAAGCCGGATTTAAAGTTGGTGGTATTCATGGGGACAAGCGCTCTCGGGAACGCATTCGAATACTCGACTCTTTTAAACAAGACAAGATAAATATTTTGATTGCCACAGACGTAGCTGCCCGTGGACTCGATATCCCAGACGTGACCCACGTCATCAACTTCGACGTACCTCAAACCTACGATACCTATGTGCACCGCATAGGCCGAACTGGCCGCGCCGGCAAGAAGGGAACAGCGCTCACCTTCGTGCCAGCGTAAATGCTATAATCCCACTATGCCAAAAGAATCAGGACCCAAAAATTCAAACCCATCTTTTACCACAGAAGAGCTTCTTAGAGAATTTGAAAATCTTAATAAGAGAGCAGAAGACTTACAAGAAAATACTGACTTTAAAATGAAAGACATAAAACTTCGAAGTGTTGTACGACAAAAGAATTTAATTCGAGCAGAACTTGAAAAACTAGGAGTAGAACTTCCACCAGAGTCTCCACAAGATCATGGAGAAGATCAGGGGGACGACGGGACAGAAGATTATTAAGCCTTAATTAGTCCTGCCTTAAGGAGGGTAGTGTAGGCACCGTTTTTCTTCATGGTGCGCATACCGCGAGCAGATACTTCGATATTGATTGTTTTATTTAGTTCAGCTATAAATACCTTCTTCTTTTGAAGATTTGGGTATTTGCGTTTCTTGCCAGTTGGGTTGAATTTGGTGGCACGGGTTCTGTTAGAATATCCGCCCCCGACTATTGAACCCATCTTTGTTATATCGCATATTTTCGGCATAGTTTTTTTATGTTATCATTAGAACTGCAATTATGCAAGGTGCCATAGTTGCTTTAGTTATTTATGGATGCAATTTTCTACATCGCAATATTGGTTATGTCAGTGGTGATTCATGAAGTTTCACACGGCTTTATGGCGGAATACTTCGGCGACAAGACTGCACGCTACGCCGGACGCCTGACTTTAAACCCGATCAAACACTTGGACCTTTTCGGCTCTGTTCTTTTACCTGCGCTTCTTGTTGTCACTAATGCTCCGTTTCTATTCGGCTGGGCTAAGCCGGTGCCCTACAATCCAGACAACCTTTCAGACCGCAAGTGGGGAGAGGTGTGGGTCTCCGCAGCTGGAGTATTGTCTAATTTTTTTATCGCAATTGTCTTCGGCTTGATAATTCGTTTTTCCCTAGGAACTTCTTTACCTGATTCTTTCTACTTCATTACTTCTACCATTGTGGTGACGAACTTAGTCTTGGCAATATTTAACTTAGTCCCCATCCCGCCGCTCGACGGGTCTAAAATTCTATTTTCTTTCTTACCTCAGTCACTTAAGGCCTTCGAGGTCTTTATGGAACGATACTCCTTTGTCTTTTTGATCATATTCATTGTTTACTTCTCTAACTTCATATATCCGCTACTTACTTTCTTCTACAGACTGATTGTAGGGTTGCCCCTCTAGCATATTTGCAATTTTTATGACTTTGTATTATATTTAGAAAACTTAAGGAACGAAGTGACTATAGTTTTCTTAACCCTGTTAAATGCCTTTCAGGCTCCTGCTTTTAGCAGGATTTAACAGGGTGATGATTTTTATACTCTCTCAGTTCATTAAAAATGAGTCATGCCCACAATCAACCAATTAATCAAAAAAGGACGAGCTAAGCCTATTGCTAAAGACAAGACGGTAGCTCTAACTCGCGGATTCAACGTACTGAAGAACAGGCCGGTATTTTTCTCTTCTCCGTTTAAACGAGGAGTATGCACTAAGGTTTCCACTACTACTCCTAAGAAGCCGAACTCAGCTCTTCGAAAGATTGCTCGCGTGCGCCTTACCAACGGCATGGAAGTTACCGCGTATATTCCGGGAGAGGGACACAATTTACAGGAACACTCTGTGGTGATGCTTCGCGGAGGACGTGTGAAGGACCTTATCGGAGTACGTTACCATATCGTTCGTGGAGTGCTCGATACTCAGGGAGTTGAAAAGCGCCGCCAAGGACGATCTTTGTATGGAAACAAGAGACCTAAAGAAGCTAAGAAATAAAAATAATTTTAAACAGATAATATGCGAAGAAAAGTAAAAAATAGAAATATCGTTGCTCCAGACTTTGTCTACAACTCTCAGAAGTTGGAGAAGTTTATTAATTACATTATGTGGAGTGGTAAGAAGGAGACTGCACGCAAGGTAATGTATGCGGCTTTTGATACGATCAAAGAAAAAACAGGCAATACCAACCCGCTTGAAATTTTCGACTTAGCAATGCGGAATGCTGGACCTTCGACCGAAGTACGTTCCAAGCGTATCGGAGGTGCCAACTATCAGGTTCCTCGTGAAGTGCGTCCTGAACGCAGGCTGGCACTTGCTATGCGATGGATCCGTGACGCTGCTCGTAACACCAAGGGTAAGCCAATGCACCTTAAGCTCGCTGACGAACTCATCGCTGCATCCAAGAACGAAGGATCAGCTATTAAAAAGAAAGAAGATACTCACAAGATGGCCGAAGCCAACAAGGCCTTTGCTCACTTTGCTTGGTAAAAAATTATGGAACGCGACTATCCACTAGAGAAAGTTAGAAATTTTGGAATTATTGCGCACATCGATGCGGGTAAGACAACCACGACCGAGCGCGTGCTTTTTTATACTGGCGTCTCTCACAAGATAGGTGAGGTGCATGACGGAGAGACCACCACTGACTGGATGGAACAGGAGCGAGAGCGAGGTATTACTATTACTTCTGCGGCGGTTACTTGTTTCTGGACCCCGACTTATGATTTAAAAAATAAAGCTCTCAAGCACCGCTTTAACATTATCGATACCCCAGGACACATCGACTTTACTGTGGAGGTTAAACGATCACTCCGCGTACTCGACGGTGCTGTTGTCGTCTTTGACGGCGTTGCGGGCGTAGAGCCACAATCTGAGACCAACTGGCGTTATGCAGATGAGGCCAAGGTTCCACGTGTGTGCTTCATCAACAAGCTCGACCGTACTGGAGCATCCTTTGAGCGATCCTTTGCTACTATCCTTGATCGACTAAATAAAAATGCAGTGCGCATGCAGATACCTATCGGTCTCGAAGAAAAATTCGAAGGAGTTATAGACTTGCTTCGCATGAAAGCTTTCTACTTTGAAGGTGAGATGGGTAGTCAAGTTATCGAAAAAGAAATCCCTGAAGAGTACAAAGCTGAGGCACAGAAGTACCACGGTGAACTTATCGAAAAGATAGTGGAGACTGATGATGCCCTAATGACGGAATACCTTGATGGCCTAGTTCCAAATTTTGATACTTTAAAGAAAGTTCTTCGTAAGGCCGTTATTGATAACAAAATTTTCCCAGTTTTTGCAGGGTCGGCGCTCAAGAACAAAGGCGTCCAGCTCGTGCTTGATGCGGTGGTGGATTATTTACCAGCGCCGACAGACATTCCGCCAATCGAAGGAATAAATCCTGACAACGATGAGCCTCTACTCCGCCATGCGGACGACAAGGAGCCATTTTCCGCTCTTGCTTTCAAAGTAGCAACTGACCCATTCGTGGGGCAGATTATTTTCTTCCGCGTTTACTCTGGTAGGCTGGCGGCAGGAAGTTATATCTACAATCCTCGAACTCGCAACAAGGAACGCATCGGCCGAATTCTCCGCATGCATGCGAATGATCGTGAAGAAGTGAAGGAAGTCTTTGCGGGGGAAATCGCCGCCGCGGTAGGACTTAAAGACACCATTACTTCTGACACTATCTGTGATGAAGCGAATCCGATCGAATTAAACCGTATCGTTTTCCCAGAGCCAGTTATTTCTCTAAGAATCGAACCGAAGACTAAAGCCGACCAGGAGAAAATGGGCATGGCGTTGAACCGCCTAGCCCAAGAAGACCCTACTTTTAAAGTTTCAACTGATCAAGAAACAGGGGAGACTATCATTGCCGGCATGGGAGAGCTACACCTTGAAATCATTGTGGACCGTATGAAGCGTGAGTTTACAGTAGAGGCAAATGTGGGCAAGCCGCAGGTAGCCTACCGTGAAACTATCAGTGGCTCAGCTGAAGCAGAAGGTAAATATATCAAGCAGTCCGGAGGACGCGGAAACTATGGCCATGTGAAAATAAAAGTGAAGCAAATGGAAGCTCTTACGAAAGAGGAGATAGAAGATCTGCCAAAAAATACCAAGCGTTCCCCTGGATTTGAATTCATAAACTCTATTAAAGGAGGTGTTATTCCGCAGGAATACATTGCCCCTTGTGAAAAGGGATTCAAGGAAGGACTAGACCGTGGTATCTTGGCTGGATTTAAAATGGTGAATGTTTCTGTGGATCTCTGGGATGGTAGTTACCACGAAGTAGACTCAAACGAAATGGCTTTCAAGATTGCGGCTTCTATGGCAATCCAAGATGCCTGCCGCCGAGCGAATCCAGTAATACTTGAACCAATGATGAAGGTGGAAGTTGTTACTCCGGATAAATTCATGGGTGACGTTACTGGAAACCTTTCATCTAAACGTGGACTTATCGAAGGCATGGAAGATCGTGGTATGAATAAAGTTGTTCGCGCTATCGTTCCACTTTCTGAAATGTTCGGTTACATGACCGGCCTGCGCTCTATGACTGAAGGCCGCGCGTCATTCACAATGGAATTCTTACGCTATGACACAGTGCCGAACAACGTAGCTGAAACAATCATCGCAGCAAGGAAATAACTTAGAAACCTGAAGAAGATTTTTACTGTTACAGATTTTTTGAAGCTTAAAAAATCTTGAAATTCTTGGCTCGTCAGCCTCGAAACCCCTTAAAAACCTTCTTCGGGTTTTTCTTTTCATGGGTTTTTTGCTACTATGTCCTGAATGCTCACCCCATTCTACGATCCCGAAAAATCATACGAGGAAAACTTTGAACAAGGACCCTTTGGAGCCTTTGCGGATGGGGAAGTGTCAAGGGGCATCCTTGACATAGAGGGATCTCAGTTTGATTTCCTGGGTTTTAAAGTAAATTCTACTTTTGGAATTCCCGCTGGGCCACTAATCAATGGTAAATTTGTGCAGGCGGCACTGGATAAAGGCTTTGATATCGTGACATACAAAACAGTTCGCAGTTCTCAGTATCCATGCCATCCATGGCCAAATGTTTTGTCGGTAAAAATTGAGGGAGATTTAACTGAAGATATAGCACAGGGGAAACTTGTGGCTGATAAAAATTACAGTGAGCCACTTTCTATTACCAATTCTTTTGGAGTTCCGTCGTATGATCCAGAATTTTGGCAGAAAGACTTGGCAGATGCAGTTCAGTATGCACGAGCGGGCCAAGTTGTCATTGGGAGCTTTCAAGGTACTAAAAAAGTAGGGCAGAGCGTGGAGGACTATATAAATGATTACCGCGTGGTGGCAGGGATGATGGAGAACACAGGAGTTAAAATTATGGAAGTAAATCTAAGCTGTCCGAATGAGGGTACAAATAATTTACTGTGTTATGACACGGAGCGAAGCGTAAAAGTAGCACGGGCTATTAAGGAAGTTATTGGAGACATCCCACTTATTATAAAAATTGCGTATTTTAAAGACGATGATGAATTAAAAAATTTAGTAAAAGAAATAGGAAGTGTGGTGCAAGGAATTTCTGCCATCAATACTATTTCAGCAGAAATCGTGGACGAAAATGGTGCGCAAGCATTACCAGGCGAGGGGAGGCTCAGAAGTGGTGTATGTGGTCATGCTATCAAATGGGCCGGAATTGATATGGTCAAGAAATTAAAAAAGTTACGGGAAGAATTTGGATATAAATTTACCATTATTGGTGTTGGTGGGGTAACTATAGCAGATGACTTCTTTGAATACAGGGACGCTGGCGCGGATGCAGTGATGTCCGCCACTGGAGCCATGTGGAATCCATACCTTGCTAAGGAGATTAAGGAAAGGTTAAGATAAAAATATGGATAATGAAGTTATTGAAATATTAACTAGGGTGGGTGGCATACTTCCGAACAGTCACTTTGTGGGTACTTCCGGACTTCATTTTGATACTTATGTAAATAAAGATTGCTTGTATCCGCATACTAAAGAAACTTCTAGGATTGGCAGAATATTTGCCGACAAGTTTAAGGATGCGGACATACAAGTGGTTGTGGGTCCGGCTCTGGGTGGAATTATTATTTCCCAATGGACCGCTTATTATTTAAGTGAAATTCATAAAATGGAAATCTTGGGAGTTTTCACAGAGAAAACACCTGAGGGCGGACAAAAAATAACTCGTGGCTACGATAAGTATGTAAAAAATAAAAAAGTTCTTGTGGTAGAAGACATTGTAACTACGGGAGGCTCGATGGCTAAAACAGTTAAGGCTGTACAGGATGCTGGTGGTAACGTAGTTGCTGCCTGCGCGATGATTAACAAATATGAAAATATGGGAAGCGAGGTTCTAGGTGTGCCATTTTTTGCGCTTGCAGACTTATTTGTTCCAACTTATGGAAGCGAGCAGTGTCCTATTTGTAAAGCGGGGATACCTATTGACACCACTGTGGGTCACGGGAAGAAATTTCTAGAGTCACAAATATAAGTAGTATTAACAGTTTTAACGGCCGTCAAAAGTGTTAATATGATAATCGATAAATATAATAAAAGAGCCAAAAAAATAAATTCACTTTTATGCGTGGGCCTGGATCCTGATTTCGAAAAATTGCCGGAGAGATTTAAAGCATTGCCACATCCGCAGTTTGAATTCAATAAATATATCATTGAAGAAACGCACGAATATGCAGTGGCTTACAAACCGAACATGGGCTCTTATGAGGTGCGAGGGAAGGATGGGTGGGAAGACTTGCAGATGACTATGGATTATTTGTATAAAAATTATCCGGATATTTTTACTATATGCGATGCAAAAAGAGGCGACATAGGATACACAAGTGAGTTATATGCGAAAGCAATATTAGATAATTTAGGTTTTGATGCAATAACTCTCCACCCTTATTTAGGGGAGGATGCGATACAGCCATTTTTAGGCAGAAAAGATAAAGTTTCTATTATTTTATGTAGGACATCAAATCCTGGCTCGGGAGAACTTCAGGACCTAGAATCAAATGGTAAAAAAATTTGGCAAATCGTTGCGGAAAAGGTTTCGAAAGACTGGAATAAAAATAATAATTGCATGTTGGTAGTAGGTGCTACATATCCAGAAGAATTAGGGGAAGTAAGAAATATCGTAGGAGATCTTACAATTCTCGTACCTGGAGTGGGCACACAAGGAGGAAGTGTGGAAGAAGTTATGAAAGTCGGTTTGAATTCTGAAGGTTTGGGACTAATCATATCTTCCTCAAAAGCTATAATTTTTTCAGAGAATCCAAAAGAAGAAGCAAGAAAACTTTGTGAGGAGATTAGTAAATACAAATAATTTTTAAAATATAAAAACTAGCACGTTCTATTTTTTTTATGTATACTTTTCAATGAAGACAAGAGAGGAGGGTATCGAGACATGTCGGTTGTCGTACCGTTCGTGGTTCGCTAGCCGAATGGCTAAATCAAGTCGTGGTCCCAGTGCCCTGATTGGCTAGCAGGGAACACATCACCACAGCCCCTTCAGACTTTGCAGGTCCTTTCGGAATGAGTTTTTGTAGAGGGTCAGTGTCGCAAGTGTTAGGAAAAGACACTGAGTGCGATCGGCGAAACCGATCACATGCACACTCTGTTGGACTTGGCAACGGAGAGAATGAAGATTGGGCAGTACGTTCTGCCTCGCCAGTGGACTGAACATCCGCTGGCGCTTTTTACTAAAATTAGTTTATAATAGATATATGCCATCAGACAAAGGCCCAGAAGATCCAAGAAAAAAATCAGAAAAAAAAGTAGCGACCGACATAGAGATAGTTCGGTTTCTAATTAAACACATTAATGAGCCTTGCGAAACCCCAGAAGGATACAGTGTCAGAGGCACTTACCTAAGAGAGGCAAAAAGTTTATTGCTGACTATTAAAGACCCAGAAGCCAAAAGTGAACTTGAGGAAGTTATAAATAAATACTCAGTTTGACAATGATTTAGAATCTGCTAAGATGGTAATAACTGCACTTTTCGGCAGTTTTTCTATTGCCCGCCGGGCAAAAGAAGCCCATGTCGGGTAAACTTTTTTGTAAAGTGCAATATTATTATAAGGTTATTAATAGCATTTAGTAATTAGGCCTTAGCGACTGGTACTCGTACGCTGGGTCCTCATTATTAATACCGTCACTAGGGCGGGAAAATATATGGCAGAAGAATTTAAAAGAGATAAGCCACACGTAAACGTAGGTACTATCGGTCACGTTGACCATGGTAAGACCACTCTTACTGCGGCCATCTTGCATGTTTTAAACTTAGCAGGTAAGACAGTTAGACTCAGGGATGTTAGTCAGATCGACAACGCTCCTGAAGAAAAGGCTCGTGGAATCACTATCAACATCTCGCACAACGAGTATGCTACGGACGCTCGTCACTATGCGCACATCGATGCCCCAGGACACGCTGACTACATCAAGAACATGATTACTGGTGCCGCTCAAATGGACGGCGCTATACTTGTAGTTGCCGCAACTGACGGTGCGATGCCACAGACTCGTGAGCACGTTTTGCTTGCGAAGCAAGTCGGTGTTCCAAAGATCATAGTTTTCCTAAACAAGTGCGACATGGTTGATGATAAAGACATGATCGACCTCGTGGAAGAAGAAATACGTGAACTCCTTACAAAGCAAGGTTTTGATGGCGCAGGCGCTCCGGTTATCCGAGGTTCTGCCCTTAAAGGCCTAGAAGCAAAGGACGTAAGCGATGAATGGGCAGCTAAGATACTTGAGCTTACGAATGCTCTTGATACTTACATCCCAGTTCCAGAGAGAGACGTTACCAAGCCATTCCTTATGCCAGTAGAAGACATCTTCTCTATCGAAGGCCGTGGAACAGTTGTGACTGGAAAGATTGAAAGAGGAGTAGTAAAGGTGGGCGAGGAAATCGAAATAGTCGGTATCAAAGCAAACCAGAAGACTACAGTTACTGGTATTGAAATGTTCAACAAGAATCTTCAAGAAGGTATGGCTGGCGACAACGCTGGAATTCTTTTACGAGGTCTTAAAAAAGAAGATATCACTCGAGGACAGGTTCTTTCAAAGCCAGGCACAGTTACTCCACATGATAACTTTACCGCTGAAATATATGTTTTGAAAAAGGAAGAAGGTGGACGTCACACCCCATTCTTTAAGGGTTACAAGCCTCAGTTCTACATCCGAACAACTGACGTAACAGGTGATGTGACTTTAGCTGAAGGTACAGAAATGGTTATGCCAGGAGACACTGTTAAAATAACAGTTAAATTAGTTACTCCAGTTGCGCTTGAAGAAACACAGAAATTTGCTATCCGCGAAGGAGGCAAGACTGTCGGCGCCGGAGTTGTTACAAAGATCCTTGGATAATTTCCGTAGTTATTAAAAAACTCCTTATCTATTAGTTCATGACAACAACAGATAAAAAAGAAAAGAAGCCAAAGGTAGCCAAGGCTGTGAAAATACCCAAAGCTTCTCTTAAGGTTAAAGAAAAGAAGGGGGATGTTAGTGTGGTACTGCGTATCCGAGTTCGTGCTTACGAGAGCAAGATCTTGGACGCTTCCGTCAAGCAAATCATGGATACTGCGACTAGGTACGATGCCAACATCGTGGGTCCTGTGCCATTACCTACGGAGATAAAGAAATATACAGTCAATCGTTCTGCTTTCATTTACAAGAACACTCGAGAACAATTTGAAATCCGGGTACACAAGAGATTGATTGATATTACGAATCCTTCCGGCAAGACTATCGAAGCGCTTACCAACCTTTCACTTCCTTCTGGAGTAGATATCGACGTGAAGATGATGTAGTAAAAATTAAAAATGAAATTCATTCTTGCCACAAAAGAAAATATGATGGAGTACTTTTCCGAAGAGGGAAATGTAATTCCGGTGACTATTTTGAAAGCGGGTCCAATAACTGTGACTCGAGTATTTTCGAAAGACGTGGACGGGTATGATTCCGTGCAGGTTGGTTATGGCACAGACAAGAAAAGTAATATCAACAAACCTCGCGCGGGAGTACTGAAAGGGGCCACTTACAAAACGCTCAAAGAATTCCGTCTCAAGCCAACTGATACCAATGAAGCCAAGGTAGGGGACGTGTTAGATGTTTCTACTTTTGTTCCAGGAGATAAGCTTCAAGTAACAAGCATTTCTAAGGGTAAAGGTTTCCAAGGAGTTGTGAAGCGTCACGGATTTGCTGGCGGACCGCGCACCCACGGACAGAAGCACTCAGAGCGAGAACCAGGTTCTATCGGAGGCGGACTTCGAACTCACGTGCCAAAAGGTATGCGCATGGCGGGTCGTATGGGTTCTGACCGAATAACTCAAAAGAATTTGAAGGTAGTTTTCGTAGACACTGAAAATAATTTAATGCTTGTAAAGGGAGCCATCACCGGCCGACGTGGAAGCTTGGTTGAAATAGTAAGTAGATAAAAATTCAGAATATAAAAAACATGGAAGCAACTATATACAATCAAAAAGGAGCATCAGCAGGGAAAATAGATCTTCCAGCTAAAGTCTTTGCTGCAAAGTGGCGCGCAGACTTGGTGCACCAAGTGGTAGAGAGTATGCGCAGTAACAAGCGCGCAGGTACCGCGGACACCAAGGGTCGCGGAGAAGTCAGAGGCGGAGGTAAGAAGCCTTGGAAACAGAAGGGTACAGGCCGCGCTCGACACGGTTCATCTCGTAGTCCTATCTGGGTAGGCGGAGGTGTAACTCACGGACCACTTGCCGAGAAGAACTATAAGCGAAAAATATCTAAATCTATGCGCGCACAAGCACTTTTTTCCGTACTTTCTAAAAAAATGAAAGACGGGGAAATAATTTTTGTTGATTCACTTACAATTTCACCTATCAAGACCAAGTCCGCTATCACTGTTATGAATAACCTGACTAAAGTTCTAGGCTTTGACGCTAGTGTGAAGGCCAAGAAGCCTCGAGTATTGACTGCATTGTTTGAGCGAAATGTGGAAGCGGAAAAGAGCTTTAGGAATATTTCAGCGTTGGAAATAGTGTTTTTGAAAAACTTGAATCCACTAGATGTTCTAAATAAGAAATATCTTTTAATAGAAAACCCAGAAGCGGCGGTAAAATTCTTGGAATCAAGAGCTTAAAATATTTTTATGAAATCTCAAATAATTAAAAATCCAAGAATCACTGAAAAAGCTTCAAATGTAATGGGACAAAATATCTACGTTTTTGACATTACGGAGTCTGCCAACAAGACTGAAATAAAGAAAGCTGTATTTGAAATATATAAAGTAAAGCCAGTGCGAGTAAATATTTTGACTATTCCTCGCAAACACATTATTTCAAAAGGCAAGGCGGGTGTACGCGGTGGAGGCAGGAAAGCATATGTGTATTTAAAAGCTGGCGATAAAATTGAGTTTATCTAGTCACTACAGCCTAAAATAATTTTATGAAAACATATAAACCAACAAGTAAATCGAGGAGACAAATGAGTAACGTCACTTACCGTGGCGTACTCAGCAATACTACTCCGCTTAAGTCTCTCGTTCACGGGTTCCGCCGTTCAGTAGGACGCAACTCTGCAGGCCGCATTACCATGAGACATAAAGGTGGAGGGCACAAGCGCCTTTTCCGCGAAGTTGATTTCCTATACGACAAGAGGGAAATTCCTGCCAAAATAACTTCCGTAGAATACGATCCAAACCGTTCCGCTTTCATCGGACTTGCAGTATACAAGGACGGAGAGAAGAGATATGTGGTACTGCCTAAGTCTGTGAAGCCAGGGGATTCATTTATCGTTTCCGAAAAAGCAGAGCTTACTTTAGGCAACAGACTACCACTCAAAAATATTCCGGTGGGAACATTTGTATATAATATCGAAATCAAGCCCCGCGGTGGAGCTAAGATCGGACGTTCCGCAGGAATCTTTGCGCAAGTGGTGGCTAATGCTGACGGATACACCAACATCAAAATGCCTTCAACCGAAGTCCGTAAAATAAATGAGAACTGCTGGGCGTCGGTGGGTACTGTTTCCAATGAAGAATATCATTTACAAAATTTCGGTAAGGCGGGACGTTCGAGGTGGAAGGGTATCCGTCCTACTGTGCGAGGTACGGCCATGAACCCGGTAGACCATCCATACGGAGGAGGTGAGGGCCGCCAAGGTCGCGGAACCAAACGTCCGAAGACCATGTGGGGTAAGGTAACCGGCGGACGCAAGACGCGAACTCCTAAAAAGTACTCAAACATATTCATCGTCTCTCGACGCAAGACTGGAAAGAATAAATAAGAAAAATAAAATCCCCAGCTGGGGATTTTATTTTTTGTGCTTGCATTATTTTGCGTAAGAGTTAGACTTTAAGTGGAGTTAGTAATTTGTAATCGGTTTTCCCTACCGAGCTAATTCCAGAAAGGACACCATGACAAGTGGGTAAGTATCGGGAAGGCTTCGATTGTCGTGAAGAAAAGCGCCAGGTGGAATGCTTGGATCAGCCCAAAGCAGATCTGAAGATGACCCCTGAGGAGAGGGAGAAGTATGCCCCCTGGGTGCTCGAGATGCTGGCAGCACGACTTCGTAGGGAGGGAATCCGGCTAGTGTGAGCGTCTGGGGCTTGGGAGGGTGAACTCTCCCAAGCCCCATATAATAATTTGGAGTTACACTCTCGGAGTCGGAGGTCGCATTGCCTAAGAACAGAAGTAAGACCCCTCGTAACATTGCCGAAAGGGCTCGTGGGAAGGTCCTTCTGAACAAGGTCAAGCGGGGTTTGATCCCACCGACCTTGGTTCCGCCCAAGGTTCTAGCCAGAAGTCCGATGGGGCGTAAGTACGCTCCCCGCAGGTAAGTCCCCGCAGTAAAATCGGCTAGCCTCCCCTAGCCACTAACCCCCGCCCGGCTCTCGTTCCCCACGAGGCCGGGCATTAATCTACCAATTTGACATTTTGCCCTGATTTGCTAATATAAAATCCAAGCTCGCTTCGAGCTTTTTGTTTGCTTACCCTATGACAAGATCAATCAAAAAAGGAATAAATACAGACGAACGGCTTTTATCCAAGATCGCCGGTAAAAACCCGCTACAGACAGGAATGATAAAGACCTGGAACAGGGCTTGTCAGATATCTCCGGAAATGCTCGGTTTCAATTTCGGCGTCTACAATGGCAAGACTCATATAGAAGTTTTGGTTACTGAAGACATGGTAGGGCACCGACTTGGAGAATTTTCTCCAACCAAGAAATTCATGAAGCACGGAGGAAAGATGCAAAAAGAATTAGAACAGAAGAAGAAAGAAGCTGAAATATTGCAAGCTAAATCTGCCACCGCAGTAGCCGCGGATGCAGGTGGAGCCAAGAAATAATCAGTAAGAAATAAAAAGATGAAAGCCTACCTATACAACTACAGACAGTCTCCTCGTAAGGTCCGCCTCGTGGCTGGACTTGTTCGTGGCAAGAGTGTACCCCAGGCAATAGTAGAGCTTGATTTTCTAGCCAAGCGTGCTGGATTACCGATCAAGAAACTTTTACTCTCAGCGGTGGCTAATGCCAAGCAGATAGGAGTAGAAAAGGAGAGTTTGTATATTAAAGAATTACGAGTAGACAAAGGTATAACCATGAGGAGAATGATGCCAGCAGCCATGGGTACTGGGCACCGGATCAACAAGCGCACCAGCCACTTGGCTCTACTTTTAGCGGAGAAGGTAGTAGAAGTTAAAAAGTCTAAGGCTAAGAAAGTCACCAATAAGTAATTTTCAGAAAAATAATATGTCAAAAATAGTTCACCCATATGCACATAGACTAGTAATACTAAGAGATTGGAAATCTCGCTGGTTTGCCGATCCTAGAAAATATGTTACCTATCTGAAGGGTGATGTTTTGATTCGTGAATATTTAGAAAAGAAGCTCCGCGGGATGCATGTTTCTACCATTGAGATAGAACGTAGCCGTAAAGCTACCCGCTTTATCATCAAGACTTCTCGCCCAGGACTTATCATTGGCCGTTCAGGAGAGGGCGCCACAAAGCTCAAAGAAGAAATCCTAAAGAAGATGGACAGGCTCAGTATTCCACGACCGGAGGACTTTAAGTTGGAAATAGTGGAAGTTACAAATCCAGAAGCGGACGCTGCTATCGTAGCCTATATGATTGCGGAAGGCTTAGAAAAAAGAATGCCTTACCGAAGAGTTATCAAACAAATTATCGAAAAAGTTATGACCGCTCGCGGCGTAGAAGGAGCGAGGGTAGTGCTCTCAGGCCGCCTCGGAGGCGCGGACATTGCTCGTACGGAAGAGCTCAAGCGAGGAAGTATCCCGCTTCAGACTTTTCGCGCGGACATTGACTTCAAGCGTGAACGAGCAACCATGACGTATGGCGTTATCGGTATCAAGGTCTGGATTTATCGCGGTAAAATATTTGCGGACAAGAAGCCTACCAAGGCAGACCGAGTCGCTACTGAAACTATATAAAAATTTATGTTAATACCAAAAAAAGTAAAATTTAGAAAATGGCAAACCAAGCGTACCAACCCAAAGAGTATGTCTCCGGACACTCGTGGTACCAAGCTTGCCTTCGGCTCCTTCGGCCTCAAGGCTGAGACTGCGGCCCGCGTAAAGTCTGTTCAGCTGGAGTCTGCTCGCAAGGTCATTTCTAGAACCCTAACCAAGGCTGGTAAATATTGGATTCGTATTTTCCCCGACCGTCCTTATACTGCTAAAGCCGCAGAGGTGGGCATGGGAAAGGGTAAAGGAGATCCGCAGGGCTACTGCTTTGAAGTTTTCCCAGGGCGTATTATTTTCGAAGTGGATGGAGTAGAAGAGTCCGTAGCGCGTGAGGCTCTACGCAAGGCTGGGACCAAGTTACCACTTACCGGTAGAGTTGTTTCTCGCCACAATAAATAAAAATATTTTAAAGAAATGGCAAAGAAAAAAGACAATTTAAAAAGTATGAGCAGAGGGGAACTGGAGAAGAAGCTGGTGGCTCTGCGGGAGGATTTACGGGCAATACATTTTAAGGCCGAAGGCGCAAAATCCAAAAATGTTAAACAATCCGCCGGACTTAGGAAACAAGTAGCCCAAGTTTTAACCGCAATGAATGTAGCGAAGTAATAGAATTAAGGAATATTTACAAAAAATATGAAAAAGGCAAAAGAAACAACAGAAGAAACAAAGACAAGCAAGGGCAACATCCTGCGGGGTGTGGTTGTGGGCGACAAGATGGATAAGACTGTTGTTGTTTCTGTTTCACGTTTCGTTAAACATCCGCTTTATGGTAAGTTTTACAAAGTTAGTAAGAAATATAAGGCGCATGATGAGGATAATAAATTTAAAGTAGGGGATAGTGTAGAGATAGTTGAAACACGCCCTATTTCTAAAGATAAAAGATTTAAGGTAGTAAAATAATTTTATGATACAAGCAAGAACATTAGTAAAAATAACAGACAATGCCGGAGGCACCATCGGGGGAGTCTTCAAGGTGCTTGGCTCTTCTAAGAAGAGGTATGCGGCTATTGGAGACTTGGTTATGATATCGGTCAAGGTAGCAAGTCCACGAAAGGGAGTAAAGAAGAAAGATGTCCATCAAGCAGTGGTAGTGCGTACCATGAATGCCTTTCGCCGCAAGGACGGATCTTATATCCGCTTTGACGATAACGCGGTGGTGATACTCGAGAAGGGTAAAATGGATCCGAAGGCTGGACGCGTATTCGGACCTATTCCTCGAGAGCTTGCGGAGAAAGGTTTCCAGAAAATAATTTCTCTCGCGCCGGAAGTGATTTAATAGTTTTATAGTTATAAAGAAAATGAAAATCAAAAAAGGAGACAACGTAATATTGATAGCCGGGAAGGACAAAGGTAAGAAAGGTAAAATTTCTAAAGTTTTTCCAGCGCTCAATAAGGTCATAGTCGAAGGTGCCAATATCAGCAAGAAACATCAGCGTGCCAGAAAGTCCAACGAGAAGGGTTCCATGGTTGATATAGCCATGCCCGTACATGCGTCTAATGTGAAGAAAGTATAGTTTGACACATTCACTATAAATAAAATTTATGAAACATTTAACCGTAAAAGAAAAGGAAGCAACTGTAGCAGAGAAAATGAAAAGCGAATTTCATTATAAAAACGCCATGGCCGCTCCTCGCATGAAGAAAATTGTACTTAACGTTGGAACTGGTACGGCGGTCAAGAAAGATAAGAATAAAAATGATGCTATCCTCGAGCGCCTAGCTAAAATAACAGGCCAAAAGGCCGCTCTCCGTGGTGCCAAGCAGTCCATCGCGTCATTTAAAGTTCGCCAGGGAGATCCTATTGGGGTCATGGTAACTCTTCGCGAGAAGCGCATGTATGCCTTCCTAGAGAAGCTTATCAACGTAGCAATACCACGAACCAAGGACTTCCGCGGGATAACTCGCACCGCGGTGGACAACATCGGAAACCTTACTTTAGGAATCAAAGAGCATACAATTTTCCCAGAAACAGCCGATGAAGATATTAAGGACGTCTTCGGCATAGCTATCACCCTCGTGTCTTCCGCTCGCAACAAAAAGGAAGGCCTAGCCTTCTTCGAACTCCTAGGTATTCCTTTCAAAAAGGAAGCAGATAGCAAGAAAAAGTAAAACTCACCATTCCTTTAATGCTTTTGATATAATTAAGTATCAGACTTAAATGTCTGGGCGTACCTAAGGAACATGAATCAAATTAAAAAACGAAAAAGCGGATTTACTATAATTGAACTCCTGGTAGTTGTTGCTATTATTGGCATAATGGCCACTGTTGTTATAGTTGCTTTGGGCCCTGCCAGAACAAAGGCGAGAGACGCGCGAAGAGTTGCGGACATTAAGGGTATTTATACTGCAATGCAGTTATATTACGCTGATTACGGCACATTCCCAGATTGTGATGAGCCGGGTTATGCAGGCGGTTGCGATATAGAGGGTTTTGGTCCTTATACTGGCGGTGGAGATACTTCTCGAGATGTTACGTCTAGCCATGACTATTTCCTACCTTTTCTGGTTACTGCAAATATCTTGAGTAGTTCGCCGCGTGACCCCATAAATGATATTACTTATTGGTATGGCTATGGACAAAATGTTGAATTCCCAGCAGGGAGTGGTCAGTACTATTCTTTCGTGGTTGCAGCTTTCCTAGAGGATCCTAACAGTCCTCTTTTAAAAAGTAGTATTACATATGGCGATTCCGTATTTGGTGGAGCTTTCATTCTTGGGGACAGGAGATGATTAGGAGCGGGTTGACTATTTACCTATATTTTGTTAGTATCTAGGTAAGGGAATGTGACGCTGGTTAATCCATTTTTCTCCTTATTTTTTCAAGTAATTTGAAGGAATAAGTAAAAAAGTGTGATATTGCTAGGGTAATCCCAGTAAATTTATTTATGGCAAAAGCATCAGTATTAGCAAGAAATAAAAAAGTACATAAATTCAGCACTCGAGAGAAGAATCGATGTTTTCGCTGTGGTCGCGGGAATGCTTTTATGCGTGACTTCGGAATTTGTCGTATTTGTTTCAGAGAATTAGCAAACGAAGGAATGCTTCCGGGGGTAAGAAAGTCATCATGGTAAAATCATAAAAACAAAATTTTACCGAAAATAAAAAAACAAAAATATGGATTCAATAGCAAACATGATAATAATGATTAAGAACGCTAGTCTTGCCGGCAAGACTAGTACTATCGTTCCACATTCTAAACTCAAGGATGCAATTCTACAGTGTTTAAAAAAGGAAGGCTATGTCTCCAGCATTTCCAAGAAAGTAAAGAAAGGCCATCCACAGCTCGAAGTTGAGCTTGTATACGTGGACAAGAAGCCGAAGATTACGGAGGCTGAAAGAATTTCCAAGCAGTCCCGCCGAGTTTACTTTGGAGTGAAGGATATCCATAAGGTTAAAAATGGTTCCGGGCTCTTGGTCCTTTCTACACCTAAAGGTATTTTATCAGGTAAGGATGCCAGAGAAGCCCAAGTAGGAGGCGAGGCGTTGTTCAGATTGTGGTAAAGATCACGTAACATATAACACATAACATATGTCAAAAATTGGTAAACAAGAAATAGAAATTCCAGCTGGAGTGAAAGTCACGCAAGACGGACCGCTTTTTACTGTTGTCGGTCCCAAGGGAACAAATACCAAGAATTTCCGAGACGATGTAGTTATCACCATTGGGGAGAAGTTAGTAACTCTCGCACCTAAGCGTAATGATAAATTTTCTAAATCTCTCTGGGGTACTTATGCTTCACATATCAAGAACATGATACAGGGCGTCACCACTCCATACGTAAAGAAGCTCGTCCTAGAGGGAGTAGGTTTCAAGTCTGAAGTTAAGGGCAAGACTTTTAACTTTGCTTTAGGATTTTCACATCCGGTTATTGTTCCGATACCTGAAGGTCTCACTGCTACCGCTGACAAAAACAACATCACGATTACCGGAATAGATAAAGAATTAGTAGGAAGCTTCACCGCTGCTATCCGCGCGCTCAAGAAGCCAGAGCCGTATAAAGGTAAGGGCATGCGTTATGAAGATGAAGTTATTAGACGCAAGCAAGGTAAAAAGACTGCGTAATCATACAATACATAGCACGTAACATATAATATGCAAAACAAACAAGACAAAAGAATAAGACTAAAAAGGAAGATCCGCTCTAAGGTGAGTGGTACTCTAGAGCGCCCACGTCTTTCTGTTTTCCGTTCTAATAAGTTCGTCTATGCGCAAGTCATCGATGATACAGAAGGTAAGACAATAGCTAGTGCCAGCGACCTGCCTCGTGGCAAGGCGGGCATCAAGACTTCCAAAGGTACCAAGACCGATCGCGCTCGGGAAGTAGGCCGCAGTATTGCGGAAGCTTGCCTGTTATCCAAGATAGACAAGGTTGTTTTTGACCGTAACGGATTTAAATACACCGGACGCATTAAGGTAGTAGCTGATGAAGCTCGCAAAGCGGGACTAAAGTTTTAATTGAGTTTTAATAAAAATATTTATGGATAAACCAGTAGTAAAAGAAAATACAAATACAGGAATGAGAGACAAGAGGGGTACTAGGGCTCCGCGCCGAGGCTCATCTTTTAACCGACCAAAGCCTGAATTTGATCAGAAGATTTTAAGCATTCGTCGTGTGACTCGTGTGGTAGCAGGCGGTCGCCGATTTTCCTTTTCAGTAGCTCTTGTAGCTGGCGATAAAAAGGGTGGAGTAGGACTCGGACTTGGTAAAGCAGGGGATACCTCTCTTGCGATTAATAAAGCATTAAGGAATGCCAAGAAAAACATGGTCAGAGTAAAACTCACCAAGACTATGTCCATCCCACATGAAGTTAAAGCCAAATTTTCCAGCGCTCAAGTAATGCTCATGCCGAACCGCGGTCGCGGACTTGTGGCGGGTTCCGTAGTGCGCGACATAATTAAGCTTGCCGGAATAAAAGATATAACCGGGAAGATCCTATCCAGTACCAAGAATAAATTAAACAATGCCAAGGCAGTTATGGAGGCGCTTAGCACTTTCTCAACAAAGTTTTCAAAGCCTGTTGTGGAGACTGCAGTAGTGGCTAATAAAGAAATACCAGTAGAAGGGGTAGTAAGTTAGTTAAAATCATATGCAAATAAATAATTTAAAAAGAGTACATAAGAATAAAAAAGATCGCATCGTAGGCCGTGGAGGCAAGCATGCAAAGACTTCTGGCCGTGGAGGCAAGGGTCAGACAGCTCGCGCAGGTAACAAGCGCAGGCCTGAGCTCCGTGATATCATAAAGAAGCTTCCGAAGAATCGCGGATATCAATTCAAGTCCATAGAGAAGGCATTTATCCTTAAAGCGGACAAGCTTGCATCTGGGGAAGAAAAGTTTTCTGAAATCAGAAAGCGCCTAGGGATTAAAGGGAAGAAGATACTTATAAAGTAAAAAGTTTTGTAAAGTAAAGATATGAAGAACTTCTGGCATAAAATGAAATTAGTTTGGACCGACGCTACTTTACGCAGGAAAGTGCTCTTCGTCTTTTTTGTATTAATTATCTTTAGATTACTTTCAGCTATTCCGATTCCCGGTATTGACGCTGTTGCTTTAAATAGTTTCCTCGCTAGTAACCAATTCTTCGGTATCTTAAACATTTTCTCTGGAGGTGGACTATCCAATCTTTCTATCATCATGTTGGGCGTTGGTCCCTACATCACTGGGTCCATTATCATGCAGCTCCTTACTATCATGGTTCCAGCACTTAAGAGGATTTATCACGAAGAAGGAGAGGCCGGCAGGAAAAGATTTACTCAGTACTCCCGCCTACTCACTATCCCACTGGCGGCTATACAAGGTTTCTCTCTTTTAGCAATTCTCGAGAGCCAAAGTATCTTAGTAGATTTGACTCCCTTTGACCGGGTGGTGAATTTAATCGTTGTTATCGCTGGCGCTATACTCCTAATGTGGCTGGGTGAGCTTATTTCTGAGTTCGGCATTGGTAACGGAGTGTCTCTAATTATCTTCGCCGGTATCGTGGCAAGCTTGCCCACAGAAGTGAGCCAGCTCATCTTTGCCTTTGATGCTTCTCAGATTCCACTCTTACTTCTATTTATTGCTGTGGGAGCCTTGGTTATCGCGGGAGTAGTAGTAGTGACCGAAGCCGAGCGTCCGATACCGGTGACTTATGCCAAGCGCGTACGAGGGGCCAAGATGTATGGCGGAGGCTCAACCTACCTACCGCTTCGGGTAAATCAGGCTGGGGTAATTCCTATCATCTTTGCACTTTCTATTTTACTTCTACCGCAGATGATCGGAGCTTTTCTTGCTAGGTTTAGTGGCGCTATTGTGGTGAAAATATCCGGAGCCCTCTTGGCATTTTCGCAGACCTCCGTACTCTATGCAGTGCTATATTTCTTCTTAGTCTTTATGTTTACTTACTTCTATACGGCTGTTACCTTCGACCCAGAGGCGCTCTCTACCAATCTACAGAAGAACGGTGCTTTCATCCCTGGTATTCGCCCAGGAGCTTCTACCTCTGAGTACATTTCTAAAGTCTTAAGCCGCATCACTATGCTAGGCGCTATCTTCTTGGGTCTTATTGCGATTTTACCACTCATCATGCGAGCAGTTACTGGCATCACCGCTATAGCTCTAGGCGGTACAGCGCTCCTCATCGTGGTCTCCGTAGTCCTCGACCTCATCAAGAAAGTAGATGCTCAGGTTTCAATGCGAGAGTATTAATCCTTGATTTATAGTGGAGTATTGTGTATCCTTCAAATATGAATCCAAGAGCATTTGTATTTTTTGGCAGATCTGGGTGTGGAAAAGGCACTCAAGCTAAACTCTTGAAAGAATTATTGCAGTCTAAAGGGCAAGAAGTCATATATATTGAAACAGGGAGTACTTTTAGGGAATTAGCTAAAGCCGACAATCTTGTGGGTGTAAACATAAGGAACATTTTACAAAATGGGTTTTTGATTCCTGTTTTTTTACCGATTTGGATTTGGACCAGAATAATTGTAGAAAGTTTTACAGGTAAAGAGAATATGATTCTAGATGGCGTTTGTCGGAGGTTGGAGGAAGCAGTTGCACTAGCTTCACTTTTTGATTTTTATAAAATTGAAAAGCCAAACATTATTTTAATGAATGTTTCAAAAGAATGGTCATTACAGAGAATGATGGAAAGAAAGCGTCCAGATGATACCCCAGAAACAATAGAGAATCGCCTGGGTTGGTACGAAAGAGATGTGCTTCCATCAGTAGAATACTTCCGAAACAAGGATGGGTACAATTTTATTGAAATAAACGGAGAGCAGACTGTGGATAGCGTGCACGGCGATATAGTTAAATCATTAGGGTATTAATATGGAAGAAAAAATTATAATTTCATTAGGAGGTTCGCTTATAATTCCGGAAGAAATAGATATGGGTTTTTTGAAAAGTTTCAAGGAACTGATTTTGTCTCATGTGGCTAAGGGTAAGAAATTTATAATTATTACTGGCGGCGGAAAGATTGCCAGAAAATATCAGGCAGCTGCAAAGGAGCTCAGCAATCCTGCTGAGGAAGATTTAGATTGGATTGGTATTGCATCTTTAAAATTAAATGCAGAATTATTAAGAGTAGTTTTCGGCAAAGATGCGCACGATAAAATAATTGCGGATTTGACTGAGCCACTACAATTCAACACCCCAATACTTATTGGCTCTGCTTATGAACCTGGGCATAGTACTGATTGGGATGCAGTAATGGCGGCAAAGAATATAGGTGCAAAAAAGATGATAAATCTTTCCAATATTGATTATGTTTATGATTCCGATCCAAGACAAAACCCTAATGCTAAGAAAATTGAAAAGACTTCATGGGCAGAATATAGAAAAATAATTCCAAAAGAATGGACTTCAGGATTAAATTCTCCGTTTGACCCTACTGCATCGGAAGTGTGCGAAAAGGAGGGGATAGAGGTAGCTATAATGAACGGAAAGCCAATTGATAACTTGGCAAAATATTTGAATGGTGAAGAGTTTCAGGGAACAGTGATTTCCTAAGTATGATCATAATTAAAACACCTAAAGAAATAGAAACTCTCCGCGAAGGGGGCAGGCGCTTGGCGACTATTTTACATAAAGTGAAGGAGAGGGTAGCGCCCGGGGTGAGTACAAAAGATTTAGATGCTTATGCGGAGGAATTAATTCGCGCCGGCGGAGACACGCCCGCTTTTCTAAATTATCGTCCAGAGGGTGCGTCGATGCCTTTCCCTGGGTCCCTATGCGTTTCGGTAAATGATGAAGTCGTGCATGGTATTCCGAGTGCAGAGAGAGTCCTAGAAGAAGGAGATATTGTATCAATTGACCTTGGGCTCAGGCATCAAGGCTTGTACACGGATATGGCCCTCACGGTGCCCGTGGGCAAGGTTAGCCCTGCGTCTCTTAAACTTATGGAGGTCACTGAGCGAGCGCTTATGGTAGGCATTAGCGCGGCCTATGGAGGCAACAAGGTGGGGGATATTGGGCATGCTATTGAGGGCTTTGTAAAGCCACACAGGTATGGCATCGTGGAAGTACTTTCTGGGCATGGCGTGGGCCGGGCTATCCATGAAGATCCTTATATTCCAAACTTTAGTAAAGCCGGCAAAGGAGCGAAGCTCGTTCCGGGCATGGTAATTGCGCTTGAGCCTATGTTAAACAATGGTACCAAAAATGTAACTCTAGATGATGATGGCTATACTTTCCGCACCGCCGATGGTAAAAAAAGCGCGCACTTCGAACACACCATTCTCATCACAGACGGCGAGCCGGAGATTCTAACGAAGGTGTAAAAAGTTTCGGGATTACTTTTTCTCAGGTCCTCGGATCTCCGGGGCCCCACACCCCGGCCAGACCGTTCCAAAAAGCAATTCCCGAAACTTACTTTTTGTTATATAATTGATGACAATGGAACCTTCCTTTTTTAAGGAAATGCCGAAGTTTAAAAACCCAGAAGAAGAGCTGGATTATTTGCGCGCGCATGTGGCCAAGAGGGAAGAAGAATTAGTAGGCAAGGGTCAGCTTGAAAATACTAAGGACACTGCGGCGCATGATGTGATAGTTCAGTACGAAGATGTACCAAAGGGCCAGGCTCTGCATAAAGAGCACGCAATTGGGGACAGGGATCAAGCTGGCATTGTGCTTAAGCTAAAGCCAGAACCGCACGACATAGTGATGGAAGAGCTTCTAGGGCTTGTGATAACTAAAGGAATTAAAAACGCATTGAGCGTAGTAGAGGCGATGGGCAACCCGCATATCGATGACGATTTTCACCGAGTTTTAATTCAATATTTAAAAACTGGTCAGGCTACCTTAGATTTCAAAGAAGGCACACCACTTTACAAGTCTCTCCACATGACTCTTTTTGAAATAACTCTACCGCCTCCGGAGGACGAAGCGGATAAATCGAAAGGGTTTAAAGAATTCATCGGCGCCATGGAGCAGTTCTATGCCGGTATGCAGTCCATCTCCATCGGTCCTAAAAATGAAAAGGAAAATTACTTCACTTTAGAAGTTGCTTTAAGTAATGAGAGTGACCAAGTGGTGGTTTATGCGGCAATACCGAACACCCACATTCCACTTTTCGAGAAACAAGTTCTCGCTTTCTATCATAACGCCAAGGTTCATGAAACCAGAGAGGATTACAACGTCTTCAACAAAGAAGGAGCTTCCGCTGGGGCGTATGCGGTATTGCAAGAGCGGGGTGTGATGCCGATCAAGACTTATGACAACATCGAGCACGACCCGATGAATACTATTTTAAATGTATTTTCGAAACTTCAGACTGCCGGCGAAGGTGCGGCAATACAGCTGGTCATCGCGCCTGCGGGGGACAAGTTTATAAATGAATTTCATATGATCCTGGACGATGTGAAAGATGGAATTTCGGTAAAGCATGCGGCGGATAATTTCTATAAATTCAGTAGCGCCTTTAAGAAAGTAGGGAAAGAGTTACTCTTTGGGCCACCTAAACATCAGGATGAAGAAAAGAAGGAAAAGTATATGAAGGGCAGGCGCGCAGTGGATGAAGGTGCAGTGGAGAAAATCGGAAATAAAATAAAAAGTACCATCATGAAGGCAAATATCCGCGTCATAGCTTCAGGCTCTACTGGGGAGCGCGCGGAAGCAATACTCAAGGAAATAGAATCTTCCTTTAATCAGTTTTCCGAAGCGGCTAGCAATTCCTTTGTTTTTACCCAGGCACACGGTAGCGACCTCAAGAAACTTTTCCACGATTTCTCTTATCGAACTTTCTCTGGCGACAAAATGATGCCGCTTAATCTAAAAGAGCTCTCCTCCGTCTTCCACTTCCCAGTAGGCATCGGTAGCCAGCCACAGCTTAAGGAAGCCAAGTCTGGCATCGCGCCCGCGCCTATTGAGGTTAGCCCCGAAGGTGTGCTCTTGGGCGTAAATAGTTACCGAGGCCGGGATACAGATATTCATTTAACTCGCGAGGACCGCATGCGACACTTTTATGTTATCGGTCAGACGGGTACCGGTAAGACCAACATTTTACTCAACATGATTACGCAGGATATCAAGAACGGGGATGGCTGCTGTTATATTGACCCGCACGGTACGGACATTCAGACCATACTTTCTCGAATTCCGAAGGAGCGCATTGATGACGTTATCTACTTTGACCCTGCTTACACCGCCCGCCCCATGGGCCTCAACATGCTGGAGTATGATCCGAAATATCCGGAGCAGAAGACATTTGTGGTAAATGAAATGATGGGCATCTTTAATAAACTCTTTGATATGAAGATAGGTGGTGGAGCGATGTTCGAACAATATTTCCGAAACTCTGCTTTTCTAGTGATGGAAGACCCTGAGTCTGGCTCAACGCTACTAGAAATTACTCGAGTCCTTGCGGATAAAGAATTCCGGGACATGAAGCTTGAAAAATGCAAGAACCCGATAATTAAACAATTCTGGATTTCCGCCGAGCAGACGACGGGGGACCAGAGCTTGGCTAACTTTGTGCCATATATTTCTTCCAAGTTTGATAACTTTATTTCCAACGACATAATGCGTCCGGTGGTACTGCAACAGAATTCGGTCTTCAATTTCCGCAAAATTATGGATGAAAAGAAAATTTTGTTAGTCAACCTGTCGAAGGGTAGACTTGGGGACATAAATGCAAACTTGATTGGTTTGGTATTGGTAGGTAAAATTCAAATGGCGGCGCTTTCCCGGGTGGATATGTTCGGAAAACCGATGAATGACTTCTATTTATACATTGACGAGTTCCAGAATGTGACTACTGATTCTATCGCCTCTATCCTATCAGAGGCCCGCAAGTATAGGGTCTCGCTCAACATTGCGCATCAATACATCACTCAGCTGGAAGAGAATATCAAAAACGCAGTCTTCGGTAACGTGGGGTCTATGGCAGTGTTTCGGGTAGGCACTGAGGACGCGATATTTCTTGAGCAGAAATTTAAACCAATATTTACCGCTCAAGACATCACCAAACTTGATAACCGTAATGCCTATATGAGTATGTTGGTGAACGGTCAGCCAGTTAAGCCTTTTAATATAAGAACTATGGACGCCGAAAAGGGAAATCCAGGGATTGTGGACTCTTTGAAAGAACTATCCTACGTGAAATTCGGCCGTGACCGAGCGGAAGTCGAAGCGGAAATAATGGCTAGGTACGATACGATGCAATAAATTTATGAGGGCACATTATAGTTGACTTAAAGTTCAACTTAAGATAAACTACAGGTATGGATAGAATTATAGGGTTAAAAGAGTTTAGAAATAATGTTGATGGTTATGTAAAACGCATCAATCAAGGCTACAAGTTTGTCGTACTTAAACGTGGCAAGCCGGTTTTTGAAATTTCCCCCGTCGGTCCAAATGTCTGGGAAGAAGTTATTGATTTTACAAAAATCAGAAAAAGCGGGGTCAATATAAAAGAGTTATTGAAAAGAATTTAGAATGGACCATATTCAAAAATCTCTGAAAAGACTTTCCGGCAAGGAAAGGGGACAAGTGAGAATTATTTTAGAGCGACTTCGAGATGATGATAGTCTAGGTCTAGATTTACAGAAGTTGGCAGGTAGCGAGGATATTTATCGTGTGAGGAAAGGAGACCTGAGAATTATTTTTTTAAGAAAAGGAAAGGATATTTTTGTTCTAGCAATTGAGCGTAGAAGCGAGAAAACTTACAGGAATTTTTAAAACACTATGGAAGAATTTGAAATAAAATTTTTAGAAGTTGATGTGCCGGAGTTGGAAAAGAAACTATTGGCTATCGGCGCTACTAAGGTGGCGGAATATAATTACAGTATTGCTTTCTTTGATTATCCAGATCTCAGGATGGAGAAGGATCATGCTTGGTTAAGGCTTCGTACAGATGGAAAAGAAACTACCTTGGCTTATAAGCAAAGAATTGGAGTACAGTCCAATGATGCCAGTGTTCCAGATGAAGGAATGAAGGAAACAGAAATAATAGTTGATAATTTTTTAAAAACTTATGATATTTTTAAATCTATTGGTTTTGTTATAAAACGAGAAATGGAAAAGAAAAGGATTCGTTATCAAAAAGGGAAGGCTGTTTTTGACATAGACTTCTGGCCCAGAGTACCCACATTCATTGAAGTAGAGGCGGATTCACTAGAGAATGCCAGAGCGGCTGCACTTGAGCTAGGATTTGATCCAGATAAAGGACTAATATGTTCAGCGAGTTCTGTGTATGTAAAATACGGCATTGATCCCAATGACTACATATCTATGACTTTTAAAGAGTTTGTAAAAAAATAATAATCTGTTAAGATAGTCAGATGACAAAAACACAAGAAAAGACACTTATAGTTTTCAAGCCAGACGCAGTACAGCGGGGGATTGTGGGGGAAATACTTAGCCGATTTGAAAAAGTGGGCCTCAAGATTGTAGGCCCAAAGATGCTCAAGCCTGATTATGATCACTATCACAAGCATTATGAAGATATCGGCAAGGTTATCTCTCGCCGAGGGCAGAAGGTTTTCGATATCACTCTCGAAATGATGAATGAAGGGCCAGTAATTGCTTTCGTCTTAGAAGGAGTAGAGGCAGTGTCACTAGTACGTAAAATGGTGGGTACCACAGAGCCAAAGAGCGCACTTCCAGGCACCGTACGTGGAGACTACTCTCACATGAGCTTTGCCCATGCTGATGCTAATGATCTAGGTATCCCAAATATTTTACACGCTTCAGGAGATGCATCGGAAGCAGAACTTGAAATAGCTCACTGGTTTTCTGCAAATGAACTCTTTGAATATGAGACTGTTCACGAAAAATTCGTAGTAGGTAAAAAGAAATAAAAATCTATGTACGAAGTCGAGGTAAAAGCAGTTTTGAGGGACAGGAAAGCTGTAATCCAAAAACTGGAAAACTTCGGCTGTAAATTCTCAAGCGAGATTCATCAGGTGGATAATATTTTTATTCCGGATGGTATTCCTTTTCCGCCACCGCTTGGTACGCCGGTACTGCGCGTACGCGAGCAGAATGAGATTTCATTTTTCACTTTAAAGATTTCTCAATCAAGTCATCAAGACTGCATTGAAAAGGAGCTAGAAATAGGGGATGGGGGAAAAATGCTTGAAATATTGAAACTTTTAAACTGGAAACAGGTACCCACTGTCGATAAGAAAAGAATTAAAACCAAAGTAGATGACATAGAAGTAGTACTTGATAGCGTAAAAGAACTCGGGGAATTTATTGAAGCTGAAAAAATAGTCACAGACGATAACCCAGAAAGTAGAAAAAAGACTCAAGAGGAGCTTTATAAATTTCTTGGCACCCTTGGTGTGACTACAGAAGACCACGTCATTGGTGGTAAGTACGACATTATGCTTTACGAGAAGTTAAAAGGGAAGTAAACTTTATGAAAAATTATCAAAAAGCTGTAGATAAATGGGTGCAAGGGTACGAAGAGCCGTACTGGCCTCCGCTTTCTCAGTTTGCGCGTCTAGCCGAAGAAGTGGGTGAGGTTGGGAGACTTCTTAATCACATGTATGGTTCTAAGCCCAAGAAGACTACTGAAGATAAGCAAGATTTAGGAGAAGAAATAGCTGATGTTTTGTTTACTCTTATATGTTTAGCAAATAGCCACGCTATAGATTTAGATGTTGAAATGGAAAAGATTTTACTAAAGTCAAAGGTCAGAGACAAAAATAGATTTAAGAGGAAATAAAGTATGTCTGTAAAAATAATTTATTTTGTTCATGGTACGACTGTAGATAATGAAAGTGGAATTTCGTCTGGCTGGAAAGATGCAGAACTTTCAGAGCTCGGTATGCAACAAGGGCATAAATTGCGAGAGCAAACAGCAGACCAGCAATTTGATGCAGTATTTTGTTCTGACTTAAAGAGGGCAACCGATACATCTCATATTGCTTTTGACAATCGAGCTCCTGTTTTTCCAGACGCTCGGCTTCGTGAGTGCAACTATGGAAAGTTGAACGGCTCACTAAGTAGTATCGTTGAGCCGATGCAGGAAGAGGAGTGTATTTATAATAAATTCCCAGAAGGGGAAAGTTATGAAGATGTAAAAGCTAGGGTGGCGGATTTTATAGAATTTTTAAAAAACAATTATCAAGGTAAAAGTGTGGCAATAGTTTCTCACAAGGCTCCACAGCTGGCGCTAGAAGTTTTACTCAATGGTAAAACATGGAAGGAAGCCTTAGCACAGGACTGGCGTAAAACTAAAGCTTGGCAGCCGGGATGGGAGTATAATATTAAATAACATTATGAAAAAACTTCTTATAATTTTTGGTTCACCAGCAGTAGGGAAGACCACTGTTGGCAAAATATTGGAATCAAAATCAGGTTTCAGACTTTTTACTAATCACATGGTCATGGATGGTGTAATGCATTTGTTTGGTTTAGGTAGTCCCGCGGAGGATAGATTAAGTCGCATCATTCGAGAAAATATCATAAAAGAGGCATCTGAGAATGATATGAATCTTATATTTACTTACGTTTGGAATTTCTCGAAAGACAAAGGAAGGGCAAATATAGATTTTTATAAAAATATCTATGAATCCAGCGGAGGCGAAGTAGTTTTCGTGGAATTAGTTGCTCCTCTTTCTGTCTGCGCTGATCGCGCTGGTAACCCTATGCGTAATGTAGAGAAAAAACATGCAGCGAATAAGGATCGCATTCTTTCATTAGGGAATACTCCTGATTTCACAAGTCCAACTCCATTTTTCTACAAAAATTATAAAAAAATTGACACTGAAAATAAAACACCGGAAGCTGTCGCCCAAGAAATTCTGACTTTTCTTGCCTAGTATCAGGCATTGTATTTGAAAGACTGTAAAAGTTGTGTTGTTTTAAAAAAGGTGTTGCGGGAAGCAGGGAAGGGTGTATACTCTAAGTAGGGTTATTTTCATTTATTACCTAGAACACTAATTTATGGGAGCTTCGATTGTGTTTGACCTTGGTCTCGCGCATCTAGCACCCACTTAGCTTTAAGCTATGGTAATATTCTGAAAATAGTCCTAAGAAGGACTCCGCCAAATGTTTTCTGGGCGGATTTTTTCTTACAAAAATCGTTTATTTAAGGTACAATACTCAGATGGATCGGAAAATAATCTTTAAATACCTGAGTTTCCTTATATTTTGCATACTTGTTTTAAATTTAGTGGCAATTAAGTTTTATTGGTATTTCACAATCCGCTGGTTCGATATGCCTATGCATTTCTTAGGTGGGTTATGGCTTAGCTCTGCCATAATTTGGTTTTTTAGAAAACTTGATCTTTCCCTCAAATCTATATTTTATACTTTAGCGGGTGTACTTTTGATCGGTATCCTGTGGGAAGTTTATGAGATTTTAATTAATAATAATTTTGCTCAGAATCCTTTCGATCTTCCAGATACTCTCTCAGATCTGTTTTTTGATTTAATCGGAGGCGTGGTAGGAGTGATTTTATTATCCAAGAAAACTTTCACAACTAAAGAAAACAGGGTACAATAATAATCATGGCAAGCCAAGCAAAAATAACATTTCATGGCGGGGTGGACTCGGTTACGGGAGCAAATTTCTTACTAGAAGCTGATGGTAAAAAGATACTAGTTGATTGCGGACTTACTCAAGGAATAAAGTGGATCGATGATATAAACTGGGCGCCCTTTGTTTATGATCCGAAAGAAATAGACATCCTTTTTATCACGCACGCGCACGTAGACCACATCGGTAGGATTCCTAAATTAATCTCAGAAGGTTTCCGGGGCAAGATATATTCCACTCTGCCGACCAAGGCACTTTCAGGCCCTATGCTCGATGACACTATGGGTATATTATCTAAAAATATAGGACTTCGTTTGGATAAAATCTACACACCCGAGAATGTGAAGCTCGCTCACTCGCTATGGAGCGGATTTAATTATCATGAAAAAATAGTCCTAACTCCGAACTTGGAAGTGTCTTTTAAGGATGCTGGACACATTTTGGGTTCTGCGATGATTATGTTTGTTTATAATGGCAAGCGAATACTCTTTACTGGCGACCTAGGCAACAGCCCTTCGCCATTACTTCCAGATACTGAGAAGATCACAGAGGTAGACTATGTGGTAATGGAGAGTGTCTACGGTGACCGTAACCACGAGTCAAGGGACGATCGTAGAAAATATTTACAAACAGTAATAGAAGAAAATTATAAAAGAAAGGGGACGCTGATTATCCCTACTTTTTCACTTGAGCGTTCACAGGAACTTCTCTTTGAGCTCAATCACCTAGTAGAGAATAAAATGATACCCATCATGCCTATATTCCTGGATTCTCCACTAGCTATCCGGCTGACTGAAATTTTCAAACAGTATAAAAATTATTTCAACGATCATGCGCAGAAGGTTCTGTCGACTGATGCGCACCTCTTTAATTTCCCGGGGCTTCGTTCAACCCTACATTCCGAAGAATCTAAAATGATAGTCACTGTGCCGAATCCGAAGATTGTTATTGCGGGCTCCGGGATGTCTGCTGGGGGCCGCATAGTGCACCATGAGAGGCATTATTTACCGGATCCGAATAACACCCTGTTGCTTACTGGATATCAGTCGGTAGGTACTCCAGGGCGATTGATTCAAGAGGGGGTACATACGGTACGGATCGGGGGCGAGTATGTAAAAGTGCGTGCGCACCTGGTCACTATCTCGGGCTATTCTGGACATAAGGATTCCGATGGTCTGCTCAACTTTGTTGTTGATATGCAAGAATCAGTTAAAAAAGTTTTTACTGTCATGGGAGAACCTAAGTCCTCGATGTTTCTGGTTCAAAAATTGCGAGACAATCTAGGCATCGAAGCCTACGCGCCGGAGCCCGGGGATAGTGTGATTCTGGATTGTTAGACCCCTCTTGGCCTCCCCTAATTTAGGGGAGGAGGGCCCTGTCCCACCTTATCAAGGGGGACTTTAAGGGGGTTATGTTA
>DATDWM010000016.1:0-17041 GCA_036517375.1 Minisyncoccota bacterium
TGGAAGATTCTCGACTGCAGCCACCCGTAGGTGTATGGTCCGTGTCTCAGTACCATCGGTGGGGGTCAGCCTCTCAGCTCCCCTAGACGTCATAGCCTTGGTAGTCCATTACACTACCAACTAGCTGATATCGCACAGGCCACTCCTGAAGCGCAACAGATAAATCTGCACTTTACTCTTGCGAGACCATCATGTATTAGTCCGGCTTTCGCCGGATTATTCATGACTTCAGGGGGTGTTCCTATGTATTACTACCTCGTTCGCCACTAACCAGAAACCCCAATCCGACACTTGATTCCAATCGTATTGCTACTTTCAGTTTCTCATACTTTCATGGGACTGATTCGTTCGACTTGCATGCCTTATCCACGCCGCCAGCGTTCATCCTGAGCTAGGATCAAACTCTAATTAAAAGTTAGGAACGAAACAAAATAAAAAACAGTATTTTTATGTACCGAATCATTTTGAGTTCACCAAAGTTTGATCTTCGCTCTAAAAATTATTTATACTTACTCAAATTCTTTTTTGAGACTTGCGTCCCTTCCTGTAACAGAAGGGGTTCTCAATTACCCCGCCGATCTTTATTTTGGCGGGGTTATTTGGTTGTCAAAGAGAAACAAAAACGCCATACCTACAAAAGGTAGACGCTAGGGAGAGTATATACGAAGCCAAAGGGCAAGTCAAGTAGCAAAAAAGCCCCATTTCGAGGGCTTTTTTGCTACTTCATCCTAGTTTATTTCTTCTTCGCCTTTTTAGGCTTTTTAACATCCTTTCGATATGCGTTATTACCTTTTCCCATAAAATTTACTTCTCTTGAGCAATACTAATTAATAATATTAACCCAGTAGGTGATTCTGCTGAATCACATCATCGCCTTAGCATCTGCCTCGGACATAAACTTGAACATATTACCTCCGCATTGTGCGCAAGTACCCTTGGCTGAATACCTTCCCTTCTCATTCTTGGTAACTACTGGATTCGTCATCGTCTGCATCGTTGGCTTCTTATTTGCATCTCTACACTTCATACACAACGCTTTTAATTCTGCCATAAATTTATATTCTTTTAATTATTAATAATTCCTACCATTATACCATAAGCATATTTATTTTTCCACCCCTATCACTCGCGAGTGATAGGATCTAAATCAAGCTTTTCATCGATCCGTATTTGCGCTACGAAGTCTGGCACATGGGAGACGAGTATCATCGCGCCTTCGTATTGATCGAGCGCTTGAGCGATGACCGGAAGGTGACGGAAATTTATATGATTCGTCGGCTCGTCAAGGATGAGGAGTCCCGGACGGGTCAGGACTAGAGATGCAAAGGCTACTAGCCCCTTCTGCCCTTCGGAGAGGTCCCCGATCTTAGTATTTATGATGTCTCCAGTAATAAGGAAGCTCGCGGCTACGCTCCGCATATATTCTTCATCAATCTTACCGGTAACTTCTTTCAAGATTTTAGCAAGCTCCGCCCGGACTGATTCTTCAAAATTTAAAGTAGAAAAATCCTGGCGATAATAGCCCACCCGTACACCTTCCTGTATTGTGGCGCCCTTGGCCGTGCCCTTGGCCAAGGATTCAAGTAGAGTGCTTTTACCAATACCGTTCGGTCCTGAAAGCAAGAGATGCATTTTCTTCTTTAGAATTATTTTTGCTTTGCGCTCTACTATCTTGTGCTTCTTTGGATCCATTACGGTAAGGGAGGAAATATTTACAATCTCGCCGAGTAAGTCCGGCTGGCATGGAATTGTGAACGGTCGAATAGTTTTATCTTCTTTCCGGACGTCCACCATTTCTTCCTCGAGCTCTTCGGCCTTCTCTCGCATGCGCTTGGCTACAAGTCTCAAGCGGCCGCCTTTGTAAGCAAATTCATTTGCTTGATCTTTCTTGGCTTGAATCTCTTTCTCAAGCTGAGCATTCTTCATATTTTCTTTTTCCACTCGCGCTGTTATATCCTTAAGCACATTGTTGTAGTTACCCATATACTGCTCCACCTTGCGAGTATAAATATCCAGATACAGGACTCCAGTACTAAATGCATTTAGAAATTCTGCATCGTGCGAAATTACCAACACTGTTTTTTTATAATTAACCAAGAAATCCGTCAGGTGGGTTATGCCCGCCTTATCTAAGTTGTTAGTCGGCTCGTCTAGAAGCAATATATCTGGCTCTTGAATAAGGGCTGAAGCCAAGAGTAGCCGCGCCTGCTGTCCGCCGGAGAACGAACGCACTATTCTGTCATGCACCTTTTCATGACCTTTTAAATTTACAACTTCAAGCACGTCATCAATGCGAGGGTCAATGTCATACACCTTCTCTTTAAAACACTTCTGGAAAAATTCTCGCACCGTAAGGCCAAGCTCATCCCGAGGAATAACCTGACGTGAGATAGCAATGGTGGTACGCTGAGCTAGATGTATCTGCCCTTCTTCCGGCTGTCTTTCGCCTGTGATCATTGAAAATATCGTACTTTTCCCTGCGCCATTCTGCCCCACGATGGTGGCTTTCATTCCGCGTCGCACGGTAAAAGAAACCGAGTCCAATATCGGCTTGTTGTGTCCATAACTAAATGAGACTTTATCAAATCTTACAATTGTTTCCCCGGCTGACATATAGAACATTTACTTTACCTTAAATTCACAAAAAAAGCTAAATAATACAAATATGTTATACTCAATTTCTATGAAAGATCCTGACTCATTCCCGATGCGGATAAATAAATATCTAGCTTTTAAAAATTACTCTACTCGCCGAGGGGCAGATGACTTGATTAAGGATAAGAAAGTGTTCCTAAATGGCCGCCTCGCTGTCCTGGGCGACAAAGTAAAAAAAACGGACAGTGTAGAAGTAAAGTTCCGCGGCAAACAGAAGCCGTACATATATATAGCCTACAACAAACCTTTAGGCATACTCACCCATTCCGCTAGTGATAATACTAAAGAAATAAAAGATGTTATGCCGGTGGCAGGAGTCTTCCCTGTCGGCCGACTCGACAAGGACTCCCACGGGCTCATCATACTCACGAACGATGGCCGCATTACAGACCGCTTGCTGGGACCAAAATATTTTCATGAAAAGGAATACCTAGTAAAAGTAAAAGGTAAACTGCGCGCCAACTTCAAAGAAAAGATGGAACGCGGTGTGCAAATAGATAGCGACATGACTGCCAAGTGTAAAGTTGCCATCATCGGCCCGAATAAATTTAAAGTTATCTTAACGGAGGGAAAGAAGCATCAGATCCGCCGAATGTGCGTGGCACTCTTCCAGGAAGTAGAAGATTTGAAACGTATCCGCATTATGAATATAAAACTAGGCGATATAAAAGAAGGCGCCTACCGCACTCTCGCTGGCGACGAACTGCAAACATTTTTGAAATCCTTGGAACTCATCTAAAGATCGAAAAAATAAATTTACTGAGTGCCGTTCCTTGTGGCCAAGGAAGTAAATTTATTTTTTCGATCTTTAGATTACTCTATTTTTAGACTTTCAACTTCTTGATTACTATTTATAGTGTAGGTGAAATTCCTCCTCTCCTCCGTGTGTCCGTCTTCGTACACTACTGCACCGGACTTTTTGGGTAAATCAATAGTCATAGAAAGGACGTACCATGTGCCGCCCATCGAAGCCTGGACCGGAGAGAGAGTTACAATATTTCCACGTAAATATTTCTCTACATTTTCTCGCACAGTTAAATCCTCACAAGACATATCTGTGAGTTCAAGGTTGTATGCAATGCTTGTCGGATCTTTATAAATATACACACCATCACCACGGTCCACCATCTCTCCAAATCCGATATTCGCTATCCCTTCACCGAAAACTATTTTCAATTCTTCCTTAACATTCATACCTTCCGCAAAGGTGTCCCACCATAGACTCGCTGTGCGTGCCATCATCTGCTTATCCACCGCACTCACTGTACCCTCGAATAATCCCACCTTACTATCCTTCTCTCCTGGCACTAGGCGGAGCTCGCCCACTGCCTCTTCCCCTGTCATCTTTAGACGCAGAGTGTATTTATCATAAAGGCTGTTACTGTTAGGCGGGGTAAACTTTGCAAAGCAGAGTTCTATTCCGAGCTTGTCACCATCTACCACCGTATCTCCGTTTTTAAATATTTTACTTTGAAAAATAAAATATACTGCTACGCCGAGCACCACTAAAATTAAAATGTATTTAAATATCTTCATAAATTTATTTATTCTCATCACCGGGCTTGTCTAAGTCTGATGCTTGAATGGGGCTTAGAACCTTCGGCGGAGTCATATCGATGGTGCCGAACTGCTTTTCGTAATTCGCCACTTGCCTATTTACCCATTGAGCAATGCTCTTCATCACCTGCGGAGTTGTCGCAAAGGAGTCTAGGTTATTCCCAGACGTGAGCGCAAAGGAAAAAAGCTCCTTACCATAAGCACCAATAGCGCCATCGATAAACTTCTTCGGTAATTGATTCATATTTACTTTTGTCGGGTCGATCATTTAAGTATTATAACATTTTCTGACCTAAAAACGAGGACACCAAACTCCCAACGGCTCAAGGGCCGTCGAGCCGTTTAAATACCCTCTATTATAAGGAGTTTTGAAGGGCTCCGGTGACCGTTCACTATTCGAACTTTGGAAACAGGCACTTTGAAATGCTTTGCCATAATTTCAAGCACTCTAGAATTTGCCATATTGCGTTCTGCCTTTTCACGAACAGAAACAAGAAAGTGGTCCAAACTTTTAATTTTAAAAGACTCTTTGCCCGCTCCAGCTGTCACTTTTACGTGTATATATTTAATACTCACTTTAGTTGAGTAAGGTAGATAATATTATGAATTATTTTCCTCTTGATCGAGCTTCACTGCAGCTTCCGGAGTAGACACGCTTTTACCCATCAAGAATAGTCGAATAATAGCGAGTGCAAGTAGATAATACACAATCATCGCAAGGATTGAAGTCCATTCCAACACATTACCTTCTACATAGGTCACTCTAAATACATTTACAAATGGAGCTACGAATACATGCGTCACGCTATAAATAAAATCCGTGAATCCGGCGTTTGGATTTGCGCCCATCAACTTTAAAATTACACGAAACAAAATCAAAACTTCAAGAATGTCGGTTATGTACCACACTATCTTGGTACCGTGATAAATTGGCTTGGTTGTCGAAGAAATATATGAATCCATATGATTTTGCAAAATCACGTCGGGCAGTGTCCATTGAAGCCCGACGCAAATTTTTCAGTTAAAATTTATAATAACTAATTATACTACGTACTAAGACGAATGAAAATGATATTTATTACCATTCTAATATTTAACAGGGCTACCAGGATCCACTAGATCCGCCGCCTCCGGAAGACCCGCCGCCGAAGCCGCTAAATCCGCCTCCCCCGTGGCCACCGCCGAAGCCGCCGAACCACCATGGGTAGTGACCGGAATCTTTCTTTTGGGTATAAGCGCGCGAAACTAAATAATCAAATAAAAGTCCGAATCCGATGAAAGCTACAACCAAAGGTATCGCCGCTAAGAGTGAGTAGATAAAGAAGTGCCAGATAACGAGGGCCACACCCCCGCCTAAGACTCCCCCATGCCACCAGGACTTAGACCGACCCAAAATAGCAGCGAAAATCTGAAGTACAACAAAGGCCAGAAAGAAAAGAAACTCCCAAGGAATGTTGGAATAATCTTTCGAAGTAGAATACCCCTCTGGCACAATTTCACTACCGCCTAGGGCTTCAATCATTTTATCCACGGCACCCGTAATACCCCCATAATAGTCATTCTCTCGAAAGGCTGGAGTCATTATGTCTTGTTGGATATAGGAAGTACCGAGGTCAGTCAGATCTCCCTCCACGCCGTAACCCGTATGAATACGAGTCTTGCGGTCTTCAAGGGAAACTAAAAGCAGTACACCGTTGTTCATCTCTACCTTGCCGATGCCCCACTTGGTAAATATTTCTTGCGCTACGTTTTCTATCGCATCTCCATCAAGCGACGGGATGGTGACCACCGCGATTTCATTGGTAGAACTTTTTTCAAACGCAGAAATTTTGGCTTCAAGCGTTGCAACCTGCTCCGCGGACAACATTGCGGCATAATCCTGCACAAAGCCAGCAGGTCGAGCAGGCACCTCAAAAGCTTGCACCACTTGAGGAAGAGCGAGTTGAAGGAACAACAAACCTACGAGAGATACGAGCGTAAAATATTTTCGCATCAAGAAAATCTTAGTTAGTGAAGTCTACCTCAGGTACTACCTGACTTTCTGCTGGCACCTCGAAGTAAGTTCGCTCACCGAAGCCTGAAAGTTTAGCCAAGATAGATGTTGGGAATCTCTTTACGTTAGTATTGAATGCGCGGACTAGGTCATTGTACTTTTGTCGTTCAACGGTGATGCGGTTCTCGGTACCTTCGAGTGACACAATGAGGTCACGATAAGCCTGGGAAGACTGAAGCACGGGATAATTTTCCGCAATGACTAAGAGGCGAGCAAGGGAAGACTCTACTTGTGAAGCAGCTTCCGCCTTGGCATTAGTAGTTGTCGCTCCCGCATAGCGAGTTCGAGCATCTGCGATAGCGCCAAACACTTCTTGCTCCTGCTGTGCTACACCTTTTACTGTATTTACGATATTAGGAATAAGGTCAAAGCGGCGCTGATACTGGTTTTCCACCTGGGCCCAGCTAGCAGTGATCTGCTCGTCCCCGCTCACGAATCTATTGTATCCGGAGACACCCCATAGTAGAATAAGTACTATGATACCTACGATGATAATCCACTTCTTGTTCCGAGCAAAAAAACTTTTTGATTCCATGCTTGATTGATTTATTTGTGTTGGTTCCATATTATTTTTAATTCTAAACTAACGAATAATAACGATATTATATCATACTTTATGTAATAAATACAGTTTCCACCCGTCATATAATAGTAGTACAATATTAAAGAGGGATGTGTGTACCTTTATAAATAATATAAATGGTCGAAATAAACTTACAAATTTAACTTAAAAAAATTATGTTAACAACTATTGCAATTGTATTGGTAATTTTATGGGCTTTAGGTTTTTTGGGCTTCAATATTTTAGGCGGATTTATTCACTTTCTTCTCGTGGTGGCGGTAATTCTATTCTTAATTCGCATTATTAAAGGAGAAAATCCCATTAAGTAATTAATGTGTGTTAGAAATTTGCGTCGCATTCTGCCTTTAAAGCATCGAGGTCAGTACTCGCGAGACTGAGGCTGGTACTCTGGTTAAACTCATACATAATAGCCTTAGGATCCTTCACGTGTTCAAGCCCCAAGGCGTGTCCCAGCTCATGCGCCAGCACCCGCACTAGTTTTTCACGGCTACTGAACTCATAAATATCTATTTTCCTATTTAATCCATCACTAGAATACACACCTTCTTCGAAGGACTCGCCCAGCGCGTCATTCGTGGTGTTGTACTTGGCTACTGACAAATTCAGCACTCCCACAAGACGATTTAAAAATACAACGAGTGCATTTATTTCATCCGCAGTACTGTTTATTGTTTTTTGTAAATTTTGTAACTGCTTGGAATCCTCCTCGAGCCCTTTGCGCACAGCTTCGAGTTTCTTAAATTCACCTTCTGGCGCTCCACCCTTTTCATTCCAATACTCTACTTCTGCTTCATAAGCTTTGTTCTGTTTATTAAATTCTGCAAGGAGAGCGTCAAAGGTGTTTTTATTTTTCTCAAATCCTACTTTCTCTACCTCATAACGCGCTTTCAGAGTATCGTAGGACGCGCGAGTATTCTTAACCACGATTCCAAGGCTGGCAAGCTTGCTCGTAGCCTGCTGACGATAATCGTAAATTAAATTTATTTCAAGAGCACTTGTGGTGGAGTCCTGGGGCGCATAATCGAACAGATTTACTCCAGTGGGGCCCTCCCAGATTGCTTCTGCTTCCACAAGGGCGCTTAGGAAATATTTTTGAGAAATATTAAATTCTTTAGCAAAGGTCCCTAGTGTATAAGGTATTGGCTCTTCACACGGAGCCGGCTTCCAAAGAAGATATTTAAAATTCTCCCACAGAGGTAAAAACCTCGTGTAAATTAAAGAATGGAAAGGATACAGTATCGCGCCCAAGACAATTACCGGGAGTAAAATTTTAAGAAGTTTCTTCAATTTAGATGGATTTATTATTTTTAATTCAAACTAATTTTATATCGGTCGAGAATAGCTTCGAACATAAGCGGAGCGACGATGGTAGCGTCAGACTCAATGACGAACATCGGGGTATCTACAGTGAGCTTGTCCCAAGTTATCTTTTCATTCGGAGTTGCACCGGAATATGAACCATAGGAAGTAGTGGAGTCGGAAATCTGACAGAAATAACCCCAAGGACGCACTTCCTTTTTGAGGTCGTATTTAATGGAAGGCACCACGCAAATAGGGAAATCGCCAGAGATTCCGCCACCAATCTGGAAAAATCCGAGCCCCGGACCACCCTCGGAAAGTTCTTGATACTGATCATATAGATACATCATGTATTCCACGCCAGTCTTCATTACTGTTGGTGAAATCTCCCCTGCCTTGCAATAGCCGGCAAAAATATTTCCGAGAGTTGAGTCCTCCCAGCCTGGCACCACCATTGGCAGATTCGCCTTGGCCGCCTCAAGAAGCCAGCAAGCCTCCGGATCCCCTTCGTACTTACCATGGAGCTCACCAGAGAGTAAGACTTGATAAAAGTATTCATGGGGAAAATATCTTTCCCCTTTTTTCTCAGCTTCTTTCCAACGCGCTAGGATAATGGGTTCCACCACTCGGAAAGCTTCTTCCTCTGGTATGGAAGTATCGGTCACTCGTCGCTCGCCACGATTTAATATTTTCTCATCATCTTCTTTAGTGAAATATCTATAGTCCGGATAATCCTTGTAACTATCGTGAGCCACCAGCCGGAAAACAGATTCCTCCAAGTTTGCCCCGGTACAGGAAATGGCGTGAATCTTTTTGTGCTTGATCATCGGCGCTAAAGTCACACCCAGCTGCGCGGAAGACATCGCGCCACCCATGGCGAGCATCATTTTGCCGCCATTATCCAAATGCGACTTAAAAGACAGCGTCGCATCCTTCATCTGGCGCGCATTAAAGTTGTGAAATAATTTTTGAAATAGACCCAACACGGAAAGATCATTGTTTTCATTTTTCATATCTATATTATAGCAACATCACAGGAATCCGCCTACTATTGACTTTGAATACAGTATATGCTATAATATAAAGATAGGTGGAGGATCTCAAAATGAGACGAAAAAGAGCCATCAAGGCTCTGCTGTAATCCCCTTCCTTGTTTTCTTTATTTAATTATGTAATAATAGTCCCCATGCAGTTAGTGGCCAACATATTGCCCTATATAGAGATAATACTTTCCGTGGTGCTAGTGTTAGCTATTATGCTCCAGCAGTCTGGTGCAGGAGTTGGGGGCGCCTTGGGTAGCGGAGATGGTAGTAGTTTTCACCATACTCGCCGAGGCTTTGAAAAGTTTCTATTTTACTTGTCTATAATTTGTGCAATTCTTTTTGCTTTATCGGCTGTGCTCTCTATACTCCTCAAGGCACGCATCTAAATAAAAAGTCTTTCACTTTTAAATTTCTCTTATGAAAAATCTATGGGGTCGCATGCGACAGTTGAAAATTTTTGCTTCGTTGCCTAGCAGGTCGGAAATTAATTCTGCTTTTTCTACCTTCTCCAAAAGAGAGTGGAAAATATTTTCGGTCCTGACTTTAGTATTGCTGGTGAGCACTCTCGCGATACTCCAAAATATAAACAGTTCTTTTATGGTGAGCGTACCTATGCGCGGAGGATCTGTAAATGAAGGCATCATCGGCACTCCCCGCTTTATAAATCCTATCTTGGCAAATTCTCCTGCGGATCAAGACCTAGTTTCTATAATTTATTCCGGCTTACTAAGAAAGGGGGCCGATGGGAAACTAATTCCAGACTTGGCGGAAAAGTATGAAATATCAACCGACGGCCTGACTTACACGTTTACTTTGAAAAAAGATCTCTACTTCCAGGACAATACTCCACTTTCAGTGGACGATATAATTTTTACAATAGATGCGGTAAAGGACCCAGTGATTAAAAGTCCTCGCAAAGGAAGCTGGGATGGAGTCAGTGTTGAAAAGATAGATGATCTTAATATAAAATTTACTTTGAAACAGCCTTACGCTTCCTTCCTAGAAAATACAACCTTGGGCATAATGCCAATGCACATCTGGAGTGGCTCCCCTGTTGAACTAAATGAAGCGAATGTAAATCCCATAGGCTCCGGACCATACATGGTCAAGAGTGTTAGCAAGCAATCTTCCGGCGTAATAGATAGTTATGAATTAGCTCGATTTGATAAATTCATTCTAGGTAAACCCTATATAAAAAATATAAATTTGTATTTTTATTCCAGTGAAGAAGACTTAATAGCCGCGCTTGAAAACAAAACTGTTGATCAAGTAAGTTCTCTAGCTCCAGAGAATGCAAAGCTTCTGAAAGATAAAGAGTATCGGGTAGAATCCTCGGTGCTACCTCGCGTATTCGGACTTTTCTTTAACCAAAACCAAAACCAGCTTTTCACTAACAAGAACATAATCACTGCGGTAGGCTTGGCCATAGATAAAGACAGTATCGTAAGCGAAGTGTTATCAGGTTATGGGGTCGCCATTGATGACCCTATCCCTCCTAACATGATCGCCTACCAGAAACTCTCAAGTGAACAGAGTGTCACTCGGGAAGAAAATTTGAGGCAAGCTAAAGAAATATTGACAAAAGATGGGTGGAAGATGGGTGAAAGCGGTTTCTTAGAAAAAACAAAAAGTGAGAAGGGTAAGAAAGATGTTGTAACTGTTCTAGAATTTTCTATCTCTACTGGTAACGCCCCAGAGTTAGTCAAGTCCGCCACCCTTATCCAGGAAAATCTGGCGTTGCTCGGCATGAAGGTAGATGTACGAACTTTCGAAGTAGGAAATCTGAACCAAGGTGTCATCCGTCCACGTAAATACGACGCTCTTCTTTTCGGACAAATTATAAACAACGAATCAGATCTGTACGCCTTCTGGCACTCTTCCCAAAGAAAGGACCCGGGGCTAAATGTGGCCATGTACACCAATGCCAAGGTGGATAAAATTCTAGAAGACGCCTTTGTAACCGTTGATGAACAAGCAAGAATAAAAAAGTACGCACAATTTGAAGACGAAATAAAAAAAGACATGCCGGCTGTTTTCCTTTATAGTCCCAATTTTTTATACATCGTGTCTAAGGACTTAAGCGGGCTTTCGATGGATCACATTATTTCTCCTCGAGATAGATTTCTAAATATCTATTTGTGGTACACTGAAGTCGACAATATTTGGAAAATATTTACTAACTAATATAAATAATGATTAAAAAAACAAGATTATCTTTCAGCTCAATCAGTAAGGATGCTAATGCTAATGCGCCCGTTCGACATGCACCACATAATACTACTAATAGTGAAAATAGGACGGAACAACACACTGGAGAGAAGAGGAAGCCAATGAAAAGTTCGACCTATCAATATACCAAGAAAAGATTTGGTGGGCCTCGTGGTGGTGGCAAGCGTCCATATGAGCAAAAAAATCAATACAAGAACACAAACGGCACAAAAATTCCTGATCTAGAAAAGGGCGTGATCCGTATCATTCCGTTGGGAGGAGTGGAAGAAATAGGCAAGAATATGACCGCCATAGAGATAGGCGACGATATTATCGTTATTGACGCGGGTATGCATTTCTCTAATGAAGAAACTCCTGGGGTGGATTACGTGATACCGAACACTACTTACCTCGAGGAACGCAAGGATAAAATCCGCGCTCTCTTCGTAACTCACGGACACTTGGACCACATTGGTGGCGTGCCGATAGTGCTTTCACGTATTGGTAACCCAGAAGTATATTCTAGAAACCTGTCCGTGCTCATGATGCGCAAGCGTCAGGCAGAATTTCCACATTTACCAAAGATGAAAGAAAACATCGTGGAGAAAGATTCTGTAATAATGTGCGGAAAAGTAAAAGTTAGATTCTTTGGTGTCACCCACACTATCCCCGACTCTATGGGTATCATTATCGAAACCGAGCATGGCTGGATAGTAACCCCAGGAGACTACAAACTCGATCAAATAGACGGCGTAGTAAGCGCAGAGGAAGAAAAAGAATATGCGATATTTGACAAAGCCAAGGTGTTGCTACTTATGACTGACTCTACGAACATTGAGAATGAAGGCTATTCCCTGCCGGAAATAAAGGTGCATCAAGGGTTAGAAAATTTAATTAAAAAAATAAGTGGCCGGATCATCATCGCCGCTTTCGCCTCCCACATCACTCGCCTAGCGCATGTGGTAAAAACGGCGGAAGCACTGGGCAAGAAAATTGCACTCGATGGACGCTCTATGAAAACTAACATTGAGGTAGCTATCGAAGCTGGACTCTTTACCCCTAAAAAAGGCACTCTGATCGGGATCGAAGAAGCTGGAAGTTACCCGCCGAACAAAGTAGTGGTACTGATGACCGGCGCGCAAGGGGAAGAATTCGCGGCACTTAACCGCGCAGCTAACAAATCCCACACTAAGTTTTCCTTACAAAAAGGGGACACTATAATACTCTCCGCTTCTATTGTTCCAGGAAACGAGCGAGCAGTCGAGAGAATGAAAGACGGACTTGCGCGCCAAGGAGTACGCATTATAAGTTACCGCACAGCAGGTGAAGACTTTGTGCATGCTACCGGACACGGCAACCAGGAAGATGTGAAGTGGCTACATCGTAAAACGCATCCTAAATTCTTTATCCCGATTCACGGCAACCATTATCGCCTGCAACTACACAAGGAGCTAGCTATGGACATGGGTATGTCAGAAGAAAATATAGTGGTTCCAGACAATGGTTCTATTATTGAAATATCTCTGGATGGAGAAAAAATAATTAAAAGAAAGGAGAAAGCCCCAAGTGGACTGATGATGGTAGATGGTACTTCCATCGGGGATGCGCAGGATGTGGTCATTCGTGACCGCGTGATGCTCGCCCAAGACGGCATGTTCGTAATCATTGCACTTGTTGATCAGAAAACAGGAAAATTAAAAAAGTCCCCAGACTTGATCTCGCGCGGATTCGTGTATCTCAAAGAAAATCAGGAACTCTTGCGCCAAGTACGCGTAATTATCAAGAAAGGTGTAGAAGATGGTATCGCTCACAGACCGGCAGGAGTAAATTCTAGTCAGATAGACTTCGATCAAATAAAAGCGGGACTAGGAGAAACAGTTTCAAAATTCTTGTATCAAAAAACAGCCAAGCGTCCACTGATCATTCCTGTTATACTAAGTACATAGTTCGGGAATCATGTTTAAAGATAATCCAAAATTAAAAAGTATATTTTCCTGTGGATTCTTGCTTTCTTTTCACGTAGCGCTCACCGCCTATGTGAACTCGAGCTTTCTTTCGACTTTCCTGGCGGAAAGAAATGTGGGTTGGATGTATGTCGTGGGCTCTCTCTCTTCCATTGCCGCGCTCCTACTCATTCCAAAGCTCTTGAGGAAAATCGGTGGCTATAAATTCCTGCTTTTGTCTGTTGGGTTAAACGCGATTTGCTTGCTTTCTTTGTCGATTTTTAAGAGTGCGTCCGTGATACTGCCAATATTTTTAATTTATTATGTTTTAAACATTGTAATAGTCTTCTCACTAGACGAACTCTTAGAAATATTTTCCAAAAATTCGAAAGTGGGCAGGGTGCGTGGACTATACCTAGCCATTATGTCTTCCGCCTGGGTCATAGCTCAAATTGTCTCGGCTAAGGTTCTCCACAACTTCTCTTTTGGCCTTTTATATTTCATCTCTTTTGAGATAATGACTGTACTCTTAGTAGTTTCATACTTCTACCTAAAAGGCCTGCCGGATCCCGAGTACGACCGGTCTCCCATCTGGCCGGGAATTAAAAAATTCTTCAGGAAGGGAGCCCTCAAGCGCGCTTATGCCATGAATTTTATCATGCAATTTTTCTACGCCTTCATGGTAATTTATACACCGATATATTTACACTCATACTTACTATTTTCTTGGGCAGAAATCGGAACAATGTTTACCATCATGCTTACGCCTTTCGTATTTATGCCATTCCCACTCGGGAAATATTCTGACAAAATTGGAGAACGAAAAATTTTAATATATGGATTTGCTCTGGCTGCACTCGCTACTTTCTTTTTATTTTTTATAAAAGTACATGTGGTGTGGGTATGGACGCTCATGTTATTTATGACTCGACTCGGCGTCGCATCGGTCGAAATAATGTGCGATGTTTATTTTTTCAAACACATCACACCTGAAGATGATGAGTTCATTGGAATATATCGCAACACTTCCCCAGTGGCTTTCGTACTTGCGCCCATGGTTGCATTTTTAATTTTATCTTTCGCTCCAGCTTTTAATTTTATCTTTCTTGTTTTAGGAATTATGCTCATTCTAGGAGTTTACGTTGCCACTACTATCCGTCCGAGCGATATTTAGCTTCTTAAGCAACCGATTTTTATAAATTTTTTCTTTAAAGGGGTTAAGCCGAGCTATTTCGACCTTGAGTCCGCTATTTTTTAAATCTTTTTTAAGATTTTTTACATAATATTTCTGGTCATACCCGAGCGCAATGATGTCTGGCCGCTCTTTTATAATATGTGGCAGGTGATCATGGAGTCCAGAGAGCACAACTTTATCTACCGCCCGACACTTACCGACTATTTTTATTCTCTCTCGTTCATCCTTCTCCGGAAGATGCCCTTTTATCTTTAAAACATTTTTATCACGAGCAACCGAGACAATAAGGAAGCTTTTTGGAGCCAAATTTTTAGCCTGTTTAAACAAGTTCAGGTGCCCAGGATGCACTCCATCAAAAGTCCCGAAAACCATAATTCTTGTTTGATTATTTTTAGCTGGCATAGAGGTATTATAGCAAAATTCTAAAGGATTTTTCAGCACGCATATTGACGAATTCCATTCGACTTTTCATTATAAGAATTTACAGGATATTAACTTGCTGTTATTTTTTAAACTAGAGTATAATGTATACCTATGACTATTACCATAACCAAGAGAGACGGCTCAAAAGTACCATTCAATGCCGACAGAATTAACAAATCTATCGAGCGAGCCTGTTATGGAATAGCAGACCCTATCAGTAAAGTTATCCAAATAGCGACAGAGACACGACTCACTCTCTATGATGGTATTACTACCGACGAAATGGATGCCGCCACCATAAACGCAGCGCTTCAGAACGCGCAGTTCGGTATTGAGTTTGATAAAATAGCCACTCGTCTACTCCTAAAGGTAATTTATAAGAAGGTTATCGGAGACTACGACAACGATGAGGCTGGAGCGATATCTACGGAAGAACTTATCAAGCTTCACAGCGATAATTTTAAAAAATATGTTTTAGACGCCGTCGGCCGAGGATTGCTCGACCCTCGCATGTCTGCTACTTTCAACTTAGACGAACTCGGAGCACATTTAAAAATAGAAAACGACGAACTCTATAAGTATTCCGGTCTCTCCACCATGCAAAATCGTTACTTAATGAAAGATGAGAAGCAAAATCCGCTCGAGACACCACAATATTTCTGGATGCGTGTAGCTATGGGTATGTCCTTAAACGAAAAAAATCCGACTGAGTGGGCGAAAAAGTTTTACGACAAAATGTCCAAGCTCGAATACCTCTCCGCAGGATCGTCCAACATCGGCGCTGGTACTCCCCATCCTAAACTTTCGAATTGCTTCTTGATGGAAATGCACGATGACATGGAACACATTGGTAAAACTGTTTCCGATGTATTGCTTTTATCTAAAGCAACTGGCGGCATAGGACTTTCTGTTACAAAATTGCGCGCAGAAGGGTCAGTTTTGAAGTCTAACAACACTGTCTCCTCCGGTCCAGTACCTTTCATGCACATTATTGACTCTGCTGTTCGTGCCGTGCAAAGAGGAGGCAAGAAAAAGGGCGCACTGTGTTTCTATATGGAAAACTGGCACTTAAACTTCCAGGACTTCATCGATTTGAAACAAAACAATGGGGACGATTACCGCCGAACCCGTACCGCCAACACTGCTGTGTTCATTTCTGACGAATTCATGAAACGTGTGCTCGAAGGTGCGGACTGGTACCTATTTGATCCAAAAGAAGTCGCAGACTTAAATGAACTCTACGGTGCTGATTTCTCTAAGCGGTATAACGAATACGTGGAACTCGCCAAACAAGGCAAGATAAAGATGTTTAGTGTCATCCCTGCCCGCCAACAATACAAGAATATCCTAGTTTCGCTCGAGACTACCTCTCACCCTTGGCTTACCTGGAAGGATAGTATCAATGTACGCGCCTTAAACAACAACACCGGCACCATCCACTGTTCCAACCTCTGCACTGAAGTTACCCTGCCTACAGACCGCGATAACGTAGCTGTATGCAACTTGGTCTCCATTAACCTAGCCAAGCATATAGTGAACAAACAAATTGACTGGCATCGATTAGAGGAATCCGTACGCCTAGCTACTCGCCAACTCGACAACCTAGTCGATATCAACGAGCTACCTATTGCTGAAGCGCGCCGGGCCGACTCTGAAAATAGAGCAGTGGGGCTGGGACTTATGGGATTCGCGGACTCTATAGAACAGTTGGGTTATTCTTACGAGGACAATGAAGCGTATGACTTCGCGGATCAAGTTTTCGAATTTATTTCTTATATGTCTATCGATGAATCTGCAAACTTGGCCGAAGAGCGCGGAGCATATAAAAATTTCAAAGGCTCTGGCTGGTCTAAAGGCGAGGTTCCAGCCGATACTTTAATCAAACTAGAATTTGATCGTGGCCGGGAGCTCACTGTCAAAAAAGATTCCGCTAAACTGCTCCCACCACTTGACTGGAATAGAGTGCGAGCAAAAGTAAAGAAAGGAATACGTAACGCTACCCTACTCGCTATCGCACCTAATGCAAACATCGGACTCGTTGCTGGAACTTCCCCTGGAATTGATCCTAGATTTACCCAGATG